>CAZPEZ010000001.1:0-113871 GCA_964585715.1 uncultured Occallatibacter sp.
AAATGGGCGTGGACTGCATGCGGAAGGCCGATTCCGTGGGCTGCAGGATGGCGTGGGCGGTGTGGCAGTCCGAGCAGACAGGGGCCTTCATCTTACCCGCCGCGACAGCCTTGCCGTGGGCTCCTTCTTCAAAGTCCATGTCGATTTTGGCGTGGCAGGTCCCGCAGGTCTTCGGGATGTTGGCTTTGAACGTGGGACTCTGCGGGTTGGTGTGGCTCAGAATGCCGTGCGATCCATGGCAGCTCTGGCAGTTGGCCGCAACGAGCAGGCCTTCCTTGCTGAGCGCGAATCCGTGAATCGAGTCCATGTAATGCGGAAGGACGCTGGGCAGGCCGTGCTTCCTTGCGTCCCCGTTGTCGCCGTGGCATCTTCCGCAGGTCGTGGGGACGTTCAGGGGGTAGACGGCGGAGCGGGGATCTGTTTTTGGGAAGATGGCGTGCGCATCGCCGTGGCAACTGGTGCAGGGGTGCTCCTTGCCGTCAGCGTGGACGCTGCCCTTGAGCTGATTCTGCTGATCGGCGTGGCAGGTGGCGCACTGCACGGGCGCGGGGTGATCGGGATGCGGGTAGTCTTTGATGTCGGCGTGGCAGTCGTTGCACTTCAGGTTGCCGTGCAGGCTGGCGGATAACTTCGGGCCGTCGACGCCGATGCTGAGGCCGCTGTTGTCCTTCATCGTCAGGTCGCCATGACAGGCGAGGCAGTCGGTCTGGGCGAGGAGCGGGTGCGCGATGAGAAGGACAAAAGCCGCCAGAAAAGCTAGAACTGCGAGGCGGCTGAGCTGGCCGAAGGCATGGATCGCGCCAGGAATCATGGGACGAGGCGGCCGTATCTCTCTGCGGCCCGCGGCTTGGGTCATTCTGCCGTCTTCTTTCTCCGGAACAGAAGAACCTGAGGGGCACGAAAGGCCCGTCTCTCCGGCCGGCGGCTCGCACAGGACGAGCGCCGGGGTGGAACACAACCTTTGAGGAGAACCTATTGGGAGGGCGCGCAGCAGTGACTCTCGTCACGAACGCATGGCTCGTGGGGCACAGAATTCACAATTCTTCGGCGATGCGGGTCACACAATTGATCCGCCGGACGGGCACAGGTGTGAGCGAGTCCACAGGATGGATCGAGTTGGGTTGGGGTGCAGGACTGGTGCCAAGTTGCTGGAGGCGATCGACAGCCGCACTCTATGGAGCGGCTGTTCCCGCGGAGCTGTTCCTCTGGGAGGCTTGCTTCCACACATCCTGCACGGCGTCGATCACCAACTGGGGCGCGTCATCCTGGATATAGTGGCGCGACTCGGGCACCAGGAAGTGACGGGAACCGGGTAGTTGCGCCAGAAGTTGATTCTGGATTTCCAGCTTGATGTCTTGTTCCAGGGGATTGCCCGGGAAGCTGGGGTCCTTTTGGGTTCCCGTAAGCAAGACAATGGGCACCTTGGGCAGCGGCAGCGCGGCAGCCAGTGCTTTGCCACTCGCCTTGGTCGCCCGCAGCTCGGCCGCCTGCGCGGGAGAGGCCGACGCCATCATACGATCGAGCATCTCTTCGCGCTTTTGCCATTCCTCGGGGGGCATACGGGCCTGGAGTTCGTCGAGGAGTCGTCCGTCTTCGGGATCGACAAAGACAATGCCCGCGATCTCGGCCGGATAGTTGTGCGCGTAGAGCTGGACAATTGCTCCGCCGAGCGAGTGGCCGACAAGAATGTACGGAGAGGGGACCTCAGCTGCCTGCAAGACCTGGTGCAGTTCGAGGACGAGTTCTTCGACGGTGCGAGGCTTTGGGGACGGCTCCGATTTGCCCAAGCCCGCGCGGTCGTAAACGAACGTTCGCGTGAACTTTCCGATGGCCGGCTGGACGTTCTGCCAGGTGGAGGTGTCTTCACCCATTCCCGACTCGAAGACGACCGTAGGGGAACCCGATCCGGATTGAGAGGTAAAGATCTTGTATCCCCCCAGGTCGACGCGTTCTTCGTGCGACGCTTGCGCGCTCTGCGCTGAGCCTGTGACGCCGGCGGTCAGCGCCAGCACGCAGATTGAGATGTGAACGGCATTCAAGGTCTTCAAGGTGTACCTCTTCGAAGCTTCTACGAGAGTATCCGCAGGCGCGTTCAGGGCAGAATGCGGTTTGTGACGGAAAGGTGGGATGAGGGGCGAGAAGCGCGGTTGGAGCGACCGGTGATTCAGGCGGAAACGCTGCGCCGCGTTGAGAAGATCGTGATGTGATCTGGATCGGGCTGGCCATCGCTCTCGAGCCAAGGCTCCTTTGCGATGGCTTCTGTGCAGGGGCCGAAGGTGCAGATGCGGATGGGGTGCGATTTACTTTCGTGCTGGAGTTTGCTTAGCACATCAAACAGGATCGCGCCAGTGAAGGGCGTGTAGAGATAGAAGGCCGTGCCTCGGGAGAGATCGGCTTGACGTGCGTCTTGCTGGAGAAACGAAGCGCGGTCGAGATTGAGTTGTTGCGCGCAGCGTCGGGCGAGGGAGACATAGGCTTCTTCGCGCTCGATGCCCACGCAGCGAGCGCCGGTGCAGATGGCTGCGAGCAGAGGGACATGGCCAAGGCCGGAGCCGAGATCGACAAGGACGTCGGCCTGAGTGAGTACAGTGAGGTTGAGGAGCCGGAAGATGTGGCGCGCGGGCGTGGGCTGGTAGAAGACCATACCGTCGGGCGGATGCGCGGGTGGCGGGTCGGGCTCTTCGAGAGCGAGAACGCCGCTGAGGAGCTCATCGAGATAGTCAAAGCTCAGGCCGCCGGCAGGAGTTTGACTCGCAACGGACTCTTGCGCGAGCTGAAGCAAGAGTTCGGGCTCCGTGCCGCACTGTATTTCGGTGCGGATCGATCGATAGAGGTCGACGTTCAGTGCTTCAAGCTGTGCCCGAAGTGCCTCTGCTCGAGGGAGGGCTGCAGCATGTTCGGGCTCGATTTGGAATACGGGAGCGTTTCGATCGCCGAACAGCGCGTCGAGCCGATCGAGGATTTCGATGCGTTCGCGCAATTGACTCGGTGTGAGCCGCGCGGACTCTGCTTCAAGTTGATCGACGAGGTTGCGCAAGTCTTGACTCAGAATCACCTCGAAAGGTTCGCCATGTGCAGTGCATTATCGCCGATAGGGCAAAGGCTCTCAAGGAGCTGCGCCCATCGACTTTGCGGATTCTTCCGCTCCTTGATTTGTGGTAGGATTGCGCTCTCCCCGAAAAGGACAGTTCATCGCACTGGAGGTTTCTGTGACGCGTTTCAGTTTTGTGTCCGTGACATTCCTGGCCCTCGCGGCCTTGTTTTTCCCTGCCCTAGCGACGGCGGCATCCGCGTCGAGCGAGAAGGATGCGATTGCGGCGCTGATCGAGCGCGAGCGCAAGGCGTTCGAGGCGCACGATCTGGATGGCGTGATGTCCTGCTACGCACCGGGCGATCAGCTGTTCGTCTTCGATTTGGTGCCGCCACGGGAGTACCCGAGCTGGGATGCCTATAAGAAGGACTGGCGGGAACTGTTCGCGCAGTTCCCTGGCCCGATCCACAACACGATCTCCGAGGTGAGCATCGCCGTGGATGGATCGACAGCGTATAGCCACTATGTCGAGGACGGAACGATGACGGCGAAGGACGGGACAGCTTCGGAGATAGCGGTGCGGATCACAGATGTGTACCGGAAGATCGGCGGGAAATGGCTGATCGTGCTCGAGCATGTTTCGGTGCCGGTGGATCTGACGACCGGCAAGCCGGACCTGCTGTCAAAGCCGTAGAGATCGGCCGTCCGGGCGAAAGCTTTGCGTCTCTTGCCGAGATGCGACAGATGGCGATTGATTGCGCGCGCCGATGGGCTCGCCCCTTAGAATCGCCCACATTCTTGCGCGGTTCGCGTTCATTTTCCGCTGATTTATTTGTGGTAGTTTATTGAACGGGAGTTAAGAAAAAAGAAGAAATGTCAGCACCAATCACTTCGTTTATCAAGCACCACTATCGGCACTTTAATGCAGCAGCACTTGTCGACGCCGCAGAGGCCTACAACAAGCACCTGGCGGCTGGCGGCAAGATGTTTGTCACCATCGCGGGTGCGATGAGCACCGCGGAGCTGGGCCTTTCACTGGCCGAGATGATTCGCCAGGACAAGATTCACGGTATCTGCTGCACGGGCGCGAACCTGGAAGAGGACGTGTTCAACCTGGTGGCCCACGATTACTATCAGCGCGTTCCCCACTATCGCGACCTGACGCCGGCCGATGAGGCCGCGCTGCTGGCGCGGCACATGAACCGCGTGACCGACACCTGCATCCCCGAGATGGAAGCGATGCGGCGCATCGAGAATGAGGTGCTGCAGGAGTGGGTCAAGGCTGACCAGGCGGGCGAGCGGTATTTCCCGCATCAGTTTATGTACAAGATTCTGCTCTCGGGCGGGTTGGAGAAGTCGTATCAGATCGACCCCAAGAACAGCTGGCTGCTGGCCGCTGCGCAGAAGAATCTTCCGATGTTTGTGCCGGGCTGGGAAGACGCGACGCTGGGGAATATGTATGCCGGCCACTGCATCTCGGGCGATGTGAAGAAGGTGCACACGGTGCGCACCGGCATCGAGTACATGATGGAGCTGGCGGAGTGGTACACCAACACGACAGCAAAGACGCCTCTCGGGTTTTTCCAGATTGGCGGCGGCATTGCCGGCGATTTTCCGATCTGCGTGGTACCGATGCTGCACCAGGATCTGCAGCGCGAGCATGTGCCCCTGTGGGCATATTTCTGCCAGATCTCGGACTCGACGACGAGCTATGGGTCGTACTCCGGCGCGGTGCCCAACGAAAAGATCACCTGGGGCAAGCTGGGCGAGAAGACGCCGAAGTTCATCATCGAGAGCGACGCATCGATTGTGGCTCCGCTGGTGTTTGCGTATGTCCTCGGCTGGTAGGCACCTGAGGTAGGGCCACCTGGCGCTTGCGCGCCACTGAGTTAGTGCAGTCGAAAGCTTTGCGGCGCGGGGCGGACGCCGCTTACGCAGGCATTGCATGCCGTGGCCTTTGGGGTTCGTTGCTTTCCCAGGTCTCAGAAGCGAGACCTGGGCACCCATGTTCGTGCCGATTGAATTCCCTCAATAGACAAGCGCCGGACGGAGGTTCGTCGCTTTCCCAGGTCTGAAAATCCAGACCCTTCGGCTGCGCTCAGGGCAGGCTCCGGGGCACCCATGTTCGTGCTGATTGACGATGTGATCAACACAACTGCTTGTCCTTCGACTCGATTGCGCTCCGCTCAGGATGACGGCCGCTTTGGGCGCGATCTAGTTGTCGGGCATGACGACGAAGGGGCCGGTGATTGAGTTGCCTTGGGCGGTGGCAAATGCGGGTTGGCTGATCGAGGGTAATGGCCTTTCGGGCCATACGGGTCCAGCTAACTCGGGCATGGCCTTGGCGCGGAAGAGCTTCTTGCACTGATGAGCTGTCCAACGCGCCCAGCGTTTGGACTTCTTGCGGCGTGCGCTATCAGTGGAGATACCGGTGCCTGCGTACATCTGGCGATAGAGCTTCGACAGGAAGATGAAACCGAGGCGGGCGCGCAGAGTGGGCGTACAGGCTGAGCGCTCCCAAATGGCGCCCCACGTGTAGAACCGGTCCCACACTTTTTGGGTGCGCTGGCGAATCTCGTCGGAGCTCATAGTGGGGTGCGGCGTAAACATCTTGGGGCGCACTTCGGTGGGAATGAGCCAGTAGCGCGTGATGGGCACGTCGCCAACCATCATGGGATCTTTGGCCTGCTCCTTCTCCCAGCGGCCGAAGTCGACCGTGCCTGGGAACGGCGTCATCATCACGAATTGGGCGAAGGTGACGCCGGCTTTGAGCGCCATTTCCACGGTGGCATCGAAGGTAGCCGGCTTGTCCGTGGGCAGTCCGAAGATGAACGAGCCGAGGACGTGAACGCCGTGCTGCTTGAAGGTCTGGAGTTGGCGGGCGAGGGCTTCGCCGGAGTAGTTCCAGTCCTTGAAGACCGCTTTGAGGCCTTCGGGAGTGACCGCTTCGACTCCTACGAGCGCACCCTTGATGTTGGCCTTGTGCATGGCGTCGAGATAGGCGCCGTCTTCGCCGGCTTCCATGGTGATCTGGGTGAAGAAGACCATGTCTTTGGGCAGCTTGGCGAGTTCTTCCATCAACTGAAAGCGCTCGTGACGGATGGCCATGAGCTCATCGAGCTTGGCTTGATTCTTTTGCTCGCGTGCGAGACGAAGGTCGGTCAGCGTGACGGGATAGAAGTTGTCGTCGGCGAGGGCGATGAAGCGGAAGCCGATACGGCGCAGGTTGATGATTTCATCGATCACACGCTGGTGATTGCGCTGGCGAGGCTTTTGGCCGTCGGTCCGCCAGACGCTGCAGAAGGAGCAGTGCTTGGGACAGCCGCGGATTGTTTGCACGGAGGCCCACATATACTTTTCGGGAGCCATCAGGTCCCAGCGTGCGGGTAGGAATTCGCTGCCGTCGAGCCTTCCGCCTTCGTAGACACGGCCAGGCTTGCCGGCGAGACAATCGTTGACGACCTTGGCCCAAGCGAGATCGCCATCGCCTGTGACGACGGCATGCGCTTCGCCGCGCTCGAATGCTTCTTCAGGAAAGAGGGTGGCGTGAATGCCGCCGTAGACGACCCACGCGCCGCGGCTGCGGGCCATGCGGCCCACCTGGTAGCCGCGCAGAGCGTTTCCGGTGTGGACGCTGATGCCGACAATGTCACCGGGGTGAATGGACTCGGGGATAATCTGCTCGAGGGACTCATCGATCAGGATGGGGTCGCCTGCAGTGGCCGGGGTAGCTGCAGCAAGGACGAAGAGCCATCGGGGCGTGATGACTGCTGTGCCAAAGGAATTGTCGCTGGGGTTGACCAGGTGAACGCTCATAGGGTTCGCTCATTTCCGGTGCGAGTTTGAGGGTCCCAGAGAGCATCTCTGTATGTCGGAAAAATCAATGGCGGGGTGCACTTCCGCGTGATTTCCGTTGAGGGGGCGTTCCGCTCGAGAATTCCCTTAGACTGTTTTGCTTATTTTACAGGTTTCGCCGGACGAAGTATGGTCAATATTGACCATATCCGACGATTAGGCCGCCCCGAAGACTTGCGTACCCATCATACAGATTGGCGTGGATATCCGGGGCGAGAATGCAAGGAACACGCGCAAATCCGTCACACGAGAGCGATGTATTTCCTGCTACGACCGGGGCGCGCGAGAGTCTGGAGGAGGTCATCCAATAGCAGACGTTCCGATTTCACCCTTTTGTATACTGGTGCCACGCATCAGTCGGAATGGACAGGGCAGCCACGAACCTTTTGTGCGGATCGTGTCCAAGCTGGATGAAAGGCAGACAGTGAAGGCGTTGCGAATTGTCGTGCCGGTCTTCAACGACTGGGAGTCTTTCGGAATCCTTCTTCGCGAACTCGATCAGGTTGCAGGCACGCTCTCCCTCAGCTTAACCGTCAGCGCCATCAACGACGGCTCCACCCTGCCTCCGCCAGCCGCCCTGCTGAACACCGACCTTGTCACCCACCTCCAGTGCGTTGACGTTGTACATCTGTCGACCAACATGGGCCACCAGCGAGCGATCGCCGTGGGTCTTTGCCTTGCGGTCGAAGACGCCGACGCGGACGCAATTCTGGTAATGGATGCCGATGGAGAGGACTCACCTGCGGCGATCAGGCAGATGCTGGATGCGGCAGGCGACGCTACGGACTTCTGCGTGGTGGCGCGACGCGGCAAGCGAACCGCAAACTGGACCTTCAAACTTTCCTACCTGCTCTATAAATTGCTTTTCAATATCCTGACGGGCCATCAGATTGCATTTGGCAACTTCTGCCTCCTGTCGAATTCGTTTGCAAAGAGACTCGTACGGATATCCGATCTCTGGAACAATCTTCCCGCAGCCATTCTCCACTCGAGGTTTCCGATCAAATCCGTTTTCATCGATCGCTCGGAGCGATACGCCGGGAAATCGAAGATGAATCTTACTTCCCTGGTCGTCCATGGTCTGAGCGGAATATCTGTGTACGCCGAGACTATTTTTGTGCGGCTTCTTTTCCTCACCTTCGGATTATTCGTCTTCAGTTCGATCTCCATTGTTTTCGTTCTGACGCTCCGGATTTTTTTTCCCAGACATGCAACCCCTGGATGGGCGACCACCGTTGTGTTCGGAATGTCGATCATTCTGGTGCAAACTCTGAGTTTCACTCTATCTTTCGTTCTCATGCTTTTTAACCTTCGTGTGCAGCGCCTTATTATTCCGATTGAAGACTACCGCTTCTATGTTGACTCTCGTCAGATCCTGTTCAACGGGTCGAGCGCAGGAATCTGACGATTCGCTGTCTCGCTGGCAATCACCCCATGCATGTCTTTTGAGTGAATGACTAGACTGATGCACACGCCGCGCAACGGGCTGATCTGCGTCATGGTGTGCGCAGCTTGTTTCTTGATCGCCTGGCCGGTTGCGGAGATGGGCTTTATCGACGACTGGTCCTACATCAAGACCGCCCAGGTATTCGCGCAGACTGGCCATTTTGTGTACAACGGATGGGCCACGGCAATGTTAGGGTGGCAGATTGTCTGGGGCGCCCTATTTATCCGACTGTTCGGATTCTCATTCACTACGGTCAAGCTCTCAACCGTACCCATTGCGCTTGCAACGGTCATTCTCTTTCACTCGATTCAGATTCGATTTGGAATCACTCCGCGGAATGCAGCCATCGGCACGTTAGCGCTGGGACTCTCGCCGCTCTATGTGCCGCTTGCAGTCAGCTACATGTCGGATGTTCCCGGCTTGTTCATCACGCTGCTTTGTCTCTACTGCTGCCAACGCGCGTGTGCGGCGCACGACGCCAGAGCTACGATCGTCTGGCTTTGCCTGGCGGCGATCGAAGACGCCGCTGGAGGAACCGCGCGGCAGACAGCGTGGCTTGGAGCCCTTGTGATCGTGCCAAGCACCGGATGGCTCTTGCGTAAGCGGCGCGGAGTGCTCTTGACCACTGCACTGCTGTTTGTTGGCACAACCTGCTTTGTGTACTTTTGTTTGCGCTGGTATGCGGGTCAGCCTTACGCCATATCGGAGAGTATTCTGAAGGGCTCGCGCCTCGAGTTTCAAGGCGCAGTCATTCTCGGCCTGGTAAAAATGTTTGGCGAGTTGCTCTGCCTTCTTTTATTGGTCTATCCCATCCTGGTCGGGTGGCTCCCGCAACTCCGCAGATTCAATGCTGCGTCCTTCGCCATCACGACCTGCGTGGTTCTGGACTGGGTTCTGTTTCAGTGGAAGGTCGCCTGGCCGTTGCCCTGGATCCAGGACGTGCTCCATTCTGAGTTCGCAACAACAAGAGATGCCCAGATGCTTCCGAACATGGGCCAGAGCATCCTGCCCGCGCCAGTTTCCTTAGCTATCTCGGGACTGCTCGCCGGGACCTGCATGGTATTCATCCTGGGGACCCGCAGCAGACTCCGCGATCGCCAAGGCTCTTTGGCTTCAGCCGATTGGCATGAGTTCTTCTGGCTCACCCTCCCCTTTACTCTCAGTTACATTCTGGTTCTGCTGCCGCGATCGATGCACGCATCTGTCGGAGACAGGTACCTACTGCCTCTCATTCCTTTAGCGATCGTTTTCCTTATTCGGCTGTATCAGCAGTCCATCGCTCCAGATCTTCCCTGGAGTTCGGTTGTCACACTCTCTGTCTACACACTGCTTGCGATTGCGGGGACGCACGACTGGTTCGCCTGGCAGAGAGCCCGATTGGCGGCGATCGATTCGGTACGTGCCACAGGCGTGCGGCGCGATCAGATTCAAGGCGGGTTTGAATACGACGGCTGGACGCAGGTGGAAGAAGGCGGGCATATCAACGACTCACGAATCGCGATTCCGGCAATCGCCTATGAACCTCATCCTGCAATTCCTCAAGTTGCCGATGCCTGCAGATTGGACTTTGCGCCCTTCACACCGGTGGTCCATCCGAAATACACAGTGGCATTTACTCGGAAAGCCTGTCTTTCATCGTCGAGTCTTCCGCCAGTTCAATTCGATGCGTGGCTTCCGCCCTTCCGCAGAGCAATTTACGTCCAAGAATATCCCACAGCGAGCCGAGGCGCGGGCACCAATGCTCCGTAGCGCGTGGTTTCTCTAGCCTTCCGAGCCGTCTTCTATACCAGTCCCACCCGGCTGCACTCTTCGACGGGGATGGGAACCTGCTCGACGATTTCGAGGCCAAAGCCTTCGAGGGCGGGAATATGCATGGGCGTGTTGGAGAGCAGGCGGATGCGCTGGATGCCGAGGTCGGACAGGATCTGGCCACCGAGGCCGATGGCGCGAAGGATGCGGCCGGAGCGTGCCTGAGAGCCTTCGCGGACGCGCATCTCCTGATGAAGGACGATACGCGAAGCATGGTTGTCGGCGATCTTCGCGGGGATCACCGCGCCACCGGAGTCAAAGGCTGGTGCAGCGGCGGGGTCGGGGGCGGGAGCGCGGTCGATGTCGAAGCCGCGCGAGGTGTTGTGCAGGTAGAGAATGACGCCGCAGCCCTCTTCAGCAATGGTGCGCATGGACTGATCGAGAACCTCGCGGCAGTGGCAGTCGGCGGCGAAAACGTCACCAGCGGTGCAACGCGTGTGGACGCGTACCAGCACAGGATGGGAGCAAGGGGGCCGGGAGGCGCCGGAAGGAGTGAGCTGGCCCGATGGACCTTCATGAAATGCAGGACATCCGGGACAGAGATCGCCGCGTACAAGGGCGATGTGACTTTCACCTCCGTTGACTTCGCTTTCGTAGGCGATCATGCGGAACTCGCCATAGCTGGTCTGGAGGAGCGTCTCGCCGGCGCGGACGATGTAGCGCTCGTGGCGAAGGCGGTAGCGGATCAGTTCTGCAACGGTAAGAATGCGGAGGCCGTGCTCGCCACAAAACGGGATGAGATCGGGCACGCGGGCCATGGTACCGTCGTCCTTCATGATCTCGCAGAGAACGGCCGCGGGAGTGAGGCCGGCCATGCGGGCCAGGTCCACGGAAGCCTCGGTTTGGCCAGCGCGCACCAGAACGCCGCCGCGGCGAGCGCGCAGGGGAAAGATGTGGCCGGGGCGGGCGAGGTCTGCCGATGTGGATTTGGGGTCGATGGCAGTGCGGATGGTATGGGCGCGGTCGAAGGCCGAGATGCCTGTGGTCACGCCTTCGCGGGCCTCGATCGACTCAGTAAAAGCTGTGCCGAAGCGCGAAGTATTCTGCTGGGTCATGGGGAAGAGGCGCAGATAGTCGGCGCGCTCTTCGGTAAGAGTGAGGCAGATGAGGCCACGGCCGTAACGGGCCATGAAATTGATAGCTTCGGGAGAGACGTGCTCGGCGGCCAGGGTCAGATCGCCCTCGTTCTCGCGGTCCTCGTCATCGACGACCACAACCATGCGGCCAGCGCGAATCTCGGCGAGGGCACCGGGGACGTCGGTAAAAGGAGGCTCGATGGGGCGCGAGGATTCTGGCATGACTAGTTTTATTCTGACCGATCCCACGAGGGGACCGCAAAGGAAAGGCTGCGGAGGGTCTACAAATTAATCGGAGGGTTTTGACGGAATCAGGTGCCGAGCCAGAGCGAAGGTGCAGTTCGCAGGAGGAAGAGCGGCGCCTAACAGCAAAAGCACCGGCCCAAAGCAAAAGCGCCGCTCGAGGGCGGCGCTTTTTGACCTGACCGAGAAATCCTACAACGTCGATTCGATCTCGAAGCCCCAGGCCTCAAGGAGGGCCTCCGGGATATACTTCGAGTTCTTGTTCCGGCGGGCCCATTCGCGAAGACGGGTCGACCGGATGTACTGATCCGGGGTAAGTTTGAACTCCTTAACGATCTGTTCGAAGGAGGTGACAGTCGGCACAACCGGCCCAATGGGCTCCGGCTTGCCCCAGTTCGGATTTCCACGACGCTTTGCCATTGTTTTTGTTGTCCTTAGAGAAGGATTGATTTGCTGAGCATCCTCGGACGTTGGCTGGGGATTCCTCTGGGTCCAAGGGAACATTACTGAAGCTATTTTATGTATTTTTCCTCCAAAATTCAATAGTAAATCGATGATTTTGAGGCAATTAGGATCAAGTCTGGATGGAGATCACATTTCGCACCTATCTTATAGCCCGGCTTAGGGTTGCGAGGGTTTGCATACGGCAGTGTGCGGAAACAGGACACCCTAAAATTTGTGCAAAACTGGCCCCAGCCACACCGCCCGTGAAACGATTCCTTCCATGACAACAAAGGGGAGGGGTCTGGTTCTCGGACTGGCTGCGCTTGCCGGCTGCCTGACCCCCTGCCGAGCGGTGGAGTTGAAGGTGGGGCGCGAAGCACTGCAGCGCACCTTGAAGCAGCAGCTGTTCAGCGGTCCCGATGGCCGGTACTTTCTGAAGGGCAGTGTGCATTCGGCCTGCTGGGTCTATGCCGACGACGCCGAGCTGAGTTTCGTACAGGACCGGATCGTGGTGCGGGTCAAGACGCACGCACGGCTGGGTCAGGCGGTGGGCGGGGCGTGTTTGGGGTTCTCTCTGGCGCCGACCTCCGAGGTATCGCTGGAACCCTACGGGGAGGGCGAGACGATCGGGTTCCGCGATGCGCAGGTGGTCCGGGTAAGCGATCGGCGAGAGCTCAACTTCTTGCTGGCGCCCTTCCTGAGCCATCAGGTGCCCTCGTGCATGAAGGTGAATGCGGCGGATCTGCTGCGCAAGGCGCTGGAGGGATCGACCGCATCGTCGGGGTACAAGGTGTCGCTGGAACGGTTGAAGATTCAGTCGGTCCAGATACAAGGCGATGACCTGGTGGTGGATGCAGACGGGGACATCCGCGTGAAGTAGCATAACCTCGACCGGTTCTCCACCCGTCTAAGGGTTGAACGCGCGTTCTCAGAACGGTTGCATGGCCGATTCGAACCGGCTAGAGACACGATGAGGTATCCCATGTGGGCACGCTCTCAGGTTCTTCTATTCTTCCTGGCGTCATCTCTTGTCGCGCAAACGACTCCCGCATCGAACACAAGCCAGGATCCCCAACAACCGGAGTTCACCCTGAAGGAAGAGGTCCGCAATGTCGTTGTCGACGTTGTGGTGACAGACAAGCATGGACAGCCGGTCAAGGGGCTGGGGAAGTCTGCATTCCAGCTGCTTGAGAACGGAAAGCCGCAGGAAATCGCATTCTTTGAGGAGCATGGACCGGACGATCGGGCTTCAAACGCGCTGCCGCAGCCCCAACTCCCCCCAGATACCTATACGAATGTGAGTGCAGTGCCGGACGGCGGACCGTTGCTGGTTCTGCTGCTCGATGCGGTCAATACGCGATTCGATCAGCAGTCGTATGTCCATGCGCAGATGACCGAGTATCTCAAGAGCATTCCACCGGGCACGCGCATGGCGATCTTCACCTTTGGAGACCGGCTGCAGCTGGTCCAGGGATTCACCAGCGATCCGACGATTCTGAAAGCGGCGCTGAGTAACCGGTCGTACCCAACGACGACGGCGATTGGACCCGGCGGACTGATGTCGACGGGGATGAACATTATGACCGTGCGCCAGAGCCTGCTGCGGTTTGGCAACGGACCCTCGGCGCTGGGCGACGAGTTACGTGTCCGCTACACGCTGGATGCGTTGAACGCCATCGCAGCTTATCTAGCGGACATTCCGGGGCGGAAAAGCCTGATCTGGTTTGCAGGGTCAGTGCCCTGGACGATCAATCCGGATTTTTCGCTGGTCACGGCTGCGACGGGGCGAGTGGACTACAGCGCTGAATTGAAACAGTTGGCCAATGTGATGACTCTGGGACGCATCGCTGTCTACCCGATTGATGCGCGTGGGCTCGCCACCCCGCCAGCATACGGCGCCGGTTCGGCGCCAACGGCGGGGCCAGGCATGATGGGCGATCCTTCCAGTGGCGGGCCCTCGTTCCATAGCTCCGGCGGCTCTGCGATGGTTGATCCGAACAGGCAGGGTGGCGATCCTGTGTCGAGCGGAACGGCGGCCGGGAACCGGGAGATGGCGTCGCAGATGAATCTTGCCGGGAATCATATGTCGATGTCGAACCTGGCGGAAGCGACTGGCGGAAGGGCGCTCTACAACACGAATGGACTGGCTGGGGCAGTAGGCAAGGTGCAAGCGATCGGAAGCGACTACTACTCGATTGCCTATGCGCCCAGCGATCGCCGATACGACGGCAACCTGCGCAAGATTGACGTGCTGGTGAGCCAGCCGAGCGTCAAGCTGGATTACCGCCGCGGATACTATGCCGAAGATCCGGACCGAACCGTGAAGCGGTCGCAAGTGACGTATTCCGCCGACCCACTGCGGGAGGCGATGAAACGCGGTGCACCGGACTCCACGCAGATTCCGTTCCATGTGCAGGTGCGGGAAGCTGGGGCTCAGCCTGTTCAGCCGGAGGATCGCATCGGCAACGAAGCGGCCAAGCTGAAGGGGCCGGTGGTGCGCTACGACTTTCACTGGGACGTCGATCCCGCGGGGATTGCTTTCACGACAGCGGACGACGGGACACGCAGTGCCGAGGTGGCTGCAGCGCTCGATGTGTACGACGCCGAAGGAGCCGTTCTGAACGACATCTATGAAGTCCTGCCGATTCACTTGAGCGACGCACAATACACGGAAATCGAGAAGACCGGGCTGCATATGAAGGAGACGTTCGATGTACCGGCGGGGGTGGTGTATCTGCGCGCGGCCGTTGTCGATCCCAATTCAGGGCACACGCGAGCGACAGAGTTTCCACTGGCGGTTGCTGCGCACTGATCTGCGGCCTGTGAGGCAAGCGATTGGCGTGGAGGCCGGGTGTTAGCGTAGAACACGTGAGTTCACCGACCGCAGCAGTGCTGGGCGAAGTAGGACTGCCGGCGCCGATTCGCGCAATCGTAGCGAAGACCTGGGACGTGATTGTGGTGGGCGCAGGCCACAATGGGCTGGCGTGCGCGGCGTATCTGGCTCGAGCAGGCCGGAGTGTACTGGTGCTCGAAAGCCGGACACGTGTCGGCGGAGCGTGCACGATCGAAGAGCCGTTTCCCGGGGTGCGTATGTCGCCATGCGCCTATCTTGCCGGGTTGTTGCATCCGCTGGTGGTTGAAGAGCTGGAACTGCCGCGGCGCGGGTTCAGGTGGACTCCGGCAGTGAATGGGCTCTTCGTGCCCTTTCTCGATGGCGAAAGCATTCAGCTATGGGACGATGACGCGCGGTGCGAGGAAGAGGTGCGGCGGCTGAGCCCTGGCGATGTCGAGGGGTTCCGCGCCATGAGCGATGTGGTCAGGAGGCTGCGCGATGCGCTGCGACCCGGTCCCAAAGGCGGCAACGAACGGGAACGAGGGGACGACCCTGCGGCTCGGTTGAGAGTCGCATGGGCGCGCGACGCCTGGGTCGGTCCGGCGCCGACACGAGAGGAGATCGAGGAGCGGCTGGGCGGCGATGACGAGGCGCGGTCCCTGCTCTTTGACTGGTCGATGGCAGAGTTTGTGGAGCGCTATCTGAAGGACGAGCGGCTGCAGGTGGCATATCTCGGGCAGGGCGTGATCGGGACCAACGCGAGCCCATTCGACAAGGGCACAGCGTCCATTCGGTTTCATCATGCTTCGGGGCGGCTGGGCGGGATGCCGGGCATGTGGGGCTATGTGCAGGGCGGCATGGGGATGGTGTCGTTCTACTTCTGTGACGCGGCGCGTGAAGCTGGAGCGACAGTGGCAGCGGGCGTGCCGGTGGCGCAGATTCTGCCGGGCGAAGGCGTGGAGCTGGAAGGTGGCGAGCGGATCGCGGCGCGAGTTGTCGTGTCGAATGCCGATCCACGGGCGACGTTGAAGCTGTTGGGAGACGCCGCCGATTCTGCATGGCGCATAAAAGTCGCGCAGATCCCGATCGAGGGATGCACAGTGAAGCTGAATGTGCATCTGCGCGAGCTGCCGAACTTTACAGCGCGGCCGGGAACGAACGAGCCGCACCACTACGGGCAGATCAATGCACCGCTGACGAAGGACGAGTGGAAGGCAGGATATGCGGCGGCACGGCGCGGCGAGCTGCCGGAGCATCTGTGGTGCGAGTTGTACTTCCAGAGTGTGCATGACAGCTCCGTTGCTCCTGCGGGAACGCACACCATGAGCGTCTTCGCGCAGTATGTTCCCTACATGTTTGCGCGCGACACGTGGGATCAGCGGCGCGACGAGGTGCGGAGGCTGGCGCTCAGTTCCCTTGCCCGCTTCTGTTCGAACATTGGCGTAGATGCACTGGATGGCGATGCGGTCATCGACGCGCAGGTTTTGGGACCGCCAGATATCGAGAAGAAGGTGGGGCTGACAGGCGGACACATTTTTCAGGGCGAATGCCTGCCCCCGTATATGTGGGCCAACCGGCTGGCGGCGCGGACGCCGATGCGTGGGATGTACCTCTGCGGGGCATGCACACATCCAGGCGGAAGCGTGATCGGGATCAATGGGCGGAACGCAGCGATGGCGGTGTTGAAGGATTTGGATAGAAGCTGACGGCCGGGCTGTCAGACCAAGGTGCAGGACGATTCCGACGAGGGGTCGGCCTTGCCGGATGGGAGCGACGACTCGGGACGCCACAGTTCGCCTTGTGTCCGGCACTGATTCCGGCCCGCCGTCTTGGCCTCGTAGAGGGCAGAATCGGCTCTCATGAGGAGCGCTCTTGCATCGGGCTCAATAAAGTTCTCCTCCGTGGAGATGCCGACACTCACAGTAACGTTCCGACCGACGCGTGAATCTTCGTTTGGGATGCGGATGCTTTCGATCGAGGACCGGATACGCTCCGCGACGGTGAGCGCCCCCTGGGGATTTGCGCCGGGCAGAATCACTGCGAATTCTTCTCCGCCATAGCGGGCAACGAGGTCATCCGGCCGCTTCAGGTGGCTCGCGATCTCGGAGGCGATGGTGCGCAGGCACTCGTCGCCGGTCTGATGCCCATAACGGTCGTTCAGGGATTTGAAGCAATCCACATCGATCATCAATAGGGATAGCGCCTGCCGGATGCGCCGCGAGCGGTTCCACTCCTGCAGAAGAGTCTCATCGAAATGACGCCGGTTGTAGATTCCCGTGAGGCTGTCGCGGATGGACATGGCGAGGAGCTGATCGTTGGCCTCAAGAAGTGCGGTTGCAGCCTTGGTGAGCTCCTCTTGCGAAAGAGCGTACTTGCCGTGCAACAGTGCGGCGCGAATGCCGTAGAGCAAAACGACCGTGGCGATGCAGGTGAAGGCAAAGAGCTTGTGTCCCGCGGCGACCATCACGCCCATGAGTGCGATGGCAAGGGTAAACAGAATCGGACTTAGGTTGTCGATGAGCAGGTCCAGAGTCTGTCTCTTCTTTGTCACAGAGGCTGTCGCCGATTCCCCATCCGAGCGGAACGCGAGCATACCGAGAAAGGCGAGATAGGGCAAGCCCCATGCCGTGTCCTGCAGCCCGTCGGGTAGACTGCGCTCCAACTCGAGATAGCCATTAATAAGAGCGACAAAGGCGTAGGTCCAGAGATAGAGGGCCAGATCCTGATAGAAGCGCTTCTTGCGGGGCGGAGGTTCGGCAATGAGGCGCAGCGTGACGGCTCCAGCAAGAATGAAGTTCTCGAAGTTGTAGAGATACATGAGCTGCGTTGCGGAGATTGGGATGCGGCCGCCGAACGCAGGCAGGGCCGAGAAAATCTGCACGTAGGTAAGAGTCGCGGCGATGGTTGCCTGCGCGGCATCGAGCCACAAGAGAGGCTTCAAGCCCTCTTCGTTGCTCCCGGCGCAGACAGCCAACAAGATGGGAATGCCGTAGGCGAAGAAGAGAAAGTCTGGATTGATGGCCGTACTCTGCGTGTTTTTGCCCGTGGAAACTTCGTAATATGTGGCAAACAACTGGCCGAGCACGGAGAGGAAGAACCCAAATCCGAGCAGAAGCCAGAGCTTTCTTGCGCCGTCGAAGCGCAGGGCGGCATAGACACATCCGGCCACGGCCAGGGCGCCCATCAGGCCAATCAGGATATTGGAGAGGGTCGCTCTCTCAGGAGAGGAGGCCAGACTGATTGCCTGGATGACGAGCGAAACAGCGCACGCGACGAACAGAAAACGAAAGCAATGTTTTCGAAGGATCATCGTGAGAGCTTGCATCACCGTTTTCCACCTGTATCGCCTGCCTCTGTGTCGATCGTTGGATGTTCAAACGCGAAGGCGCGGTCTTCGGCCTACATCGCGGGTATCATTGCTCGTACGCAACGGACAGCCGCATTCAACGATCCACATGGATTGCCTTTTCAACAAGAACCTCGGGGGAGGGCCCAACATCCTTCGGTCTGCCAATCCACTCGAAGGACGCCCAATATTCAATGTTCCCCCAAAGCCGCCTTGATTCGGCATAAGACGGTCTGTGGCTCTTAACCCTAAGTAATGACACGATGGAGACGTGCGGTCGCACAAGCGGCGAAGGGGCGAGTTCGGTTTGCAGCCAAACTCGAACGGCCTGACCGCTTCCGGACAGGGCCGGAGCGATGGAAGCTCGTCAGGGGCGGAGGTCGTCGAAGTCCTGTGCTGTCATGGGATTCCGATTGTTCGGTGGGCGCGGGTCTGGTATGCTCCGCCGTACATGACGCAGGCTCCGACACTCAGGCGAGGGATTCGCTTTCGCGATCTGGTGCTTTTCTACGTCGTGAGCGGACTGAGTGTCCGCTGGGCAGCAACGGCGGCCGCAGCGGGGCCGAGCATCCTGGTGGTTTGGGTCGCGGCGCTGACGTGCTTCTTTGTCCCGCTGGCGGCAAGTGTGATGGAGCTGTCGTCGCGGCTGCCGGATGAGGGCGGAATCTACGTGTGGACGCGCGAGGCGTTCGGCGACTTTGCCGGATTCATTGCCGCGTGGACCTATTGGATGAGCAATCTGCCGTACTTCTCGGGGGTGCTCTACTTTGGGGCGGCGTCGGCGCTCTTCGCCTTCGGCGCGCGCGGCGAGGCACTGCGCACGAACCCGCTCTACTATCTCGCGTTCTCGATCGTGTGGCTCGGTATGATCACGCTCTTGAATATTCGCGGGGTGAACGCGGGGAAGTGGTTGAACAACGTGAGTTCGCTGGGTGCGCTTGTGCCCATGGCCGCGCTGCTGACGCTGGCCGCCGTGTCGTACTGGAGGTTCGGGCCGGCAATCAAGTATCCACTGGCAAGTTTTGCGCCGCATTGGACGCTCGACAACGCGGTGTTCTGGTCGAGTGTGTTTTTTGCCTTCAGCGGACTGGAAGCAGCTTCGGCGATGGGCGGTGAGATGGAGAACCCTCGGCGCGCGATTCCATGGGCAATTCTCGTGGGCGGAGCAATTCTGGCTTTTGCATATATCGGAGGGACAGGGGCGCTGCTGGCGGCATTGCCACCGGATGCGGTGGGCGGCCCGGATGGATTTGTGAACGGCATTCGCGCGTTGAGTACGCGTGCAGGGGTGGAGTGGCTGCTGGCCCCTGTGGCGCTACTGGTGGGGCTGAATGCTGTGGGAGGAGCCGCAGCGTATCTATCGTCGACATCGCGGCTGCCGTTTGTTGCCGGGATCGATCACTATCTGCCGGCAGCGTTCGGATGGATTCATCCGCGCTATCGCACGCCGTGGGTGGCGATCGGCGTCTACGGGCTGGCGGGAATCGTGGTGGCGCTGGCAGGACAGGCGGGCACAACGGTGCGCAGCGCGTACGATGTGCTGGTCGCGATGGGCATTATTTCGTTTTTTCTGCCCTACCTGTTTCTGTTTGGCGCGACGATCAAGCTGCAAAGCCGGCCAGTTGGGCCGGACGTGCGGTGCGTGCCGGGAGGCAAGCGGGTGGCGATTCTTCTTTCGTCGCTCGGATTGGTGAGCACGGGATTGACGATCGTGTTGTCGGCGTTTCCAGCAGGAGACGATCCCAACAAGCCGCTCGCGGTGATGAAAGTGCTGGGCGGAACGGTCGTGCTGGTGGGGGCGGGAGTGGCGGTGTTTCTGGTGGAACGGAGAAGGGCGCGAACGAGGGCGGTGGCGGCGTGAGGTGCGTGCTTTCGGTGATTGTGACGAACCGCAGACCCTTTCGCCATCGTGAACAGGAGATCCCCATCGACACCCTAGCAACAATGCAGATCCTTCGCTCGGCTTACCCCATGCCCGACTAGCGTCGTGAATGGGGCCCCAGGAGTGCGGGATCTCAGGATGACACCGTGGTTGGTCTCTAGAGCGTGACTTCGTTGCCGGAGACAAAGACGCGCGTGCGCGTGGGCGCGGCGATGAAGTAAGCCAGCTCACGATAGTCGTTGAACTCGTGGATGATGAAGTCGGCTTGTTTGTCGGGCTCGAGCGAGCCGATGCTGTTGCCGAGGTCAAGGCTGTAAGCAGCATTAATGGTGGCCGCTGTCAGGGCTTCGGCGGGCAGCAGTTTCATCTCCAGGCAGGCCAACGAGAGGATGAACGGCATGGACGCGATGGGCGAGGAGCCGGGGTTAAAGTCGGTGGCGACGACGAGGCCGAGCCCGAGATCGACCATGCGGCGCGCGGGCGGGTATTGCGTGCGGCTCAACGAAAAAACTGAGCCGGGCAGGAGGACGGGGTGGACGGCGGCGCTGCGCAGATGATGCAGCGCTTCGTCGGTGATGGTTTCGAGATGATCGGCGGTGGCAGCACCCAGTTCGGCCGCAAGCTCAGCGCCGGTGCCGGGACGGAATTGTTCGGCATGCAGGCGCAGGCGGAGGCCATGCTGCTTCGCAGCAGTGAGGACGCGGCGCGTTTCGTCGACGGTGAAGGCGTGGTCGTCGCAGAAGGCGTCGCAATACCGGGCAAGGTTTGCCTTGGCGACTTCGGGGATCAACTCGTCCGTGATCCAACGAACGTAGTCGGCGCGGCGCGTGGCGAATTCGGGTGGAACGGTGTGTGCGGCGAGCAAAGTGGGCACGATGCGCGCTGGGCCCTCGGAGTCGAGGTGCGCGAGCACCTGCAACATGCGCAGTTCGGTGGCGCGATCGAGGCCGTAGCCGGATTTGGCTTCGATGGTGGTGGTGCCTGAGCGCAGCATCCAGTCGCGATGCTGGCGCGTGGAGGCGAGGAGCTCTTCGACGCTCGCGGCGCGGGTGAGGGCGACGGTGCGGAGGATGCCGCCGCCGGCAGCGGCGATCTCCTGGTAGGTAGCACCGGCGATGCGCTGCTCGAACTCGGCGGCGCGGTTGCCGGCGAAGCAGAGATGGGTGTGGGCATCAACAAAGCCGGGAGTGACGCAACGACCGACCGCGTCGATGACCACTGCGTGGGGCGGGATTTGGGGAACGAGGTCCGTGTAGGAACCAGCGGCGGCGATGCGGCCGTCTTCGATGAGCAGGGCGGCGTCGGAGATCAGGCCGAGCTCGCGGAGTTCGGCGCCGATGCGGGGGCGTGCGGGGCCGGCGAGGGTGACGAGCTGGCCGATGTTGACGATGGCGATCGTGCCCGACATGCCCCTACTTCCCTGCCATCGGAATGTGGATGTTCTTTTCGCGGGCAGTTTGGCGGGCGAGATCGTAGCCAGCGTCGACGTGGCGGGCGACGCCGATGCCTGGGTCGTTGTTCAAGACGCGCTCGATGCGACGGGCGGCGTTGTCGGTTCCGTCGGCCACCGTCACCTGGCCCGCGTGGAGCGAGTAGCCCATGCCCACGCCGCCGCCGTGATGGAAGCTGACCCATGATGCGCCCGAGGCTGTATTGAGCAGCGCGTTGAGGATGGGCCAATCGGCGATCGCATCCGACCCGTCGAGCATCTTCTCGGTCTCGCGATAGGGGCTGGCGACGGAACCGGTGTCGAGGTGGTCGCGTCCGATGGCGATGGGTGCGGAGATTTCGCCCTTGCGCACGAGGTCGTTGATGGCGAGCCCCATCTTTGCGCGTTCGCCATAGCCGAGCCAGCAGATGCGCGCGGGAAGGCCCTGGAAAGCGAAGCGGCCACGGGCCAGCTTCAACCAGCGCGTAAGAATCTCGTTTTGGGGAAAGAGCTCAAGCGCCAATTGATCGGTCCGATCGATGTCTTTCGAGTCGCCTGACAGCGCGACCCAGCGGAACGGACCCTGGCCGGTGCAGAAGAGCGGTCGGATGTATTCAGGGACGAAGCCGGGGATGAGGAAGGCGTCGGCGCAGCCTGCATCGAAGGCGAAACGGCGAATGTTGTTGCCGTAGTCGAAGGCCACGGCGCCCGCGCGCTGCAGCGCAAGCATGGCGTCGAGGTGCACCACCATTGATGCGGTGGAACGGCGAACGTATTCTTCTGGATCTTTCGCGCGCAGGTCGGCGGCCTGGGCGAGGGTGAGGCCCTGCGGGACGTAGCCATTCAGCGGATCGTGCGCGCTGGTCTGGTCGGTGATGGCATCGACCTGAACCCCGCGGCGAACGATCTCAGGCAGGATGTCGGCGCAGTTGCCGACCAAGCCAACGGACAGGGCACGGCCTTCGCGCTGGGCGGCTTCGCAGAGGGCAAGGGCTTCGTCGAGGTTTTCGGAGAGCACGTCGCAGTAGCGTATTTCGATGCGCCGGTCAATGCGGTGGCGATCGACTTCGATTACTAGAACAACGCCGCCGTTGAGGGTGACGGAGAGTGGTTGGGCTCCGCCCATGCCGCCCATGCCACCGGTGACGACGAGCCTGCCCTTCAGTGAACCGCCAAAGTGCTGCTCGGCCATGGCGGCGAAGGTCTGGAAAGTGCCCTGCAGGATTCCCTGGGTCCCGATATAGATCCACGAGCCGGCGGTCATCTGGCCGTACATGATGAGGCCCTTGCGGTCGAGCTCATGGAAGTGCTCCCAGTTGGCCCATTTGCCGACCAGATTGGAGTTGGCGATGAGGACGCGCGGGGCGAGGTCGTGGGTAGGAAAGACGGCGACGGGTTTGCCGGACTGGACGAGGAGGGTCTCTTCGTTGCCGAGGCTCTCAAGCTCGCGGACGATGGCGTGGAAGCACTCCCAGTTGCGCGCGGCGCGGCCGATGCCGCCATAGACCACCAGATCAGAAGGCCGCTCGGCGACCTCGGGATCGAGGTTATTCATCAGACAGCGGAGGGCGGCCTCCTGCTGCCAGCCGTTGCAGCGCAATTGGTTGCCTCGGGGCGCTCGAATTGTCGAAGTGGCGAGGGTCATGAGAGGAGCTCCTGCTGTTGACGATAGCGCTGGAGGGGCGAATGGGGCCAGCGGCAGAGTGAATTCTCAGTGGCGGCGGTTTGCGCTCGCGCCCGAAGAAGCATCGAAGCTAGGTATGAAGACGATGCTTTTTGGAATGATCGCGCTGTTGGGTTTGGTTGGCTGCAACAATCAATCCAATCCGACGCCAGAGCAGATTCGCCAAGACACAGCCAAGGCCACCAGCGAAGCGGTGCGTGACACGAAGGCTGTGGCGAAGGGTGTGGAGGACGGAATCAAGGAGCAGACCGATAAGGATCGGCGAGTCGATATCAACCGGGCTTCGGCGGACGATTTGAAGACGCTGCCGGGCGTGGACGATATGCGGGCCCAGTCGATCATTGACGGGCGGCCCTACGACAACACCGGTCAGCTTGTAAGCAAGGACGTGATCTCGAAGGCGGAGTACGAGCGGATCGCCGGGCAGATCAAAGCGCGCTAAAGACGTCGCCCACCCCATTCCTGCATTCAAGCAGGACGTTCGAGCTGACGACGGTAGTCTTCGGCATCGAACTGCCCTTGCGACGCGGCGATGAGGCCGTCCGGGCCGATCCTCCAGCTTTCAAATCCGCTGATGCGGACCGGATTGCCGGTGCCGCCAGGCCCTGTATTGGTTCCGGTCAACGTCCAGTAGTATTCGATGCGGTCCTTCCCAACAATCAGGTTGTCCATCGCAACGCGCAGATCCGGGAATGCGGTAATCAAGGACTGTGCTGCTGCCGCTATAGCCGCGGTGCCAACAAATGGCGCGCCTTGGTTGATGGTGAGTGAGCCATCCGGTGAAAAGAACGCCGCGACACTCTCCGGGTTCCTGCTGCACCAGGCCACGGTGTAGCGTTCGGCAAATTCTCTCAGGGCTATCGGCTGGTTCTGCATCGGCTCCTATCGTAGCAACCCTTGTGCCTCCTGTGATTGCGTTTGCTGACGGGCCAAGCTCTACAGGTGCGGGAGCCAGCCGCGGATCATTTATTCTTCTGTTCGTGCCAAACACACTGGTTGAATGCGTACCGAATTTCTCTGAGGGCCGCGATGCGGCCAAGGTCGATGCCATTGTCGAAGCGATGAAGGTGCCGGGCGTCTATCTGCTCGATCGCGAGATGGATGGCGACCACAATCGCTGCGTCATCACGTTGGTTGGGGATCGCGAAGCGATCGAAGAGGCGGCGATTCGCGGCGTGGGCAAGGCGGCCGAGCTGATCGATCTCACCACGCATCTGGGCGCGCACCCGCGCATGGGTGCCGCGGACGTGATTCCGTTCATCCCGATCGATGGCGTGACGATCGAGGATTGCGTCACGATGGCGAAGCGCGTGGGCGCGGAGATTGCGAAGAGATTTGCGATCCCGGTGTATCTCTACGAGGCGGCGGCCACGTCGCCGGAGCGCCAGAATCTGGAAGACATCCGGCGCGGACAGTTCGAGGGGATTCGCGATGAGATCGCGACGAATCCCACGCGGAAGCCGGACTTCGGAGAGCCGCGTGTGCACCCGACTGCGGGCGCGACGGTGGTGGGCGCGCGCAAGGCGTTGATTGCTTATAACGTCTTTCTGAACACGCCGAACGTGGATGTGGCGAAGAAGGTCGCCAAGGCGGTACGCTTTTCGAGCGGTGGGCTGCGGTTCGTGAAGGGCGCCGGGTTCCTGGTGCGTGGCCTGGCGCAGGTCTCAATGAACCTGACGGACTTTGAGCAGACGCCGATTCATCGGGTGTTCGAGTTTGTGAAGCGCGAAGCGGCGCGCTACGGGGCTGCGCCGGTTTCGAGCGAAATTGTCGGACTGGTTCCGAAGGCAGCGCTGGAACAGGCGGCGGAGTGGTTCCTGCAGGTGGAGAACTTCGACGCGTCGCTGATCCTGGAGAACCGGCTGGCTGGCATGATGAGCGGCAAAATGGCGGTCGGAGGGTTGCGCGCGGGGGTCGAGCCATTTATTGAGCAACTGGCCGCACCAACGGCGACGCCGGGCGGCGGCAGTGCAGCGGCGGCGAGCGGGGCCATGGCGGCTGGTCTGGCGGCGATGGTAGCCGGCATGTCGCGAGGAAAGAAGGCGTACCTGCAGTACGAGAGTCAGCTAAGCGAGTCGTTGGCGCGGCTCGGCCAACTGCGCGAGGAGCTGAAGGCGGCGATCGACGGGGATGCGGCGTCATACAACGAGGTGCGCGCGGCGTACAAGGCGGCGAAAGAGTCCAAAGAGGCCAGGGACGCGAGCAAGCTGATTGCGGCAGCTCTCCGGGGGGCGACGAGCGTGCCGCTGAGTGTGGCCGAACGGGCAGCCAAAGTGCGACAGATAGTGGAACGGCTAAAACCGATCACGAATCCCAACATGAGCTCGGACTTGGCGACGGCGGTAGCGCTGGCCAAAGCGGCGATGGAGGGGGCGCTGGACAACGTCCGTGTCAATCTCGATTCGCTTGCGCAGGAGTCGGCGGAGGACGCAGCGTTCATTGCGGATACGCGGAGCAGAGCGGAGGCGTTGAAGGCTGGAAACTGAGTGACGAGAGTTCGTTCCCAGGGGCACGGCCAAGGGACTATGCTGTTGGGCAACACAAAAACAGCTCCCTTAGAGGTGCTCAGTGAGAAAAACAGGATCTTTCCTGTTTGCAGTATTTGTAGTTTTGTTTCTAGCCGCAACGTCACAAGCGAAAGCAAACGGAGAAGCCCAGCAAAAAGTGGGGTTCGTCCGGCTGGACCGGGTCACCGCTTCCCGGGCAATTGCGAACGGAATTGAGATCCACGCCGGCTCTGCCGTGATGCTGATAACGGCCTTGCGCGACGATGTAGTGCGCGTTCGCGTCGGTCCGGCAGGACAGCTGCCAGAAGACGTGTCGTGGGCCGTGCTGCCGACGTCGCGGACGGCCACAGTCGCAGTGACGCAGGAGTCGAGTGCGACATCGGTCGGCTTCAAGACCGCTAAGCTTCAAGTGGCAATCCAGAAGGACCCATTGGAGCTGAGCGTGACCGACATGCAGGGGCATGTGCTGGTGGATCAGATGCCGGGACGGCCGATCGAGTACAACGGCAGCGAGTTCCGCACCTTCTGGAAGTCTCCTGAAGACGAACACTACTTTGGACTCGGCGACAAGCCGGGGCCGATCGACCGCAGAAACGAAGCGTTCGTCGACTGGAATACGGATGCCTTTGGTTGGCAGGAGTCGACCGATCCGATCTACAAGTCGATTCCCTACTTCATGACGTTTCGTAAAGGCGTGTCGGCAGGTGTCTTCCTCGACAACACGTGGCGAGCCAGCTTCGAGTTCAATAAGCTGTATCGCGATGGGTACTCCTTTGGATCGGAAGGAGGGCCGCTGGATTTCTACGTGCTGTATGGGCCGGAACCGAAGACCGTGGTGGAAGAGTGGGCGTGGCTGGTGGGAACGACTCCGCTGCCGCCGTTGTGGTCGCTGGGGTATCAGCAATCGCGCTACAGCTACTATCCCGAGAGCGAGGTGCGTCGCATTGCCAGCATGCTGCGCAGCGAGCAGATTCCGTCAGACGTGATCTGGCTGGATATCGATTATCAGTTGAAGAACCGGCCGTTCACCGTCGATCCGGAGCGGTTTCCGCACTTCGACCAGATGATCAAGGACCTGAAGGCGGAACATCTACGCACGGTGCTGATCACCGATCTGCACATTGCCGATTTGCCCAACGCCGGGTACAAGCCGTACGACGAGGGCGCGGCAGGCGACCACTTTGTGAAGAATCCCGATGGATCGACATACGTGGGTGTGGTGTGGCCGGGAAAGGCGGTTTTTCCGGACTTCACGCATAAGGCTTCGCGCGACTGGTGGGGCACGCTCTATGCGGACCTTGTGAACAAGGGCGCGGCCGGTTTCTGGAACGACATGAACGAGCCGGCGATCTTCCAGGTGCGGTCGAAGACGATGCCGGACGATGTGCAGCATCGCGTTGAGGAGCCGGGCTTCGCGACGCGCACGGCGAGTCATTTGGAAATTCATAATGTCTACGGCATGCAGAACACGCGAGGGACGCATGATGGCTTGCTGAAGCTGGAGCCGAATCTGCGGCCGTTCGTGATGACGCGGGCCAGCTATGCCGGCGGGCAACGGTACGCCGTGACCTGGACGGGCGACAATTCGAGCAACTGGAGCCATCTTCGGCAGACGGTGCCGCAGCTGTTGAATCTCGGGTTGAGTGGCTTTGCGATGGCCGGCGCGGATGTGGGTGGGTTTGCTGCTTCTCCGCAGCCGGAGCTGTTGACGCGCTGGCTGGAGGTGGCAGCGTTTCAGCCAATCGACCGCGACCACACGGCGATTGGGACGAAGCCGCAGGAGCCGTGGGAGAACGGCACGCCGGAAGATGTGAATCTGCGCCGCCGCTACATTGAGGAACGGTACCGGCTGCTGCCCTATCTCTACACGACAGCGGAGGAGATGAGCCGCACGGGATTGCCGATCGATCGGCCGCTCTTCCTTGAGTTCCCGAATGGCTCGGTGGACGGAGAGCCGTTGGACCTGGCGAACAGTGGAGCTTTTCTACTGGGACGCGATCTGCTGATCGCGCAGAGCCCCTTTCCAGATGAAGTGGACGACTACACGGTAGGCCTGCCCCCGGTGGGCTGGTACGACTATTGGAGCGGCGCTCGGGTGGATGCGAGCACGGGCCGCAAGGCCATCGACAACACGGCGGTGGTGCAGCCGGAGGTGCGGATTCACCGTACCCTCGATACCCTGCCGGTGTTTGTGCGCGCCGGCGCGATTGTCCCCGAACAGCCATTAGTGCAAAGCACGGACGAAAAGCCACAGGGGCCTCTGACTTTGCGGGTCTATCCGCCGACGGCGATTGGGAACGATTGCGAAGGGAGCGTCTATCTCGACGATGGCGTCAGCTACGACTTCAAGCAAGGGCAGTTTCTGCGCGAGAAGTTCAGCTGCCGAGTGAGCGCGCAGGGCGTTGTGGTGACCGTCGCCGCGCGCGGGGGCAGCTTTGCTCCTTGGTGGAAGCAGTTATCGGTGGAGGTGTACGGCGCGGGAAAACCGGCTTCCGGCGCATCGGTATCGGCGATCAATGGAACCGGGGCGACGGCGGTGGAGACGGGCTACGACTCGGAGCATCACCGGATCACCGCGCTGGTACCGGATGATGGGCGGGGGCTGGAGCTGCAGCTGACATACTGAGGGGCGTGGGGCTCTGCTGTTGAGCCACATATCCCTTTTCCGGATGAGCCAAGCTGATACCCTAGAGGCATGAAATTTGGCGTCCTGGTGTTTCCCGGCTCGAACTGCGATCACGACACCTACAACGTGATCGCCGAAATTGCCCACCAGCCGGTGACATTTCTCTGGCACGATTCCGATGACCTGCAGGGAGTCGACGCGGTGCTGGTCCCGGGCGGTTTTGCCTACGGCGACTATTTGCGCACAGGCGCCATTGCGCGATTTTCTCCAGTGATGCAGGCCGTGAAGAAGTTTGCCGATCAAGGCGGGTTGGTGCTGGGCATCTGCAATGGGTTTCAGATCCTGACCGAGGCTGGATTGCTGCCGGGCGCACTGATGCGCAATGCAGGACTCAAATACATCTGCAAACAAGTGCACCTGCGCGCGGAGACGACGGACTGCGCATTCACGAACCAGCTCACGAAGGGCGAGGTACTGCAGATTCCGATCGGACACATGGAGGGCAATTACTTCTGCACGCCCGAGGATCTGCAGCGGCTCAAGTCGGAAGACCGGATCGCCTTCCGGTATGCGACGCCCAGGGGCGAGGTCACGCCGGGAGCAAATCCAAACGGCTCGCTCGAAAACATCGCGGGTATCCTGAACGAAAAGCGCAATGTGCTCGGAATGATGCCGCATCCGGATCGATCAAGCGAGACCCTGCTGGGCTCTACCGATGGGTGGAAGATTTTCGCTTCGATGATCGAGGCACTGGCGTTCAAGTAGTCGTTCACCCAACACATGATTGACATCCACACACATCTGTTGCACGGGGTCGACGATGGATCGCCCGATCTTGC
This sequence comes from uncultured Occallatibacter sp., assembly GCA_964585715.1. GTDB lineage: Bacteria > Acidobacteriota > Terriglobia > Terriglobales > Acidobacteriaceae > Telmatobacter. Next base: position 29,052 of record CAZPEZ010000001.1, read on the forward strand.
GACGTCGCTGATCATGGCGCGCGAGGCGGCGGAAGAGGGCGTGACACACATTGTCTGCTCGCCCCATGCCTGCAACGAGTATCCCTATCAAGCTGCTTTGGTGGAAGAGCGCTATGCGGAGTTGCGTGAAAGGCTGTGCGATGTGGTGGGGCTGAGTCTGGGATGCGAGTTTCACATGCTGGCAGAGAACATTGCTGAGACTCTGGCGAACCCGCCCAGGTATTCGATCGACGAAAAGGGTTATCTGTTGATCGAGCTGCCGGACATGATTGTTCCGCCACAGCTGATGGAGGCGGCAAAAGAGCTGCAGGCGGCTGGCTACACGCTCATTCTTGCGCATCCGGAGCGAAACTCGGCTATGGGGCGCAACCCGGAATTGCTGGCCGACTGGATGCGCGAAGGGTGCCTGGTACAGGTGACGTCGGCATCGTTGTACGGCAGATACGGCCGTTCTGCCGAAGCATTCGCCAATGCCTTGTTGGAGCGCAACTGGATCCATTTTCTGGCCAGCGATGCGCATCATCCCGAACGTAGGCCTCTGCACCTGCGGAAGGGATACAAGCATGTTGCCGATCGATGCGGGGTGGAGACTGCCGAACGGTTGTATACGACGAATCCGCGCGCAGCGGTGGATGGAGCGGCATGGCCGGAACAGCCGGAGCCGATCGGGCTTCTGGAGCATGTACCGCTGACTTTCGATCCGCAGAGGCCGAGCATTCCCGCCGAGCTTTCGGGGAAAAAGGTCGCCAAGAGCAAGGAAAAGCGTGGATTCTGGAAGCGGTTTTTCTCGCACTGAGACCTCCCTCAGTCAGGCGACTCAAAGAGCAAGCCCGCCATCGACGGCGAGGGTCTGGCCGGTGACGAAGCTTGCTTGTGCTGCGAAGAAGAGGACGGCTTCCGCGATGTCCGCGGCAGTGCCATTTCGTTGCATCGGCGTCCTCGCAGCATATTGAGCGGCGGTTTCTTCGCCTTTGTCGTTTTGATCGATCCAACCGGGGGCGACGCAGTTCACGGCGACATCAGGGGCCCAGGCCTTCGCCATCACTTCCGAGAGCATATGGAGGCCCGCTTTGGAGGCGCAGTAGTGGCCGCGCGTAGGCCAGGGATGCAAGCCGCCGAGAGATCCCAGGTTCACGATGCGCCCTCGGACTGCGCGTAGATGCGGCAACGCTTCGCGGGCAAAGAGGAAAGGGCCACGCAGATTGGTGTCAAGCATGGCGTCCCATTGGTTGACGGTGATTTGGTCGAGTGCAACCGTTTCGAAGATGGCGGCGTTGTTGACGAGGATGTCAATCTGGCCGTGAAAGGCCACGGTTCTCGAGACGGTCTCGCGAACAGAAAGCTCGGAGCCGACGTCGCACGGGACGGCCTGAGCACGGCGGCCGAGCGCACAAATCTGGTGAACGGTCTGTTCGGCGTCGGGAGCGGATCCTCGGTAGGTAATCGTGATGTCCGCACCCGCACGCGCAAGGGTGAGAGCAATTGCGCGGCCAATGCGACGAGCGCCTCCGGTGACCAGCACGGATTTTCCACTCAGGACAAGAGCAGACATAGACCGATTGCGGGAACCTGAATTTCGATTCGTAGCGAGAGACTCAGTTTACTGCGGCTGAGGCGGGTTGGGGTCGGGCTTGGCACCCGGATTCGCCGATTGGGAAGGAGGATCGCTCTTGGGCGAATCCTTCGAATCTTTGTTGGCGTCGGAAGGCTTGTCCTTCCCTTCTCCGTTTGGCTGGGCGACCTGATCGGGATGGTTCTCATAGATGGAGTACTGTTTGCCCGGTCGTTTCAGCTTCACTTCCAGAGTCATTTCGGCTTTGTCGAGGGTGTAGTCAGTGCCGTAGGTCTGATAGCCCTTGGCGAGCACCTGCAAGAGGACCTTAGAGCCGGTGGGAAGGACGTCGATCATCGCTTTGCCGTCCTCGTCGGTCTTCAGCTCCATGTTCCCCTTGTCGCCCTCAAGCTGGAAGACAACGGCAGCGTTCTCGACGGGCTTTTGATCGTCAGCCCGGAGAACTGTGACCTCGACGCGCGAGGTCGGCGGAGGCGTCTTGTATTTGCGGCCACGGTGGGATGTTTGCGCGGAGATGGAGAGGCAGGTCGCGATTCCGAGAACGAGAGCGGGGGTCAAAAGACGGCTAAAACGGCGGAACAACATAGGCTTATTGTACCTTTTGCTGTTTGGACGAAGGAGGCCGAAATTTGGCAGAGCGGGTACACTGGAAATGAGGTCGATATGCCGGATATTCAGCGCAGGAAGACACCTACGGTCAAGATCGGGCACGTTCGTGTGGGGTGGGAAGTCCCGGTCGTGGTGCAGTCGATGACCAATACCGATACGGCCGACGTCGCCAGCACGGTAGAGCAAGTGGCGGCACTGGCCTTGGCGGGGTCGGAGATTGTTCGCGTGACGGTAAACAACGAAGACGCGGCTGCCTCAGTTCCGGCCATCGTGGAAGGGCTGGAGAAGCGGGGGCTTCGTGTGCCGATTGTGGGTGACTTTCACTATAACGGACACCTGCTGCTAAAGAAGTACCCGGCGACCGCCAAGGCACTGGCCAAATATAGGATCAATCCCGGCAACGCGTCGATCGGCAAAAAGGACAATGACAACTTCCAGGTTATGGTGGAGTGCGCGGTCGAGAACCAGAAGCCAGTGCGCATCGGCGTCAACTGGGGATCGCTCGATCAGGCGCTTCTGACGCGCATGATGGACGAGAACAGCAAGAAGGCCGATCCGCTGCCCGCGCGCGACGTGATGTTGGAAGCGATGGTGGTGAGCGCCCTGGAGTCGGCCAAGGCTGCCGAACGCTATGGACTGGGCCACGACATGATCATTCTGTCGGCCAAAGTCTCCGGCGTGCGCGATCTGATCGATGTCTACACGAACCTGGCGGCGCGCTGCGACTACGTGCTCCATCTAGGGCTGACCGAGGCCGGCATGGGATCGAAGGGGCTGATTGCGTCGACGGCGGGATTGGCACCGCTGCTGCTCGCCGGGATTGGCGACACAGTCCGCGTGAGCCTCACGCCGAAGCCGGGCGGTGACCGGACCGAGGAGGTCCAGGCAGCGCAACAGATTCTGCAATCGCTCTCGATTCGCAGTTTTATGCCGCAGGTCACGAGCTGCCCCGGATGCGGACGGACGACAAGCACGTACTTTCAGGAGCTTGCAGAACAAATTCAAAGTTATCTGCGAACTTCGATGCCGGAGTGGCGGAAGAAGTATCCCGGTGTGGAGGAGCTGAAACTGGCGGTGATGGGCTGCGTAGTCAACGGGCCGGGCGAATCGAAGCACGCCAACCTGGGAATCAGCCTGCCGGGAACATTCGAGGAGCCGAAGGCGCCTGTCTATGTCGATGGCAAGCTCCTAAGGACACTGCACGGGGACACGATCGTGGCAGAGTTCAAGCAGATTCTCGATAACTACGTGGAAAGCCATTACGGACAAGGGGCGAAGAGCGAGGAGCTGGTGGGAGCAAGATAGAACCAGCCTCAACTGTCGGCTTTCAAGCTTCAGCGATCGGGCGCGGGCCAGTTCGAACGGAATGGATTCTCGATGCGAAGGCCTTCGATGATCTGGCCGTGCTGCAGGTCTTCGGAGTAGACCGTGCTGCAGCCGGCTTCGAGCGCGGAGGCGAGGATCATCGAGTCGAAGATTCGAAAGCCGTAACGGTCGGAGAAAGCAAGCGCTGTCAGCTGTGTCTCCGAGTTGATGGCGCGGGCGCGTCCGCACAGCATCTCGACGAGACGTAGCGAATCGGCGATTTTCGGCCAACTGAGTTTCAACTTGCGGCTGGCGGCGTCTGCATACTCGTTCAGGACCTGGACACTTACGACGCCTCCCTGTTCGAGAAGCTCTTCCGCACGAGCTGGTCGCGGATCCGCCAGGTCGACGCGTGGGTCGCCGAGCGCATACACCAGCACATTTGTGTCGAAGAAGATTCTACTCGTCATAAATATCCGAGCGCCGGAAGACGTAGTCCTCGGGGAGTTGAACCCGTAGCTTCTTCAGTTCTTCGAGTACTTGTTTGCGGCTCAGGCCCCGACTGACCTCAAATCTGCCTTCGCCGGCGAGAGTGACCTCAACCTCTTCGCCAGGCGCAAGCTTCAATTTTTCAACGACTTCAGCGGGAATACGAAGAGCCAGGCTGTTGCCCCACTTGGCTAGTTTCATGGATACACACCTCAGAGAAATATCCGCAGATCAATAGATATCCTACAACGATTGTATATCCATTTTCTCCGTATATCTAGGGAGGGATTCCGGACTAGGCCAGCCAAAAATGAACCATACCCTTCTTGAGCTCGTTCAGCGGGTAGAGTGTGCCTCGCCAGACAACGCCGCCCCGGACTAGAGTCAGCGCCATCGAGCGAAGAAACGCCCAAACTACGATGAGCACGGATGGCGCGAACATTAGGGCAAGCAGCGGTGAGATACGGTTGAGCTTGCGGTTGGCGTGGATGCCGATCGCGATCCCGGAGTAGGTGAGAGCAGCTGCTACCATTCCCCACGGTCCTTCAGCCAGGGCTGCAAGCGGAACGAGCGCATGGAGCAGGAGGCTGAGGCAGACGACCAGCGTCATGGGCACGTTATAGCGCATACCGGCGAAGGCGTTTTTCTCGAGGAGACGCACGATTCCGAACGTGCCGTTCAGCCAACGCAGCCGCACGAGGCCGGGGCCGAGCACCATGAGGGAGCGTCCATGCCACTCCCGCTTGATCAGCCATCCCAGGGAAACGTCTTCCACTACTTCCATGCGGAGACGATCGATGCCGCCGATCGTGGATAGCGCCTCTCTCCGTACCATGCTGAAGCCGCCCACTCCAAAGGCATCCCTTGCGTTTGGGTCGCCGATCTTCCAGAGGCGAGCGATGAAATGACCGAGCACCTGGATAGTCGCCTGAATGGCTGCTTCTGCTAGCCGCTCCGAGATGAGTGTCGGCGCGAGAACAAAGTGGTCTACTTTCTCGCGGATCGCAGTGCGCAGGGCGAGATGCAGGGCTTCGGGTACGAAGAGGACATCGGCGTCGGTGAAGAGCAACCAAGGTGCCTTCGCTCGCTCGACTCCCTTCGCAAGGGCGTGGGGTTTTCCGAGCCAGCCTGAGGGGAGTTCGCGGATGTGCAGGACTTCGTAGGCGTGCGGACCGGAAGCCGCGTCTGTTGCGAGTGCATCCATCTTCGCGCCGGTTGCGTCGACGGACCGATCGTCCACGGCGACGATCTGGAGCCGGATTCCGGTCTGAGAGAAGAGTGAGCGCAAAGTCGCTTCGATCGAAGTCGCCTCATCGCGTGCGGGGACGACGACGGTGAGGTGCGGCGGCTGGTGGTCGATGAGTTGCGGCAAGGTGTCCCGATCGAGTTCGGTCAGATCGAGCATGGTTCGGATTCCGCGCAGGGCTTCGATCGAGCGCCGCCACCAGACGAATGCGAGCAGCCACGCCAGAACAAGGATTGAGTCGTGCACGATTCCGGAGAGCATTACGCTTCTTCGATCGGAGGCGCGACGCGCGCGCCGGCCAGGAGAATGATTCCCGAGAGCACGAGGAAGATGAGCGTCGAGCCGAGGCCGATGGAGAGATTGGTGCGGTCACTGATGGCGCCAATGATCTGGGGTGAAAACGTGTCGCCGAAGCAGTGAATGATGAAGAGATTCAGCCCGACAGCAGTCGCGCGGACCTGCGCCGAGACAGAATTGACGATGGCAGTGTTGAGCGGGCCGGTGTTGAGAAAGAGAAAGAACTCGGCGGCGAAGAGCGAGGGCACGGCCCAGGCCTTGGGGCCGAAGAAGATGAGCGCACCGCAAGGAAGGGTGAGTGCAACGCTCCAGAATGAGACCAAATAGAGCGCGCGGTGATTGGTGCGCAGCCACCGCTGCGCGATCATGCCGCCGACGAGGGTCCCTGCGATGCCGTCGATCACGGTGCTGGCGCCGACAATCTGGCTTGCGCCGCCGACCGAGAACCCTCCGGACCGTCGTAGAAACTCCGGAACCCAGGCGGAGATGCCGCCCATCGCGAAGGTGAGGGTGGCGAGGCCGAAGGTTGCCGTGAGAAATGGGGCGTTTCTGAAGAGACCAAAGAATGTGGCGCGATCGGCTGTGGCTTTGAGGTGGTCGCTGGCTCCGCGCTGCGGTTCGCGCCCGACCCAGAGATAAAGAACGGCGACGACGAGGCCCGGAATAGCACAGATGAGGAAGGGCGCGCGCCACCCCCAGAGAGAGCCCATCTGGCCCCCGGCGAGATAGCCAAGCGCGGCGCCGACCGGAATCGCAATGTAGAAGAAGGAGAGAATGCGGTTGCGTTCGCGCTCGGGATAGAAGTCGGCGATCACCGTGGGCGCGTAGATGCCGAAGGTGGCTTCGCCTACGCCTACAAGGGCATGGCGGATGTAGAGCGTGGGGTAATCGTGGACCCAGGCTGTGGCGAGGGTGGCGAGGCTCCAGAGGACGGCGCCGAAAACAATGAGTGGTTTGCGCGGAAAGCGATCGCCCAGCCAGCCAGTCAGAGGGGCAACGAGCATGTAGGTGATGAAAAGCGCGGTGGTGAGTGCGCCCATCTGCTGGTCTGTCGAGTGAAATTCGCGCTGGATGAGCGAGACTTCGCCGGGGAGGATGTAGCGGTCGATGTAATTCAGGAGATTGAGGCCAAGGAGCAGAAGGAACGTGTACAGAGCGGGGTGAATGCGCGGGGGAAGTGACTGAGGAGAGTCTGCCAATCCAACTCGCTTTCGAGGAATCTCTGCGCACGAAGATTATCCCATAAGGACGCCCACACTCTGGTGCGATGCAAGGGTGTGACTCGATTCCCACAGGAAGATTGGCGAAGGGGTTTCGCTTCACCTGAATTTCCGGGACTGTAGCCCGTCATTCATCCGCGATTCACCTCCATCTCCTAGAAGTCAGTGAGTCGCCGATTTCCCCGGCGAAAACTAGGAGGTCAGATGCACAAGCTTGCCGCGACGTCGATGGCAGTGTTGCTCACTGCCGGCGCCTTCCCCACCCCCTCGCTGGCTGCAGGTTACGGTGGCGGATCGCAAACTGCTACACCCATTAAGCACCTGGTTGTAATTTTTCAGGAAAACGTCTCGTTCGATCATTACTTCGGAACTTACCCCTGGGCCGCCAACCTTTCTGGCGAACCGCACTTCAGAGCCAAGCCAGGAACGCCGGCCGTGAACGGTCTGACCGGGCTGCTTTTGACCAACAATCCGAACGCAACAAACACCGTGAACGGCAATGGCGCAACCAATCCGTTTCGTCTGGATCCCAGCGAGGCCGCAACGAACGATCAGGATCATGATTACACGCCCGAACAGATGGCATTCGATCGTGGACTGATGGACGCGTTCCCGGCATCGGTCGGTACGGCTGGGCCTCCGCCTCCGAATGTTCCCATTGCAGCGACCACCGGGTTGACCATGGGCTATTTCGATGGCAACACGGTGACCGCGTTTTGGAATTACGCGCAACGGTATGCGATGAGTGACAACTCGTATGACACGAACTTTGGACCATCGACGCCGGGAGCGATCAATCTGATTTCCGGTCAGACCAACGGCGTGACAGAAGACGTCAATCCGGGCGGAACCACGATCAGCGACGGCAACGGCGGGCTGACGGACATCAGCGACGCCGACCCAGTCGGCGACAAGTGCTCGACCACAACCGGCGAGCTCTTACAGTTCGGCGGGAAGAACATCGGCGACTTGCTGAACGACAAGGGTGTGACCTGGGGCTTTTTCTCCGGCGGATTCAATCTGTCGACAATCAACTCCAATACGACGACGGGGTGCAAGCGCACTACGACGTCCGCAGTCACAAATGTTACGAAGGCGGATTACATTCCCCACCATCAGCCCTTCCAGTACTACATGTCGACCGCGAATCCGATGCACGTGCGGCCGACCTCGGTTGCAACGATCGGCTATCCGGGCGATGCCGCCAATCATCAGTACGACATTCAGGACTTCTTCGACGCCGTGAGCGCCGGAAACTTTCCTGAGGTGTCGTATCTCAAGGCGCCGGGCTATCAGGACGGCCATGCCGGATACTCCGACCCTCTCGACGAAGAAAACTTCGTCGTTGCCACCATCAACTTTCTCGAGCAACAGAAGGACTGGGACTCGACGGCCGTCATCATCGCCTACGACGACTCCGACGGTTGGTACGACCATCAGATGAGCCCCATTGTGAATCAGTCGGCAACAGCGGCCGACATGGTTGGCGGCCAGCCTTCCTGCGGCACGGGAGACAGCGCTCTTTCTGGCGTGAACACGAACACGGTTCATGCGCAGGGCCGTTGCGGCTATGGACCACGGCTGCCCCTGCTCGTCATCTCTCCATGGGCCAAGAGCAACTTTGTCGATCACACGGTGACCGACCAGACCTCGATTTTGCGGTTTGTGGAGGACAACTGGCTGGGCGGTGAACGGATTGGCCAGGGCTCGTTCGACACGCTGGCCAACCCCCTCAACAACATGTTCGACTTCGCGCACAGAGACAACGGCGGTGAGTTCATTCTCGCGCCAGACACCGGGCTCCCGGTCAAGGACCAGCACGAACCTGCCTGGTAGGCCTAGCTGAAGGAAGACTCGAGGGCGTGGGAGGGATTTGGTCCGTCCCCGCTCTTGTCTTTTATTGTGGTTGTAGAGGTTTGTCTCTTTGATTAGTCGTCGACTGTTTATCAGCCGATCTGCGCTTGCCGCGGCAGGAACACTGACTCCTGCGATCGTTGCGCAGAACAAGCCCCATGCGGCGCCCCCAGTTACGCCGAATCTAGATCCGGGCACATTGGCGAAGTTCGTCGATCCGCTGCCCCTGCCGCAGATCGCGCAGCCCCTGGAGCGGCGTCTGGCGCCGGATGGATCGGGCGCGCGGGTGCCGTTTTATCGCGTCGCCATGAAGGCGATCTCGGCGAAGCTCCATCGCGATCTGCCCGCGACGAAACTGTGGTCTTACGGCGCGTCGGTACCGGGCGTGCTGTTCGACACGCGCAGCGGCGAAGGCCAGCTGATCGAATGGGCGAACGAGTTACCCACGAAGCATTTTCTTCCCATCGATCACACTCTGCATGGAGCAGAAGTTGGAGTACCCGAAGGCCGCGGCGTCGTGCACCTGCACGGCGGAAGAACGCCTGCCGACAGCGACGGCTATCCGGAGGACTGGTACCCGGCCGGCCAGTCCAGGACTTATTACTATCCGAATCGACAGGAGTCGGCCCTGCTCTGGTACCACGACCACGCCATGGGCATCAACCGCCTGAATGTCTATGCCGGCATGGTCGGTCTCTATCTCGTGCGCGATGAAGTGGAGGACGCGTTAAGGCTGCCGAGCGGAAGACACGAGATCCCTCTGGTTCTGATGGACCGCGATCTGCGTCCCGATGGACAGTTGAGCTATCCCGTTTCTGCCGATCCGGCGCGCCCCTGGGTGCCGGAGGCCTTCGGCGAAGCGCATCTTGTGAATGGAAAGCTCTTTCCCTATCTTGACGTGGAAGCCTGCCGGTATCGACTGCGGATTCTGAATGCGGCTAACGGTCGCTTTTACCGACTTTCACTGTCCAATGGGGCCGAGATGCTCCAGATCGGGTCGGATCAAGGGCTACTGTCGGCTCCTGTCGCTGTGAAGTATCTCCAGCTTGCGCCGGGTGAGCGGGCCGACGTGATCGTCGACTTCAGCGCGCATCGCGGCGAGCCGATTCTGCTTGAAAGTGAGCCGTTTGAGCTGATGCAGTTTCGGGTTGGTGCGGAGCGTGTATCGGATGCAAATGTCGTACCCACATCGCTGCGGACCATTGAGCGCATTCCGGAGTCATCGGCCGTGCTCACGCGGCGCCTGACGCTCGACGAAAACCTGAATACGGTGGCCGAGTCGATGGGGATGCTGCTGAACAAGACGCCGTGGCACGCCCCGGTTACTGAGAAACCGGTGCTGAACACCACCGAGATCTGGGAGTTGGTGAATCTGACCGACGACGTTCATCCCATTCACCTGCACATGGTGCGGTTTCAGATTCTCGACAGGCGGCGCTTCGACGCGTTCGATTACATGACCGCGGGGAACCTTCGCTTCACGAGCCCTCCGATGCCTCCCGAACCGAATGAACTCGGTTGGAAGGACACGGTGCGGGTGAACTCCAAAACCGTGACGCGCATCATCGTACCCTTCGTGGGTTATCCGGGGCGCTATGTGTGGCATTGCCACATTCTCGAGCACGAGGACAACGAGATGATGCGGCCGTACGAGATTTTGGCGGCAGGCACGTAGGCGCAGCCGCTTGGATCACTCGAGGCGACTGTTGCGCGTCTTAGCGTCGTCGCCCTTCGGCCACAGCTCGCCCTCAGCCTGGGCAAGACGCCTCGTGCAGGCGGCCCATTCGCTCCGATGACACTGGTTCCGGGGACAATCGAACGCGCACAGCGCGTCTCCTTGCGGCACCTCACCCACCAGTTCGGATTTGACCCAGCGCCAAAGACCCGACAACGGGCCGCCGCGCAGCGGCATCGTGGTTCCCGGTCTGCTCTCCTGATTCGTCAATCCGTCCACCAACGTTGGTTCCAGCTCAGGATAGGGATGCATACGCTGCCTCGCTCGACACCTCGCAGGCCTGCTCAGAAGAGTAGCCGTGAGGTTTCTGGATCAGTTGCCTCCGACAGACTTCGATCGGATAGACAAGGAGAGGGCCGACGCAGATAGGCTAGTCGACGTCTCGCTCGGGTGCGTGTGACGTGAATCACCTACGACCAAACAGGAGTCTCGGCGCGTGCAGCTTCCTGGAGGCCATCCCCATCCCGGTTTTGCCGTTCGCAGGAGCAACCTAAAAGGAAATCCGCAGGCGAATGCGGTTAGTTCATTGAGCATAGCGCTCGCTGCGCGTCGCTTCCCGCTGGAAAGCCTCCTTCCCGGACTGGTGCTGCGATGCGGTCCTTGAGCTGTGCGCGTTCATTCTCTCGGTCGGGGAGAAGGGATGAAACGAGACATCGGATGGGGAGCATCCATAGCGGTGGCTGTCGCTGCCGTGGTTGGGGTTTCGCAATTCGGCGGGCGACCGGCGCAGAATGCTCCTGAGACGACGAGAACACGTGCCCAGGCATCGCCATCCAAAGTCAAGGCGTCCCCGTCGCCATCGGCCGCTCAGTTCGAGCGGGGGCCGTGCCAGGATCTTGAGGAGCGCCTTCAGGCCTTTCTGGGTGCGCTCGATGAGGGTTCGATCGTCGCGCCGGGCTCGTGTATCGGAAGAGAACCTCCTTTCCTGACTGGGGCTCCGTGGAGAGCCATAGGCGACATCAAGTTTGTAATCGCCACGACCGAAGATCCGATCTACACGCACTTTGCGCTGGGATTTGATCGCAAGGCGGAGGCCATTCAGCAGGCGGCGGCAGATGCCGGATACGTTTACGACTCGTCGTGGCTGCCGTGGGACCCGAAGGAGACGACGTACGACCGGCTTCAGGACCAGGACGAAGCGGATGATCGCAAGGACGCACGAGAGGAACAGCCAGGAATTCTTCTCTTTCGGAAGGCGCTCTCGGGAAATGTCCCCAATTCGGACGATCCGTATAAAAACGGCCTGGCGGTCTTCGTCGTGGGGGACGATCCAACCGACGGAGTTCACCGCAAACAGTTCCAGAATGCAACTGCATGGATTGCGGCGCTGAAGCATCTGGGAGGTTCGGGCGCGCCGTACTACGAACTGCCTGACTCCATTCTTGGGCCGTCGTTCTCCGGTTCCCTGCCGTCGCTTGCGGCCTTGCTCAACGACATTCCGCTTGGCGCGAACGGTGTTGCCCTCCCGCAGGACGAAAGGAAGCCCATCTCCATCTATAGCGGAGAGGTCACGAGCGGTGCATCGGTCCGCTGGTTTACACGCGCGATCCTGGAAAGGTTCGAGCTTCACTTTGCCAGCTTTCAACCCGAGGACAACGGAGCACTGGACCGGTACTGCCGATATCTCCTCGATTCGCGATTCGAGCTTCGGCATCTGGCCATCGTTTCGGAGGACGAGACGGCGTTTGGCGCGGACGAAGTTATCTCAAACCCGCAAGCCAACCCTATATCGGACTGCACAGGGGCCGCCAGCTTCTACTATCCGCGCGATATCTCAGCACTTCGCAGTGCCTACCAGAAGGAATCAGTATTCAATTCGGGCGCAGCGGCTCCCGCGGCTGACCCACGGCGAACGCTGGCCACCGATCTCTCCGACCCCGAGGGACAACAGCATGACACGATCCGCACCTTCAGCGGAGATCAGACGGCGCTTTCGCAGGAGGCGATTCTGCAACAGATTGTCAGTTTCCTGCGGGCGCATCAGTCCGAATACATTCTTCTGCGCAGCAGCAATCCACTCGATCAGCTTTTTCTGAGCCACTATCTTCGTCTCGCCTATGGGCAGGGCCGCATTGTCATTCTCGGAGCCGATTTGCTATTGCGCCGCGAGCGCGGCGCGGCCAGGCTCAGCGGGATCATGACACTCAGCAGCTACCCGCTCTACCCATGGGGCGCCGACTGGACACGCGTTGCCGATAATGCGTACTCCGACATCCACCCGTTCCCGCAGGATGGGGCCGAGGGGACGTATGTGGCGATGCGGTACCTGTTGCGTGAAATGGCGATTCCGCACCCGAATCTTTGTATCCAGGTAGGTTGTGCGTTCGATCCACAGAAAGCCGCGGCGCAGTTGGGCAACGCTGGGTACAAGATTGAGAGCTCTTCCAGTCAAGGGGAATTGGGCCGCACGAAGACGGTTCTGAATATCCGCAACAAGCAAGACGATCCAACTGGGGATATCACGGTCGAGCTCGAAGGCAGCAACGTGACGCATTCATGCGCTGCGGACCTGTCTGTCACGTCCGATCCCCTATTCCTGCCGGTCGACCGCTGCGTGCCAATTCCCGACTACAACAGCCCGTTCTGGTTACGGTCGTCCGGCAATGCCTCCACGATCGAAGCACCGCCGCTGTGGCTCTCCGTTCTTGGCGCCAACGATTTTTGGCCTGTCGCGGCGCTGAACGACCGGACGCTGCAGCCACTCGACACGGACAAGCGAAACCTGAGCGCACTTCAACGATTCCACGCCGCTCTTTCGGACGCCGCGCAAGTCTTGGAGAGAGTCTGCTTGCACTGGCCGGCCCCCGAAGCGAACGCCGCAAAGGATTGGAAGCCCTGGCCACGCATGCCCGGAAGTTTCGGACTTGCCATTGTGGGCCTCTTCGCATGGATCGCATTTCACTTCGGCTGCTGCTACTTTCCGTCGGTCATGGAGAAGCCCAGTCACCGCGCGTACTTCGTCTGCACGAGTAATACCTATTGGTCGCATCGTCTTCTGCTTGCGACCGCAAGTGCGTGCCTTTCCGCGATGACGACGGCGATCGCCTGGGGATTCGGAGAGTTCTCGCAGGAAGGCGTACTGTTCGATCCCGCGTGGGCAGGTCGCCTCTTCCTTTTCCTGGGCTGGTTTGTGCCCTCCCTTGCGATTGCCGTGAATGTGTGGAGACAGGCCCAGCGAGCGAAGAGCGACTGGGATCTCCTCTGGCCGGTGGGCGTCTACGTTGCGGAGACACTGGGCTTCTACTTCTTCTCTTTCGTCTTCTGCGAAGCTCCGCTTACGCCTGCGAACAGGATTCCGGCCTACTGGCGCTGCATGCACCTGGCTAGCGGCGTATCGCCGGTCCTCCTGCTGCTGGCGCCGGCTGCCGGGGTCTATCTGTGGTGCTGGTATTCGCTCCAAAAGCTGGCGCTCTTCGGTCCAGATCGTCCACAGTTACCGAACAAGCAGACGCTCACGGTCAAGATCGACGCGCTCACACGATCCTCGATGAACATGTTCAGCCGAGAGTCGGCGGCCGGGCCTGTCGAACGGCAATGCAATCCGAGCCCTGCGGCGAAGGTCACATCCGTCGCTATCGTTGCGGTTGTTCTCTCCGTTTTGGCATGTCTCCTCTCCGGAGAACTTCCCCTGCGCACGCTGGGGCAGCTCGAACCTTCGATCTTCGTTTGCATCCTGCTTGTGGTGTGCGTCGCGATTCTGCTCACCTGTGCGTGGCAACTGCTGCATGCCTGGATCGGGCTGCGCGAGTTGCTCAACTTTCTCTACCTTCTGCGATTGCGCCGCAGCGTGGCCGCGCTCCCAGGCGAGTCCTGGGCATCGGTCTGGAAGATCAGCGGAAACGTCTTCGACATGCGCTACAAACTGCTGAGCACACAGATTGCGAGTGCAACGCACCTGAAGAACTCGTTTGTTGCACATCCAGAGGTCTGGCAGCTTTGCGGATGGGGTGACGTCAGCAATGCTCTCGACGCATTGCAGAAGGCGCATTTCCGGTTCGCGCAGTGGTACATGCAGAACTGGAACAAGGCCGATGAGATCGATGAGACAAGGCTCCAGGAGGTCCAGGAGGCGCTTGCCAAGACTGCCGGGGTTCTTTTGACTCGCCTGCTCGTGCCGGCGTGGATGAGAGAGTCGGGACCGAAGCTCTGCACTGACCCGTGCAACACGCAGGAGAGCGAAACCGCGGCAGCTGACGACCGCCTTCTCATGCCGATCGCGGAGCTGAAGCCTCATGTCCGTTACGGGGAGCAGTTTGTGTGCTACGTCTACCTTGGATTCATTCAAAACACGCTGGGACAGATGCGGTCCTTGGTGATGAGCATCGTGTGGCTGTTCGTCGCGGTCACGCTGACCATGGCAAGCTATCCGTTCGATCCGCGTCCAGTCATCAGTGGTACCGCGATCGTGCTCTCTGTTGTGCTGGGCGCTGTAATCGTGTTTGTCTATGCGCAGATGCACCGCGACCCTATTCTCAGCCTGATCACCAACACCAACCCGGGCGAACTCGATAAGGATTTCTGGTTCAAACTTGTGGGCTTTGGAGTGGGGCCGGCGATCGGCCTGCTGGCGACGATCTTTCCTCAGATCGCTGACTTCGTGTACTCGTGGGTGCAGCCCAGCGTCGGTTCGATCAAGTAAGAGATTTGCAGGCGCGGGCCAGCTACTGCTGCGGCCGGGGCCAGCGGGCCTCGACGGTCGTCGCAATGCCGCCGCGCGGCCGGAACTCGCCCCGGACGACAACCCACACCGGATCGCAGGCCTTGACCACGTCTTCGAGGACCTGGTTGACGATGTTTTCCTGAAAGATGCCGAGGTTGCGGTAGGAGAACAGATACTCCTTGAGCGACTTGAGTTCGAGGCATCGCTGGCGCGGCATGTAGCGGATGTTCAGGATGCCGAAGTCGGGCAGACCAGTCTTGGGACAGACCGAAGTGAGCTCGGGATCGTCAATAGAGATCTCGTAGCCGGGAAACTGGTTCTGCCAGGTCTCGATCGCGGGGAACTTGAAGTCGAGCCCAGCCTTGGCGTGGTCGTCGGTGTAGCGGGGTGTCTCTACTGCCATGGGGTTATTGTATCGGTCCATGAAGTTCAAGTTCCCACGTCTGACCGATCAAGTCTTTGCCAAAACTATGATGCGGTTCTTCAAGGACAAGCTTGAAACCGGCCTCCTGATAGATCTTGTGCGCTGCGTAGAGAATGCTTTGCGTCCAAAGGGTGACCTTCCTGTAGCCGGCAGATCGGGCAAACTGCAGGCACTCGTGCACTAGTGCTTTGCCGAGGCCCATGCCGCGTGCCGCACGCTCGACGTGCAGCAGCCGGAGCTTGGCGACGTCTTCTTGTTCGGGATGACGAACCAGGAAGATGCAGCCCAGTGGCTCGCTGTGGCGTTCTGCAATCCAGCAGTGTTCCCGCGCGGGATCGAAGTGGTCGATGAAGTCGGCGACGATGCGCGAGGCAAGAGCCTCGTATTCGCCTTTCCAGCCATACTCCTCGACGTAAAGGATGCTCTGACGTTGCACAACCCACCCCATATCGCCTGGGCGATGAGGGCGCAGGACGAACGGAACGCCCTGTTTTTGCGGCTCACCCAGGATCTTCTCTATTTCGCACATGGAGCAAATCAGCATGGTGCGGTTGGCGGGGGTGAGTCTCTCGAGCATCTCGGAGGCTTGGACCGAGGAACGACGATTGAGGTCCGCGAACGCTGCTTTACCCTTGCGCGTAAGGCGCAGGTCTATCTGGCGCGCGTCTTCGGATGAGGAAGAGCGGTCGAGCAGACCTGCGTCTTCCAGCTTGCGGAGAATGCGGCTCAGATAGCCGGGGTCGAGGGTCAGTTCTGCTGCAATTCCGCTGGCTCCTCGACCTGGATACGCGGAGAGTTCGAAAAGAACCCGAGCTTCGGTGAGGGAAAAGCCGCTTTTCACGAGTTCCTCATCGAGCAGACCGATGAGGCGCGTGTAGAAGCGATTGAAGCCTCGAAAAGCACTGACTGCAAGGTCTAATTCAGAGGCGGGAGACGTCGCCATCGGAGGACCTCCTTGAGCAATCAATATAATTGCCGAAGTCAACTAATACAAGAGCGCCACCAGATTGTGCATGTATCGAACGGTACTTTCATAGCAAAAAAATGCTCCCTCGGGTCCGCAGTTGGAGTCTTATATACTGGCTCAGGTTAAGTGGATGACACGAGAAAGAAAGGAATTGGACCGCAAGTGGCTCTGGTTCGGAGCTTTGGTCCTGTTGGCTGTGGTGTTCTTTTCGGCGCGGGCTTTTACACGCGAGCGATTACCCGTGAAAGTGGCGCGAGTGGAGCACGCTCAGCTGACGAGCTATCTCAGCACGAATGGGCGCGTCGAGCCGGTGGCGCCCTATCAGTATCCGAGCCCGCTGGCGACTACTGTGAAGGCCGTATATGTGCAGCCGGGCGATCGGATACCGGTCGGAAAGCTCCTCGTGGTACTGGACGACGCGGAGGCGCGGGCACGACTGGCGGCTGCGGATAGCGGAGTGAAGACGGCACAGGCTCTGCTTGAGGCGGCGACACAGAACGGCACTTTGGAGCAGCGGCAGGCCTCAGCGGCGGAGATCGAACGAGACAAGCTGGATCTGGGTCAGGCGCAGAGGAATTTCGACGCCCTGACGAAACTGCAGGCGACGGGAGCGGCTTCGCCCAGCGAAGTGGCCGGAGCCCAAGAGCAGCTTGACGCTGCCAGGGCGGGCCTCAATGCTGCCGAGCAGAGCGCACATCAGCGCTATTCACCGGCAGAAGTGGACCGCGCACGGGCGGCGCTTCAAGATGCGGAAGCAAATGCTGCTGCCGCGCGCGACGTGCTCGCCAAGACGTCGTATCGGGCACCGATCTCGGGAACGGTCTATTCACTGGATGCGCAACCCACCCAGTTTGCGGAGGCGGGCAAGGTTCTGCTACAGATGGCAGATCTGCACCATGAGCGCGTGCGCGCCTATTTTGACGAGCCGAATATCGGACGGCTTTCTGTCGGCCAGCCAATTCAGATCAAATGGGAGGCTAAGCCTGGCCGGGTGTGGGATGGGCATATCGTGCGGACGCCGGCAACGGTGATTGAGTACACGACGCGGGTGGTGGGTGAGGTGCTGATCGACCTCGACGGCGACGAGGACGATTTGCTGCCCGAAACCAATGTGACTGTCACAGTGACCACCGCCAGCGCGCCTGATACGTTGAGCATCCCACGCGACGCGCTCTACTCCGAGAATGGGAAAACCTATGTCTTCAAGGTGGTGAAGGGCGAGCTGGTCAAGACCTCGGTGACGACCGGCGTGCAGAACCTGACCCAGGTGTCGATCCTCGCGGGTCTGAACGAAGGAGACATCGTGGCGACTGGGACCACAACCGGGCAGCCGTTGCAGGTAGACATGCCGATCAAGCAGGTGCAGTGAAGAGCATTTTAGCAGCCTCCTTGATCGCGATCTCGATCGCTGCTGCTTACGCGGAGCCGGCTGGATCGCTGGCGGCGGTGAATGCGGCATTGCAGGCTGGCGCAGCCGATCAGGCGCTCACGATGCTCGGAGCTCTTCCCGCCTCGGCGGAGGCACACAATTTGCGATGCCGTGTGCAGTTCATTTTGGAGCACTGGGATGCGGCTGCGAGTGAATGCGAAGAAGCGGTGCGCATGGAAGGAGGAAACTCCGGCTACCACATGTGGCTGGGGCGAGCCTTAGGCGAGAAGGCGTCGCGGGCGTCGTTCATGAGTGCGTTCTCCTTGGCGAAGAGGGTGCGCGTGGAGTTCGAAGCAGCCGTACAGCTCGATCCGCGCAATGCCGAGGCTCTGGGCGACCTGGGCGAGTTCTATTCGAGCGCGCCGGGGGTTGTGGGTGGCGGCGAGGATAAAGCGAACCGAGTAGCGGTAGAGCTCGACAGTGTCGACTCCGCGCGGGCCCATGAACTGCGAGGACGGATCGCCGAAAGCAACAAGGACTACGATGCGGCAGAGCACGAGTTCAAGTTGGCGGTGGAAGCGAGTCACCACCCCGCTTTTCAATGGATGACGCTGGGTAGTTTCTATCGTAAACGCGAACGGCCGGCAGACGCCGAGGCAGCAGTCCAGAATGGCTTGAAGGCGGCACAGAGGGATCGAACCGCTGGAGTCGCGCTCTTCAATGGGGCATCGGTGCTGACACGGGTCAACCGTAATCCAGCGCTTGCCGCCAAGATGCTGGAGGACTATCTGAGCGGGCCCGCGAAAACAGAGGAGGCTCCCGCATTTGTGGCACACACGCGGCTGGCGCACCTTCTGGCGCAGCTGGGTGATGAAGACGGCGCACGGAAGCAACGCGAAGAAGCGCTGGCATTGGCCCATGACTACAAACCCGCCCTGGATCTGAAGCTTTGAGGGAATAGATCGGTTGAAGATTGGAATGACACTGCGTTCGGGACTTCTCGGCGCTGCCTGCGGAATGCTCTTTGCAGCAGCGGCGCCGTACGCCTTCTCGCAGGTCTCGCTCGCGACCGTCGTCGATCTGGCGCAACGCAATAGCACCGCGGTGAGGATCGCGCAGGCCGACGTGAATAAAGCAAGCGCCGCGCTTTCCGAGAGCAAGGACGTGACCATTCCATCGCTGCAGTTCGGGACCGGACTTCCAGTCTTTCCCGAGGTTGGGTTTACTGGATCTCCGCCGTCGATATGGAACGCCACGGTGGAGTCGCTGGTCTTCAGCATTCCACAGAAGCACTATATCGATGCAGCGCGTGCCGGACTGCAGGCAGCGACGGTGAACCTCAAGGACGCGCGCGAACAGGCCGCGCTGGACGCTTCAACTACCTACATCGAATTGGACACGGTGAATCGCGAGCTGGATGCCGCAAAGCAGCAAGAGGGATTCGCGGCGAGGCTCGTGGCGATTGAGCAGGAACGTACGGAGGCGGGCTTCGATCCGTTGAACGAGCTGCTCGAAGCGCGGCTGACAGCGGCGCAGATCAAGTTGAAGCGGGAGCATCTGGAGACTCGTGCAGGAACGCTTTCGAAACAGCTCGCCACTCTCACGGGCCTTCCTTTGGGATCGATCAGCCCTGACCATGGAAGCATCCCTGAAATACCGCAAGTCAGAGGGGATGGGGTTGCAGAGGAAGTGGCGGGGATTGAGTCTGCGAAGTTTCAGGCGAAGGCTAAGCAGCAGGTTGCCAAGGGCGACAATGAGAGTAATTTTTGGCCGCAGCTGAGCTTCGTGGCACAGTACAACCGCAATACGACAATTCTCAACGACGTCAACAAGTTCTTCGCCAATCCCCTTCCGGCAAACAACTTTGCCTCGGGCATCGATGTGAGGATACCGGTCTTCGACATGGGACATCGCGCCAAAGCGCGTGAGTCAGCAGCGGAAGCTCTGCGCGCGACTGTTGAGGCGGAGCAAGCGCAGCGGCAAAACGAAGTTCAGATTGCGGAGTTGACGGGCAGCCTCCGCGAGCTCGATACGCTGGCTGAGATCGCGAACCTGAAGCAACAGATTGCCGACGAGCAGCTCAAGACGGTGCTGACTCAGCTCGTGCTGGGAAACGGAACCAGCGGGCCTGGATCGACGCCACAGCTTTCTCCGAAAGCCGAGCAGATGGCGCGCATCGATGCGAATCAGAAGGTCGGCGAATCGATGGACGCCGGGCTGGACCTGGCTAAGGCGCGGCTGGAGTTGCTACGCGCGTTGGGCCACATGGAAGACTGGATCCACGAATTACACGCGAAGTGACCACTTAACCCCTTTAGGTGGGGTGAAAACTGGGCAGATGGTAAAATCGAAGGGATGTCTATGCCATTGAAAACACTCTTCCTCAACCCTCCTTCGTTTGAAGGCTTCGACGGCGGCGCTGGATCCCGCTGGCCCGCGACTCGCGAAATTGAGTCCTACTGGTACCCGGTGTGGCTCACGTATCCGGCCGGCATGCTGGAGGGTTCACGGCTGCTCGATGCGCCTCCGCACCATGTGTCAGCCGAGGAGACGATCAAGATCGCCAAGGAGTACGAGTTTCTGGTGCTCTTTACGTCGACGGTGGGATGGGAAGGCGATCAAAGGTTGGCACGGGCGATTAAGAACGCGAATCCGTCGATTCGAATCGCATTTGTCGGGCCGCCAGTCACGACAAGTCCCGATCGCGCCCTGAACGAGTGCGAGGTGCTGGACTTTATTTGCCGGCGTGAATTTGATTATTCGGTCGTGGAGTATGCGAACGGCAAACCGCTGAACGAGATCCTCGGTATCAGCTACAAGCAAGATGGCCAGATCGTGCACAACCCCGATCGCCCGCAGGTCGAGGATCTGGACGCGATGCCGTGGGCCACAAAGGTCTATAAGAAAGATCTCGACGTAACGAAGTACAACGTGCCGTTTTTGCTGCATCCGTTCGTCGCGCTCTACTCGACGAGGGGATGCCCGGCGCAGTGCACTTTCTGCCTTTGGCCGCAGACGCTGAGTGGGCATGCCTGGCGCAAGCGCTCGGCTGACGATGTGGCCGCCGAGATGGCGTGGGCGAAGCAGAGCTTCCCCCATGTCAAGGAGTTTTTCTTCGATGACGACACCTTCAACATTCAGAAGCAGCGCACTATTGAGCTGTGCGCCAAGCTGAAGCCACTCGGCCTGACCTGGAGTTGCACGTCGCGAGTGACCACTGACCGCGAAACACTGAAGGCGATGAAGGAAGCGGGATGCCGGTTGTTGATCGTGGGCTTCGAATCGGGCGATCCGCAGATCCTGAAGAACATCAAGAAAGGCGCGACCGTGGAACGTGCCCGCGCGTTCGCCAAAGATTGCCATGACCTGGGTCTGGTGATTCACGGAGACTTTATTCTCGGCCTGCCCGGCGAGACCAAGGAATCGATTCAGAACACGATCAAGTTCGCGAAGGCGCTCGACGTGGAGACGATTCAGGTGTCGATCGCGCACGCGTATCCGGGCACAGAGTTCTACGAGTTCGCAAAGGCGGGCGGCTTCATCACCAACGAAAAGATGGAGGACGGCGGCGGACACCAGATGGCGCACATTGAATACCCTGGCCTGCCCACCGATTACGTTATGGAGATGGTGCATCGTTTCTATGACGAGTACTACTTCCGGCCCAAGGCTGCAGCGCGCGTGATCTGGAAGGCAATCGTGAATCGCGACGTTCCCAGGCTTTATGTAGAGGCGAAGTCATTCCTCAAGCTGCGCGCGCAACGTAACAAGATGGTGAAGGAAGCTCGCAGTCGCCACGTGGAGCCAACGACGCCGGTAGGCGCAGGCGCTTAGCACAATCGTGTAAGTCAGAAGCAGGGGCGGCACTCAAACTGAGTCCGCCCTTGTTTTTTCGTATCGCTCGAAGAAGCCACTTGAATGGCACACCACAGTCTCACACCCAGGCAGTACCTGATCCTCGCAATGGTGGGGCTCTGCGCTCCGTTGGGCGACACGTGCCTGTCGCGTGGGATGACAAGACTGCCCGCGATCTCGCTAGACCATCCGGGAACACTGATCGCTGCCGTTTTCACGCCATGGATTGCAGCGGGAATCACTCTGCTGATCGGATTTTTCGCAAGCTATTTGACCGCACTGTCGTGGGCCGATCTCACGTTCGTTTTGCCGACCACTGCTTTCGGCAACGTGATTGTGGCGTTTCTGGCGCGGTTCTGGCTGCATGAGCCGATCTCGCTGCAACGCTGGGCGGGAATTGTACTGATCACATTGGGCGTAGGTTTCGTGGCGCACGGGCCGTCACTGACTGAGAGGCCGACGGGCGTGGGCGAGCCCTCTGCAGCAAATCCGGTCGCGTTGCAAGAGGAGGAGCAGGTCCAATGACAGTTCCCTCCTTCTCTCCCGGGTTCTGGTCCGCAGCGGGCATGATTGCGGCTGTCGTCCTTTGCTCGACGGCTGGCGAGGTGCTGACGGCGGCAGCGATGAAGTCGATCGGCGATTTGGATGAGATTCGCGCGCACTCTGGCCTCAGGGGCGCGATTCGCGAGGTCATCACGTGCCCACTGTTTTATGCCGGCGTCGGTTTTCTGGCGCTCGCCTTCTTTGCGCTGCTGTTTGCGCTCAATCATCTGGACCTGAGCCTGGTGGCGCCGGCTTCGGCATCGCTGACACTGGTAACGAATGCGATTGCGGGAAAGATCCTCCTGAAGGAAAATGTTGACCGGCGCCGCTGGACCGCGGCGGTGCTGGTGTGTGTGGGCGTCTACCTGCTTGCACACTGAGGTTGTGAGCTAACGAGCGAGCCAGCGCATCAGGCCCTTTGGCCTGAGGTCCGGGGTCAGGAACGATTGCGCTTCTCCAGTTGCCTGCGTCAGGGCTTCTGCTGCCAGGTGCCCGGACCGCGCGGCGCTCTCCATCGTCGAAGGCCAGCCCGTGGCGACCCAATCACCCGCAAGGAAACAGTTGGGCCACGGCGAAGTTGCAGACGGACGCGCGTCGTCGATACCCGGTGGCACACCAAACGTTGCGCGGACCTCTTTGGTAAGCGCGGCCTTCTCGATCTTTGCGGTGGAAACCTTGGGAAAGAATTCCGTGAGCTCGCGCAAAGCCTGCTCGATCGCCTCCTGGCGCGTGCGTGCGGCAAACGACCGGGACGCGCTCACTACGAGCTCGAGATAGAAGTTCCGGCGCGATCGGCCGGGCTGCAACCGGCTCTTGTTGTACATCCAGTGAATCTCGCGG
This sequence comes from uncultured Occallatibacter sp., assembly GCA_964585715.1. GTDB lineage: Bacteria > Acidobacteriota > Terriglobia > Terriglobales > Acidobacteriaceae > Telmatobacter. The sequence goes on from CAZPEZ010000001.1 coordinate 52,038, forward strand.
TCGAGCAGAACCGCGTGTTCGAGATCGGTAATCTCGCGATCGAACCAGAGATGAACGCTGCAGATCGGCCAGTGTCTGTGGCGGTTGATCTGTGCGGCCAGTGCAGAAACGCCGGGGGCAGGCGGCATCGAGGGAATCAACTTTGCCGTGGCTTCGAACGGGAGAGCGAGCACAAGGAAATCCGAGTGGATGGTTCCTGCGCGGGTACTGAGATTCCACTGTGAGGAACGCGCATCCCACATGGCCGCATCGACGGTCGCGTTGAGAACGACTGTGCTGCCCAATCCTTCGAGGAAACGCGACGCCTCACCGTACAACTCGCTGAGCGGCACGGTGCTCATACCCATACTGCCAGCTTCGGCGGAGTACATGAAGAGTTCGCGAACCACTTTAGCCGCATAGGGCAAAGCGATGCAGTCCAGATCGGCGTTCAGCGCGCTTGCGATGACGAGACGCCAGAATCGTTCAATCGCACCTTGAGTCTGACTGTTCCGCTGGAGCCACGCGCTGAGCGTTTCAGTCGAGTTGGAAGGGATGGGTCGCAGTAGCTCGCGGAACGCCCGAGCGAGAGCGAGTTTGTCCGCTCGTGTGAAGGCCTGCGCGGCGAGCAGTTTTGGCAGACCGTGCAGAGGAGCAGGGAGTATCGAAGGACCGAGCACCGAACGGCGGCCACTGGGCTCGATCATGGTCATCTCGTGTGTCCAATGAATCTTATCGAAGACGCCAATGCGCATGTAAAAGCCGCAGAGATTCGTGCAGCAACCGAAGAGCACGTGCTGGCAGTTGTCGATGATCTCCTCGACGCCCGGATGCAGATACGAGGAGGCACGGCCGCCAAGGTAGCCGCGCTGCTCGACGAGCTGTACGCGAAACCCAGCTTCGGCGAGCGCGCAGGCTGCGCTTATACCGGCGACGCCACCGCCGATCACGGTCACGGATTGTCTCAAGCCTTGCAGCAATGGATATGAACCTTCGCTTTGTTGGACGTTAGCCAGTCAGTCTTGCGAGAGCGACGCGCGTCAGGCCTCTGCCCAGAATGGTGAGTTTCTCGATGAGCGGTACACTGGCACGCCGCGAGAACACATCGTAGTCAGCACGCTCAATCCGCTTGAGCAACGCGTGATAGATAGAGACGAGTACCCCCAGCGCGGGCCGGCTCTCGCGGTCGATCAGGGGGAGCAGTTCCTTGGAAGATCGATAGTAGCGTTCGGCGCGTTGTGCGATTTCGGCGAAGAGTGCACGCTCGTTCGGCGTGGGGGGCGTGGCAGCCGTTCGACGCAGGATCGATTCGACCGAGATGCGGTGCGCGGCTAGGCCTTCAAGGGGGAGATACACGCGGGCACGGGCAGCGTCTTCTTGCACGTCGCGCAGAATGTTCGTGAGTTGGAAGGCGACACCGGTCTCTTCGGCCAGCTTCTCGGCCCGCGGGTCGGAGTAGCCAAAGATACGGATGCAGACCAGACCCACTACCGATGCGACGAGATAGCAATACTGGTAGAGATCGTCAAAGGTGGCGTAGGTATCGGGAGCGTTGCTCGGGGTCTCGCGCAGGTCCATCGTCGTCCCGGCGACAAGCTCATCGAGCAGGCTCAGGGGAATGCGGAAGCGTCGCGTCGCGTCCCGAACCGCGATGAAGACCGGGTCGGCGGTTTCTCCCATGGCGCCTGCCGCGTGCCATGCCGCAAGCCATGCATCGAGATTGCGACGGCGCTCGGCGCGCGGAACAGACTCGTCGTCGCTGAGGTCGTCTGCCTTGCGCATGAAGGCATAAATGGCGCAAATGGCATTTCTGCGCTCTGGGGGCAGCGCGACGAAAGCGTAGTAGAAATTCTTCGCTTCCCTCTTCGCGATGGCTCTGCAGATTGCGTAGGATTTGTCGAGCGTCGGAGCCTGCACCCAGGTGCCTTCCTGTTCAACGCGGGCCCAGGCGGAGCAAGGGCAGGACCTTGCCACCGACAGCGCGCAGTGCGAGAGCGATCTTGGTACGTTTGGCGATGGATGGACGTCTGGAAAGTACGTCGTAGTCGCGGCGCTCGATGGCGTGCAGAATCTCAAGACCGCCTCGGCTAAAGAGGTCGAGATCGACAGCGAGGTCGCGGCCCACCATGCCGATCAGCGGCAGGCCTTCCCCAAAGAGACGGCGTGCGAAGTCGACTTCGTAGTCGAGCAATGCGCGAAAGGCCGGGGTGGCCTTGCCTCGCGCAATTATCTCTTCGGTCACGTCGAAGCGCTGCATGTCTTCCTGCGGCAGATACACGCGGTCCTTCTGCCAATCGACGCGGACATCCTGCCAGAAGTTGGCGAGTTGCAGCGCGGAACACGTGGCATCGGAGAGCTTGAAGCGCTCTTCGTCGGCGTATCCGCAGGCGTAGAGCACAAGGCGCCCCACGGGATTCGCCGAGTAGCGGCAGTACTCGAGCACATCGGCCATGGTGCGATAGCGCGTGACGGTCTGGTCCTGGCGGAAGGCCTTGAGCAGATCGGCGAACGGTTCCTTGGGGATCGAGCAGGTGCGAATCGTTTCGGCCAACGCCACAAAGACAGGATGGTGAGCCTGGCCCTCGTAGCAGGCGTCAAGTTCCCTGCCCCACCAATCGAGCAGCGCTAATGCTGCTGACCTATCTCCGACCTCGTCCCCGAGATCGTCGGACATGCGGCAGTAGGCGTAGATCGCGTGGAAGTGCGGTCGCAGCGCTTTGGGAAGGAACCACGTCGCAACGTGGAAGTTCTCGTAGTGCGACTCGGCTAGCCGCCTGCACCAGGCGCGTGCTTCCTCCAGCGTTGGCGTAACGGGAGGCATGCGATACCATGCCGGCAGCGCAGCCCAGCCGCGATCGAGCAGCGATTCCTGATCCGAATGCAGTACTGCTGTGGTCATAGACTAGGGCACAATCGCAGTCTTGATTTCGCTGCCGCGATTCATCAGCTTCTCGAAAACGCGATTCAACTCGTAAAGATGGGCGTGGCCCGTGATGAAGGCCCCGGCCTGGAACCGCCCGCCGGCAATGAGATCGAGCGCCTTACGACAGATGGCGGGAGTGTGGTGGAACGTGGCACGCAATGTAATGTCGCTGTAGTGGACGCGATTGGTATCGAGCTTGACCTGCGTACCGGTCGCGCAGCCACCGAAAAAGTTGACCGTACCCCCCTTGCGCACCATCTCGACGGCTTCTTCCCATGCATCGGGCACGCCGACGGCTTCGATGGCAATGTCGACGCCGCGATCGTTGGGCGTGATGGCGCGGGTTTCGCGAACTGCTTTGCGAATCGAACTGGCCTGCACAACATGGGCGGCACCGAGTTGTTTCGCCGCTTCTACCTGACCATCGTGCTTCACGACAGCGATGGTTTCGCATCCCGCCAGCGCAGCAACGTGAAGCATCATCAAACCCAGGGGGCCACCGCCGATGACGGCAACAAGATCGCCCGGACGCGGATGCGAGTCCTCAAAGCCATGCACAGCGCAGGCCAGCGGTTCGGTGAGAGCGGCATGCTCGAGGGGAACGTGATCTGGAACCCGTAGTGTGTTTTTTGCGACGATGCGTTCCGGGATTCGGATGTACTCCGCGTAGGCCCCGTTGTTGAAGAGCAGATCGTCGCAGAGATTCTCTTGCCCGCGCGCGCAGAAGTAGCACGCGCCGCAGGGCGCCGAGTTGAGAGCAACGACGCGATCGCCGGTTGCAAAGTCCGTGACGCCTTGTCCGGCTTCGACGACTGTGCCTGCCAGCTCATGGCCGAAAAGCGCAGGGGGCACAATCATCCGCGCGTGATAACCGCGGCGAAAAACCTTCAAGTCGGTGCCGCAGGTGAGTGCGGCGCCCACCTGCACAATTAACTCGCCCAGCCCCGCTTGCGGAACGGGCACGCTTTCAATGCGAATGTCTTCGCGTCCATGGAGAACTGCGGCCTGCATGGTGGCGCGACCGTGATAGATCGCGGTCTCAACCGTTGCACGGCCATGATGGATCGCGCTCTCGACGGTGGCACGTCCGTGAAGAATTGCGTCTTCAACCGTGGCGCGGCCATGTTCGATAGCAGTTTCGACGGTGGCACGCCCATGCTCGATCGCGGTTTCAACCGTGGAGCGGCTGCGCTTGATTGCGTCTTTGACCGTGCCTGGCATCAGGCTCCCTTACTCGGCCCCCATGCCCAGGACCGGCTCGATCATGATCTTCATCGAATCGGCTTTGGGGTGTGAGGCCACCTCAATTGCGGCGACCGCATCCTGAATGGAAAAACGGTGCGAGATCAACTGGGTCAGATCAAACCCGTTGCGGTAACCGTCGAACACGAGCTCAATCACTTCGTTCTGAATGTCGTAGGACGACGAATAGGAGCCGAGCAGCGTTTTCTCGTCGACGCAAACGGAGGCAGGATCGATGGTCACCTCGCCGTGTTGCGTCTGGGCGAATAGCATCACTTTACCACCGGGACGCGCAGCATCCATCGCTGTGCGAATCAATGCAGTACCCCCCACGGCAAGGACGACGGCGTCTGCACCGCGGCCGTCGGTCTCGGCCAAAACTTTCTCGACGACATTTTCAGTACCTGCATGAATTGGATGCTTCAGACCGTACTTGGCTGCAATTGCATGCCGTTCGGGATAGAGGTCTGAGGTGAGAACCTTGCCGGCCATGCGGCTGGCGAGCACGGCGTGCATCAAGCCGATCGGGCCCTGACCGATGACCAGCACCGTATCGTCCGGCGCGAGATTCAGCAGCTTCACGCCCTTCAGGACCGTGTTCACCGGCTCGACGTATGCCGCCTGTTCAAAGGGGACGCCGTCCGGAATCCGGACCACACCGCTGTTCGAGACGACGAAGTCCATCACGCGGATGTATTCGGCAAACCCGCCGCCCGAAGGCTCGAAGCCGGCTGTGACGCCTGTCTTCTTGTAAAGGGGGCACTGTGCGGGGGTTCCCTTGCGGCAGTAGTAGCACTGGTTGCAAGGAACATGGTGGTGGACCACTACGCGCTCGCCAATATGGTAGCCGCTCACACCTGCGCCGGCCGCCACGATGGTGCCAGCCATTTCATGGCCGAAGATGCGGGGAGCCGAATGCGAACCGGTATGAATCTTCTTCAGATCCGTGCCGCAGACACCGCAGGTGGCGATCTTCACCAGCAGTTCGCCGGGACCGATGCGCGGGACGGGAACAGTTTCGATGCGCATGTCGTTGACGCCGCGGTAAACCACCGCGCTCATGGTGGAGGGGAGTCCGGATTCGACCAGGCGTTCAGGGTTGGAGAGTTGGGTAGCCATCCGTCCTTTGCCGCGACCTCGCTTTATTGCAGAAACGCCTGGAGCGTCTCCGCGATGCTTTGGGAAGCCTTTCTACTATTTTCGCCCATCCTGACGAGGGAGGGCCAGTACGAAGGTCGCAAAAGCGAATAAAGCGCGAATCTGGCGGTCTGGAAGCGGCCGTCGGAGGCGATGAAGCGGTTGAAGTCGGGCAGTTTGGCGTCGAGCGAGTCGCTGACTCCCTTGATGGCGTAGAACGGGATGCCGCGCATCTGGGCGAGACGGGCAATGGCTGCGGCTTCCATGTCGACAAGCGAGACGGCGGGGTAGGCGGAGGCGAGGCGGCGCTTTTCGGCTTCGTCGGCAACCTTGGGACTGGTGGCGAGCCAAAGCGGGCCGGCGTCGGCATCGCATTGGAAGCGCTCGCCAGTGCGGACGTCGATGACGCCGGCACAATTGTGCGCAAAGCCTGGGGCTAGGTCGGCGGTGAGGGCGCCGACCCAGCCCAGCGAGAAGACCAGATCGATCGGAGCGTCTTCTTCGGCGGCGGCGAAGGCTCGGGTTGCGGCTGACTGCCCCGCTCCGGCACAGGCGGCGACGTAGAGGTTTTCGTCGCGGTGGGACCAGAGATCGACGCCGTTGCGGCGGGTATGCTTCCAGCCGACGACGATCGCTTTGAGTTCGCCGGGCATGGCGGCGATAAGGGCGGTGCGGGTCATTTTTTTCCGGTTCCTGCGTGCTGCTGGATGATCTTGAACAGCCGCGAGCGATGGCAGCTGGACTCGTCCTCGCAGAAACAGCCGATGCTGATGGGCGTGCGCAGGGCGATTTGCGCGAGGAGTTCGACGGTCTGGCGGCCGGTGGCGTCAGAAAGTAGATCGCGTTCGTAGCGGTCAAAGAGCTTGTCGCGCTGCTCGGCTTTGTCCGGACCGAGGGTCCGAATCTGGGTGACGAGCTTGGTGTCGGGCGCGACGGTGGGCAGCCAGACATCGAAGTAGCTGTCGGTCACCCAGCGGTCTTTGGGGACGCCGCGCGGTGGATGGCGGGTGACACCGATCCGCAGGCCCTGCTCGGGCTTGGCGGGTGTGCCGATCTGGAAGGCGGAGAGATGAAGCTTGCTCATCGCGGTGTCCTCTGCGGTGGACTAATCAAGACGAGGGTGCGTAGCCGTTGGCGCGGAACCAGTCGATGGCGGCGCGCATGGCGGGGTATACGGGCACAATGCGGAAGCCGAGCTCCTGCTGCGCGCGAGCCGAGGAAGCGAACATCTTCCTGCGGCCCATGCGCACCTCTTCGAGCGTGGCCCGCGGCTCTTTGCCGCGGATGCGGCCAGTGATGATCTCCTCGAAGAAGGCGTAGGTGGCAGCGATGGCGAAAGGGATTCTGGTCGTGGGGGACGGGATGCCGGTGATGGCCGACATCTTATCGAGGATCTGTTTGAGGGTGAGATTCTCTCCGCCAAGGATGTAGCGGCGACCGGGCGTGCCTGTGGTCAACGCGGTGACGTGCGTGCGCGAAACCTCGGCGACATCGACAAGGTTGAGGCCGGTGTCGACGTAGGCCGGGAATTTCCGGTTGAGAAAATCGACGAAGATGCGTCCGGTGGGCGTGGGCTTGGCATCGTTGGATCCGATTGGGGTTGTCGGGTTCAGGATGATGACCTGCTGGCCGTCCTGCGCGGCGGCAATAGCCTGCTGCTCGGCTAGAAACTTGGAGCGTTTGTAGTGGCCGACCATGTCGGCGAGGGAGACGGGGGTGTCTTCGTTGATCACGATCCCATCCGACCGGAAGTGCATGGTGGCAACACTGGAGGTGTAGACGACGCGTGGGACGTTGGCTTCGCGCGCCAGGCGCAACAGTTCACGGGTGCCGTCGACGTTGGCGCGATACATCATGTCGGGATCGCGAATCCAAAGCCGGTAGTCGGCCGCGACGTGCATGACAGCATCGCATCCGGAAATTGCCGGGGCGAAGGTTTCAGGGCGCAGAAGATCGCCGACAACAGTATCGCCGGAGATGCCTTCAAGATTCTTCAGGTTGCTGGATTTTCGGACAAGCAGGCGGAGGTCGATGCCTTCGGCGGCGAGCGTCTTGGCCACATGATGGCCGACAAAACCGGTTGCGCCTGTAAGGAAGACTTTCATGACGTAGCGGAACGAGCGCCGCCATCCAGCCTACTCCAGCGCGTCGGGGTGAAGAGCGATGCCTTTTTCACCCGCAGCCTTGCGCTCGTTGTAGGCCTTGACCCAGTCTTCCCAGTGCTTGCCGGCGGCGCGGTCCTTGCCGCTGAACTCGAGGCGGGCAATTTCCGCGTAGCTCACTTTGCGCTTTTCGGGCGCGCTGGGCGTGTAGTACTGGACGTACGAATCGGCGAGAGTGGCGCCGGAGTGGCGATTGAAGATAAAGGCCCCGATGCGCTCGCCGGACTTGAGGGTGAGGGTCACGTCGCCGCGATAGTCGAAGGCCTTCTCGAGAGCGTTGCGCAGATCGTCCTCGCTGACGAGCGCGGGAACCCAGCCTTCGAGCCTTTCATGCTCGGTGCCAGGGGCGAGTTCCAGTGCTTCGACCTGCTCGATGGTGTACCTTGCAACTTCCGCGGTCATGCGTTGGTCTCCTCAAGCGTTTGCGAAGAAGAGATCTGCACAAGCGAGGAAGGTCCGTGCGGCATGGGCTCATTGAGCAGGTTCAGCGCGTGCTGATCCTTGTAGGTTTTGAAGGTGCCTTTGACCATTCCCCAGAATCCGGATAACGAACCGAAACCCTCCATGACAGCCGTGGGCTCGTAGCCACAGCTCACCATGCAATTGGCGCACTTGGGATTGCCGCTGGCGACTCCGTACTCTTCCCACTTGGTGGTTTCGAGCAGTTCCTTGAAGGTCTCCGTGTAACCGTCCTGGAGAAGGTAGCAAGGGCGCTGCCAGCCGAAGATGTTGTAGGCAGGCGAGCCCCAGGGCGTGCACTCGTACTTGCGGTCGCCCATCAGGAACTCGAGAAACAGAGGCGACATATTGAACTTCCAGGTGGGCTTGCGGTTCGACAGAATGGCGCGGAAGAGACGGCGCACGCGGGCACGGCCGAGAAAGCGATTCTGATCCGGAGCCATCTCGTAGCTGTAGCCCGGAGAGAGCACGATTCCCTCGACACCCATGGTCATCACGTCGTCGAAGAAGCTGCGTACGTTGTTGGGGTCGGTGCCATCGAAAAACGTGGCGTTGGTGGTGACCCGGAATCCGCGCTTGACGGCTTCCTTGATGCCTTCGACGGCGATGTCGTAGCCGCCCTCGCGGCAGACGGAGAAGTCGTGGTGCTCGCGGTCTCCGTCGAGATGCACGGAGAAGGTCAGATACTTCGACGGCGTGAACTCATGCAGGCGGCGTTTGAGTTCGAGCGCGTTGGTGCAGAGATAGATGTACTTCTTGCGCGCGACCAAGCCGTTGACGATGTCGACGATCTGCGGATGGAGCAGCGGCTCGCCACCGGGGATAGACACCATCGGCGCACCGCATTCCTCGACCGCGGCAAAACACTGCTCGGGCGTGAGCTGCTTCTTGAGAATGTGCGGCGGATACTGCACCTTGCCGCAACCGGCACAGGCGAGATTGCAACGGAAGAGCGGTTCGAGCATCAGGACCAGGGGATATCGCTTTTGCCCCGAGAAGCGCTTCTTCAGCACGTAGGTGGCAACGGTCCACATCTGTGAGATTGGAACAGCCATAGCTTGAAAGATTCCTCCAGCGCCGCGTTACGACGCACGTTCCATGGCCCGCCTGTAGGCGGTCAATGCCATCAGTGGGAAGTACTGCCGGTACATCGTGTATGCCAGATAGAAAACCTTGGGGAAGCCCGTACCGGTGATCAGGGCCTGGCGCGTGGGCCCATCACCCATCGACTCGTCCCAGCTGCCGTCTTCGCGTTGGCGCGTGAGCAGCCAGCGAATCCCCTTGGCGAGGGAGTCGGAGCGATCGTCGCCGGCAGCGAGCAATCCGAGCAGGGCCCACGCAGTCTGCGATGGCGTGCTTGGACCGATGCCGCGCGTATCCGGATCGTCGTAGCTGCCACAGGTTTCGCCCCAACCGCCATCGGGATTCTGCACCATGCGGATCCACTCAGCTGCCTGCTGCACCTGAGGCTCGTGCTGATCGATACCGATGGCCTCGAGGCCGCGCAACACCAGGAAGGTCCCGTAAATATAGTTCACGCCCCAACGGCCGAACCAACTCCCGTCTGGTTCCTGCTCACTCAGGATGAAGCTGATGGCGCTTTGCACACGCTTGTCGTCGCGGGTGTAACCATATGCGGCGAGCATCTCCAGCATACGTCCCGTGATGTCTACGGTCGGCGGATCGAGCATCGCGTTGTGATCGGCGAAGGGGATGTACTGGAAAATCATCTTCGTGTTGTCTTTGTCGAAGCTGCCCCAGCCGCCATTGCGACACTGCATGGCGAACTCCCAACGGATGGCCCGTTCTGCTACCTGAATCTGATAACGCTCGCGAGGATTGTCGACCTTGCTGAGTGCCAGCAGCACCTGCGCGGTGTCGTCGGTGTCGGGATAGAACTCATTGTTGAACTCAAAGTACCAACCGCCGGCTTCGGTGTTGGGGACCTTCACGGCCCAGTCGCCCTTGTGGCGCACTTCCTTGGAGAGCATCCAATCGGCGGCCTTGAGCATGCGCGGATCGTCGCGCGATACGCCGGCTTCGCCGAGTGCGTAGACAGCCTGCGCCGTATCCCACACGGGGGAGACGCAAGGCGTCATGCGGAAGGCCGGCTCAGGCATTTCCGGCGTCGGAGGCTGTTCGATACCGAGCTTTTCAAACTCATCGCGCGCTCGAATCACCTGTGGGTCGTCTTCGGAGTAGCCCAGGCAGCGCAGGGCGATGATGGCGTTGAGCATCGCCGGGTAGATGGCGCCGAGACCGTCGGTCATCTCAAGACGATCAAGCATCCACTTCTCTGCGCGCTTCAGCGCGAGTCTGCGCAAGGGGCGAATGTGCACCGCTTCGGCTAGGTGAAAGGCTCGATCGGCCAGGAGGAATACGTTACGCCAGGAGAGAAAGCGTTTGCGATCGATGCGCAAACGGAGAATCGAGTTGGCGCGGCCGCCGACGAAAAGCTCGTCGATGCCCTGCTCGGGCGGAATCTTCTTGAACGGCTTCTTGGCGTAGATGATGGCCAGCGGCACGAGAATCGAACGCGACCACGCCGAGATTTCGTAGATATTGAAGTAAAACCAGTTGGGAAAGAGGACGATCTCCGGCGGAATGGCAGGCACGGCATCGTAGTCGTACTGGCCGAGCGCGCAGAGATACATCTTGGTGAAAGTGTTGCACTCGATGACGCCGCCATGCGCGAGAATCCACTCGCGGCATTTCACCATGCGTGGATCATCGGGAGCGATGCCCATGAGCTTCGCCGAGAAGTAGCACTTCACGGAGAGGGAGAGATTCCCGGGCCCGCCAGGGTAAATGGCCCAACTGCCGTCCTCGTTCTGATAGCGCCAAATCTCGGTCATGGCCCGCTGCAGACGACCGGGGTCTCCCGACTCGAGCAGCGTGTGAAGGAAGATGTAGTCGGCCTCGAGCATCGCATCTGCTTCGAGCTCACCGCACCAGTAGCCGTCTGGGTGTTGCTGGGAGAGAAGGTATTCGCGCGAGCCAAGGATGGCTTTTTCGACGTCTGCCAGGTCCTCGTCAATGCGGCCGAACCTTGGTACCGCCGGATGTGATCTCAATTGCGAAACGCTCATGCGAATTCAATGCCTCTGTTGCAACCGATCCACGGGAAAGTCCACGGAACTCGATGCGCGCCTTGCCAAGGCCTGCTGATTTCAGAAGCCGGCCGAACCTCGCTTCGCTTATCCCGCCGCTCGAACCGATTCACGAAAGACCGAATCGAGAACCTCCGCCTTGGCGAAACGAAGGAACCTCAAAAACAAGCCGGCACTCGAATGACGCTCATCTCGCGCGCATTAGCGAACGGGAATGGCCTCGGTGCCGCCAGTGGTTCCAATGGCCTGGATAATTTCCGGGGGAAGCCCGAACCGGACATTTTCCGGCATGACTTCTACTTCTTCGACGCTGGAAAAACCATTTTGATGCAGGTAATTCAGGACATCCTCAACCAGAATCTCCGGTGCGGAAGCGCCTGCCGTTACGGCCACAGTCGAGACGCCCTGGAGCCATTTAGGATCGATGGCCTGTGAGTTGTCGATGAGGTAGCCGACCGTGCCCAGATTGCGCGAGACCTCAACCAGCCGATTGGAATTCGAGCTGTTGGTCGAGCCGACAACGAGCACGAGATTGGCGTTATGCGCAACGTTGCGCACGGCTACCTGACGGTTCTCGGTGGCGTAGCAGATGTCCTGCGAGTGCGGGCCGGCGATATTCGGGAATTTGACCTTGAGTGCGTGAATGATGTCGCGCGCTTCGTCAAGGCTGAGTGTCGTCTGCGTGAGATAGGCGACGCGATTGGGATCGGGGACCTGAAGCGCCTCGACTTCGGCGACATTCGAGACGACCTGTGTGACGTCCGGGGCCTCGCCGAGAGTGCCCTCGATCTCGTCGTGATCGCGATGGCCAATTAGCACTAGCGAATAGCCCTGCTTCGCGAATTTGACCGCCTCGATGTGAACCTTGGTGACCAGTGGGCAGGTTGCGTCGATGACCTTGAGTCCGCGGCCTTTGCTGCGCTCGCGCACCGCCGGCGAAACACCGTGGGCAGAATAGATGACGCGCTGACCATCCGGCACATCGTCGATCTCGTGGACAAAAACCGCGCCCTTTTCCGCCAACTCATTCACAACATAGCGGTTGTGGACAATCTCGCGGCGGACGTAAATGGGGGCACCGAAGGTCTCAAGCGCGATTCTTACGATGTCGATGGCGCGCACCACGCCTGCACAAAAGCCACGCGGCTTGAGTAAGAGAACCCGCTTCTCGGACCGGGACGCGGCGCTCTGGCTGCCGTTGGGAGTGGATTCGAGGACAGAGGTCGTCACTCCAACAGTATACCTGTGGGTGGTCAATTTGCGGGTGGGGGGATTTTGTGCGGGATCAACGGGTTGTCGACACAGAGTTACCTGAACATCGATCTCAGTCGGGAAGGGCGTGCCCCGCGTCCCGAGCCTTCAGAGAGCTTTGACGAGAACGAGAGAGCTCAACTTCTCCAAAAATTGTATTTGTAGATGCACCATAGAGCGCGAAAACCGTCGCGCCAGCCGATCTTTTTGCCTTCAGCGTACGTGCGGCCTGCGTAAGACACCCCAACCTCGTAGATGCGCGCCTTGGCCCGGGCAATCTTCGCCGTTATCTCCGGCTCAAATCCGAATCGGTTCTCCTCGATCTGGATGTTCTGGATTACTTCTCGGCGAAAACACTTGTAGCAGGTTTCCATGTCTGTCAGGTTCAAGTCCGTCGCCATATTCGAACAGAGAGTGAGGAACTGGTTGCCGAGATAGTGCCAGTAATAGAGCACCCGTCGGGCGTCCTCTCCGCTTCCCTGAAATCGCGATCCGAAAACAGCGTCGGCCTTCCCCATGAGAATTGGCGCAAGCAAGCGGTAGTACTCCGCGGGATCGTACTCCAGATCGGCGTCCTGAATGATCACGACATCGGATGTTGCATGGGAGATGCCGGTGCGCAGAGCCGCCCCCTTGCCCATGTTGACTTCGTGCCGGAAGAGTTTCACACGCGAATCGCTCTGCGCGAGCTGGCAGAGCAGGTCCCAAGTGCCGTCCCGCGAGCAATCATCGACGACGACCAACTCGCGCACGGGCCGCTGCGCAAGCACGCGAGCCATGATCTCCTCCACCGTTGCGACCTCGTTGTACGCGGGCATCACCACGGTGAGACAAGGCTCGATCTCGCTGTTGGACTTCACGCGCACATCGTAACAGCTTTTGTGCCAGCCAACTGATTACTAAAGGGTTGCTGCGCAAGTGGCGCCTGGAATCGCACGAGCGGGAGGAGACCCGAGCGCGGGCAGCCTGGCGGTTCATCCAAAGCTAACGGCTGGTGGCGATCATCTGCGCTGCGTGCTGCAGGCTTGTATCGGTGACCTTGGCGCCGGACAACATGCGGGCCACTTCATGGGTGCGGGCGCGTTCGTCGAGGACACGGATCTGCGTTTTAGTGCGGCCATGATCTTCACGTTTCTCAACGACGAGATGCTGGCTTGCGAAGGCGGCGATCTGGGGAAGGTGCGTGACGCACAAAACCTGCTGGCCGCGGGCGAGGGCTTTCAGCTTTTGGCCAACAGCCTCGGCAGCGCGACCGCCAATGCCGATGTCGATCTCATCGAAGACGAGCGTACGCGGAGTTGGATTGTTTTTCTTCGATTTAGATGAGCCTTCTTCGACTGCCACTTTGAGAGCCAGCATCACGCGCGACATCTCGCCGCCGGAAGCGATCTCGTGCAGAGGTTTGAGCGGCTCGCCGGGGTTCGTGGCAATGCGATATTCAACTGTGTCCCAGCCGTGTGCGGTCCAGGCGGATTCCTGCGCAGAAGAGGCGACTTCGATCTGAAAGCGGACCTTCATGGCGAGCGAGTTGATCTGGGTTTCGGCGAGCTTGGCGAGCTTGGATGCCGCAGCCTTGCGATCTGAGGTGAGCGCGGTGGCGGCTTCCTTGTAGGCCGTCGAGGCCTTGGCGACAGCCGAGCTCAATTCCTTCAGGATGTCGTCGCGGTTTTCCACTTCGGCCAGCTTGTGGGCGACGTCGTCTCCGAACGCGATGACATCGGCCACCGACTGGCCGTATTTGCGCTTGAGACGATCGAGCAGCGCGAGCCGGTCTTCGATCTCGACGAGCCGTTCGGGGCTGGCGTTGATCCCCTCTGCATAATCCCGCAGCGTCGCGCCGGCGTCGCCAATGGTGGCTCGGGCCGCGACGAGCTGCTGCGCAAGTTCGGCGAATTGGGCGTCATAGCGGGCGAGCTCTTCGACATTGCGGATTGCTGTACGCAGGGCGCCTTCGGCGGAAGCATTGCCCTCGTAAAGCTGGTCGTAGGCGCTCATCGCCGCGGTATAGAGCTTCTCCGCGTTGGCCAGCACCCGCTTCTCGGTCTCGAGCTTCTCGTCTTCGCCGGCTTCGAGGTGCGCCGATTCGATCTCTTTGTGCTGATAGCTCCAGAGATCGACCAGGCGCAGGCGGTCTTGTTCGCCTTGTAGGAGGTCGTCGAGTTTGGTTTGGGCTTCACGCCTTTTCGCGTGGGCTTCAGCGACAGGTTCAGCGGCGATGTTGCCGAAGCGGTCGAGCAGGATACGTTGCTGCGACTCGTCGAAGCTGGAGAGCGTTTCACTCTGCGCGTGGACAAGAGCGAGTTCCGGCGCAAGCTGGCGCAACACCGCCACCGTGGCCGGCTGATTGTTGACGAAGACGCGTCCCTTGCCCGTGGAGAGAATCTCACGGCGAAGAATGATCTCCGCACCCTCGGCGTCGATACCGTTCTCTTCGAGAGTCGCCTCGGCGCCAGGCGTCGACTCGAAGACGCAGGAGACGACGGCCTTTTCAGTACCGTGACGCACAACTTCTGCCGAGGCCTTGCCACCCATCAGCAGGGCCAAAGCATCTACAAGAATAGATTTGCCCGCGCCTGTCTCGCCCGTGAGCAGGTTCAGTCCGGGGCCGAATGTGGCGATAGCGTGATCGATGACCGCGTAGTTCTCGGCGCGCAACTCGACGAGCATTCCGTGCGACCCTTTGAGGAAAACCGGCCGTGCAGCAGGAGGGTACCGGCCCGAGCGCAGCATAGCACGAACGGCACAACCCATACTGCGCAGTGGGCTTATCGCCGCTGCTAATGGGACCAGATCGATAACTTGGGCGGCGACTCGCCGTCTGATACCGTGAAGACTGAGGAGAATCGCGATTCTTAGCTTAGCTTTCGCCATCGCCATGCAGGCTGACAGCGCAGTGCCTGCCAGCACTCCAGTAGCCGAGGGCACGAGCGCCTTGATGGACATGATGCACAACATCGGTCCCATCGCGCTCTTCGTGCTGGGGCTGCTGGTGATCGCCAGTCTTTATTCGTGGACCATTATCTTTGGCAAGATGGGATCGTTCGGCAAAGCCACGAATGAGAGCCGCAAGTTTCTTCGCGCTTTTCGCAAGGCGGAACGCCTGAGCGAAATCTCCGCGCTGGCCGACACTTACAAAGCAAGCCCCCTGGCGCAGGTGTTTGAGGAAGTCTACGAGACCTACAAACGCCAGACCGGTGGATCGGGGCCGCCGCGCAACATTACGGCGCTGGAGCGCTCGGCGCAGACCGCGGCCAGTGAGTCGCTCACGAATATGGAGCGCCGCATGACGTGGCTGGCGACGATTGCCGCTACGAGCCCGTTTGTTGGACTGTTCGGCACCGTCATGGGCGTCGTTGATGCGTTCCACGGGTTGGGTACGGCAGGCGCTGCGACGCTGCGTGCGGTTGCGCCGGGCATCAGCGAGGCGCTGATCACGACGGCAGCAGGCCTGTTTGTCGCCGTGCCCGCGGTGGTGGCTTACAACCAGTTCGCCGCGCGGGTTCGCATTCTGGCTTCGGCGACTGACGATTTTTGCCGCGAGTTGTTGAACTCCTTCGACGAGATTCCCGAGCGCACACAGGCCCCACCACAGCGTGGGCCAGCGGTGGAAGCGGCGCATGAGTATGAGCGCGGGTTTTTCAAGTAGGGGCGGGCAAGCTTCGCCGGTAATCGACTGAGATTCAGTAACGGCTTGAGGGCGGTTTTCACTACAAGCTCGGGCTAGGCACGCGGCTCCGCAGGGCGGATTTGGCCGCATCAACAGGAGTAGGTAGGTGGCATTCACGACGAGTTCGGGCCAAACGCGAACTTCCTTGGCGGAGATCAACATCACTCCGCTGGTGGACGTGGTCCTAGTGCTGCTCGTGATCTTCATGATCACGGCGCCAGTGCTGCAATCAGGCATCGAGGTGGCCGTTCCGAAGACCAAGACCGTGAAGGAAATCACCGAGCAGCGGACGGTGGTGACCATCGACCGCGATGCGCAGGTGTTCCTCGGCGACAAGCTGGTGAACATCCATGATCTGCCGCAACTGCTTCGCTCCCAGGGCGACGACTCGCTGAAGAAGGTGATCTACCTGCGCGCGGACGGGCGGGTTTCTTTCGGCAACTTTGCGACTCTCATGGACGCGGTGAAGCAGGCGGGCATCACCAACATTTCGATTGTGACGCAGCCTTTGGACACCAAGGGGCGCGGGGGCAACAGCGGAGAGTGACCAAGCTGCCGATGGTGGCCGTTGCGGATTGGCGACGGGATTGAATAAGCGATGAGTGTTCTCGAAAAGAGCGCCGCACATCTGGAGGACGAGCTCACGCCCGATCCAGTGATGGCTCCGGCAGCCGGGTCCATCGCGCTGCACCTGGCGCTCGCCGGGACGGTTCTTCTATGGGGCGTCCTGGGTGGATTCTTCCATCACAGTTTGTGGGGGAGTGCCGGCGCTGGCGGAGCCATCCAGGTCAATCTGGTGAGCAGTGCCCTGCCCCTGCCGTCGAATCAGCCCGTCAATCAGAACGTGCTTTCGACGGAGACTCCGAGCCAGGCGCCTGCGCCGCCGACACCGAAGGCCAAGCAGGCAGAGGATGAGACGGCGATTCCCATTACGGGCAAGCAGAAGAAGCAGGAGCACGAGACCACGCCGAGAACGCCGCCCAAACAGCAGCAGCCGACGCCGAATACACGCGCCGCTTATGGGGAGCAGTCGGGATCATCAATACCGAGGGCGGCACAGCCAAGCCTGACTGCCGGGCCCACATCGATCAACAACGGCGATTTCGGCAGTCTCTTCGGATGGTATGTCGACGGAATCAGCCGGAAAATGGCAACAAACTGGTATAAAACGCTCGTCGATCCGACCACGCCCCGGGGCGCCCGCGCCTACATCGATTTCACGATCTATCGCGACGGAACGGTCGGGAATCCTAAGCTGGAGCGCTCCAGCGGCAGTTCCACACTGGATCGATCCTGTGTGGACGCGGCGCGGCGCGTCGACACGTTTGGGCCGTTACCCGGTGGTTACAACCAAAGTACCTTGCTGGTTTCCTACTACTGCGAATACTAGATCGATTCCCGGGCATCTAATTACAATGGAATTGAGCATCGGCGCCTGCCCGCACGCTTGCGTGGCATTGACATAAGACAAAACACCCTGCCCGATGCATTCCGCTCGACTCAACCGAGGAAGGATTGCGCGCGCATGAGGTTTGGTTCCCGGTTTCTTTTTTCCGTTTTTGTTCTTTTGACAAGCCTTCAATGCACCGCATTGCACGGGCAGGATTGGGTGCGCATTGGGTCGAATTTAGGCAACGCTAAGATCCGCATTGCGGCCGCCGATTTCAAGCCTGTGGGCGAAGACCCGCAGACGCCCTCGTTGAAAGCCGAGTTCGATTCGACCCTCTATAACGATTTGGGCAGTGCGGGTATCTTCGACCTGGTCTCGAAGAGTTTTGCGCCTCCCGGGACGCCCGGTTCGCCACAGGAAATGAACTTGGCGCAGTGGTCGGCGGCCCCGGCCAGCGCAGCGATGGTGGCGTTTGGCGCGCTGTCGGTGAGCAACGGAAGACTGGTGGTCTACGGATGGCTTGACGACACTAGCAACGCGACGAATCCGCAGGTGCTGGGCAAGCAATATAACGAGGCCGCGAGCCAGGATATGGCGCGGACCATTGCCCACAGGTTTGCCGACGAGATCATTGCCCGACTCGGCGGTGGGATCAACGGCATCGCCGAAACCAAGATATTCTTCATCAGCTCGCGCACCGGATCGAAGGAAGTGTGGGTGATGGACTACGATGGGGCGAATCAGCACGCCATCACGCACCTCGGCAGCATCTCTCTATCGCCGCGCGTCTCACCCGACAACTCGCGTGTCGCGTTCGCCACGCTCGGCCGCGATGGCTGGTCTGTGCGCATGTACTCCCTGGATCTGGGCCGGCTGGTTAGCTTCCCGGCGGGCACGGCAGGCGGGTCCAATCAGTCGCCCGCTTGGAGCGCCGATGGATCGAAGCTTGCTTTCTCATCGTCGCGGACCGGTGACCCAGAGATCTGGGTCGCCGATGCCAGCGGCGGTGCTCCGAAGCGGATCACCTACTTCAAGGGACCGGACGTTTCGCCGACCTGGAACCCGAAGACCAACGCCCAGATTGCGTGGGTGAGTGGCCGCACGGGTCTGCCGCAGATCTACACCATGGATCAGGACGGCGCCAACATTCAGCGGTTGACCGACGGCGGCTATGCGGTTTCGCCATCCTGGTCGCCCAATGGCCAATTCCTCACCTTCAGCTGGAACCGCAAGTACGGTCCGGGAGCTCCCGGAGGCCAGGACATCTACATCATGGACATCGCCACGAAACGGTGGCAGCAGTTGACGCACGATGCAGGAAGCAACGATTTTCCGTCCTGGGCGCCGGACGGGCGGCACATCGTCTTCGAGCGGAAACAAGGTGGGCGCACAGATATTTGGTCGATGCTGGCGGATGGTACAGACCAGCATGAGTTGACGCGTTCCGGAAACAGCTTCATGCCGAATTGGAGCTGGAAGTAACCCCGGATTCGGAGGCCGGCCTTAAGTAGTTGAACTATCATGAAATCGACGAGGCGATTCCCGGACCACCGGGCCAGGAACGATCTCGAAACCCGCAATTTGAGCCTGCGTTGACCGTGCAAGCAAGAACACAGGCTCACAAAGAGTGCATTCCGAACGATGTGATCGGTCAGCAGCCTGCGCAGCGGAGGGAGCGATCCGAACACAGGCAAAGAAATGATCACGTCGCCAGGAAGCGCGAAAGGAGCCCCCAATTGAATCGAAGAATTCGAGTCTTTGCGCCTGCAGTCCTGCTTGTCGCCTTAGTTGCCATCGCTGGTTGCAAAAAGAAACAACCTCCGGCGCCTGCCGCGCCGCCACCGGCGCCCACGGCAGCCCCCACGGCTTCGATTAACGCGACGCCCTCACGCATCAATGCCGGTGATTCGGTCACGCTGAGCTGGAGCAGCACGAACGCGACAAGCGCAACGATTGACGGCGTTGGCGACGTGCCGACGAGCGGCACTAGGACCGTGACGCCAGCGTCCTCGACGACCTATAAGTTGGTTGCGCGCGGCGATGGTGGTACCGCCGATGCTTCCGCCGACGTCACCGTTGTTCCGCCGCCGCCGGTCACGCAGCCCGCACATACCATGTCGGCCGAAGAGGAGTTCCGGGCCAACGTCCACGACGTCTTCTTCGACTACGACGCGTATGACATTCGCTCCGATGCGCAGACGACTCTGTCGCAGGATTCCTCGTATCTGGCCAGCCATCCCAATCTCAAGATTGTGATCGGCGGCTACTGCGACGAGCGCGGGTCGGATGAGTACAATCTGGCGCTGGGCCAGAATCGCGCCAATGCGGCGAAGAATGCACTGGTCACCGCAGGAGTTGCGGCCGATCGCATCCGGGTCGTGAGCTACGGGAAAGAGAAGCCCTTCTGCACCGAGTCGACGGAGCAGTGCTGGCAACTCAACCGCCGTGCCGGCTTCTCGCTCGATCAGTAAGTCAAAGAGGCGGCATTGCCGAGCAGGTGATGCCGCCCCTTACACCGCTTCCAGCTCGCCCGGCGAGCTCTATTAGCCCGCCACGAGACGGCCGGGCGCATCGGAGATTGACAACCATGTGGGAAGTTGTTGCGTCCGTATACTGTGACAGCAGCTTCTTTGCAGGCAGGTGAAAGATGCAAAAGGAACGATCTTATCGCAGCGGCTTCCTTGCAGCGCCACTGCTGGCTTTGCTTGTGTGCCTTGCTCCGAGCCGAGCGCACGCGGTCTCGAAAGAGACGATTCAGATGCAGACCCAGATCCAGCAGTTGCTGGACATGGTGCAGCGGCTGCAGACCACGCTGGATACCAAGTTTGCGGTGCTGCAGAATCTGGCACAGCAGACTGCGGATCAAGCCACGCAAATGAACGGGACCGTCACCACTCTGCAGCAGAAGCTGAACACGCAGATGGAAAACCTGAACGGGAAGCTGGACACGAATTCCGGCCAGGTTCAGTCCATGAACGACTCGGTCGACGAACTGAAGACACGGATTGCGGCACTGCAGAAAACTCTGCAGGACATGCAGAACCAGTTGCAGACGATCCAGCAGCCGCAGGGCGGAACACCCGGTATGTCGCCGGCCGGATCGGCTCCCACACCGAATGGCCCAGGAGCGATGAATTCTGCTCCGCCGGTGAATCAGGCGCCGCCTTTAGACCAGACGTTTCAGGCGGCCGTGAGCGACTTCAACTCCGCCAAGTATTCGCTTGCGACGAGCGAGTTTCAGGATGTGATTCACTACTACCCGCTCGATCCGACGGCCGGCAACGCGCAGTTTTATCTGGGTGAGATTGCCTATCGCCAGAAGAACTACGAGGACGCGATCAAGGACTACGATGCAGTGCTGGAACAGTTCAGTGGCAGCCCGAAGGCAGCGGCAGCGCAGCTCCACAAGGGCCTGGCGCTGATCGCCCTCAGTCGGCGCGACTCGGGTGTCCATGAGCTGCGGTCGCTGATTCAGCGACATCCGCAGACACCCGAAGCAGCACAGGCCCGCGAAAAGCTCAACGCCCTGGGCGTGCGGATTGCCGCGGCACAACGCTAGTTCCTTTCTTCATTCGCAAACAGCTTCCCCCCGCCGGCCGCAGAACCCCGCTTACGCGGGGATTTTTGTAGTCGAAGATGTTGGTACAGGCGCGGCGGGCGTGGTATCAATGGCGAGTCATTGGCTTGGGCGGAGGTCACGATGAGGGTAGATGCGCGCCCGGTGTGTTGGATGCGGTTGAGTACGGCGGCGCTCGGAGTTGCGGTGCTCATCTGTGCGGCCAGCCGGCTGGCGCGAGCGCAGGACGACGGAAGTACCGAGGTCGTTCCGGGCATGGAGGACGCCTGCATCGAGAATCTGGGCTACCTGGCCTGCGAAAATGGCATGCCGAAACCTCCGGGCGCGCAGCAGCTCGTCGTGGTTCACTTTGTGGCGGCGGCGATATCGCCAACGACCATGACTGCCGGAGCAGCCCACGGGCAAAACTCTGAAAGCAGTGCGGAGCAGACAGCTCTGCAGAACTGCCGCAGAAATGGAGCAACCAACTGCGAGATCCTGACGTGGGCAGAAAATGCCTGCATCGGACTGGCAGAAAGCTACGCGGACAAGGCCTATGGATTCTATGTGGGCAATAGCCGCGATGAGTCTGCGGCCGGCGCGATGGCGCGATGCCAGTCTGCAAGCGGAAAAAGCTGTGTGACGGTCACGGCGCCTTGCGCCGCCGACGACGTTCGCTGGTCGTCGCCGCTACCCTTGCCGCCTGGAGGGTCAACGGCAACAGTCGATCCGAACATGGTGGGGACGTGGGAGCTCTTCATTAATCCGGGCCGCTGGATTTGGCGTGTGGCGCCGAATGGCACCTACGAACTGCACAGCGAGGCAATGGACAATACGCCGTCGAATGCCGGGACGTTCTCGGCGAGCAACGGGCACTACACGCTCCATGCGATCACGATGAGCTGGGATGATGCAGGAACGTACAAGGTGCAGAGCCCGGGAGTCGTCGTCGCGACAGGCAAGCTGGGGACGGGGACATGGAAGAGGATCGGCGGGGCCAGCTCCAATTTGACTAAGGCGCCACCACCGGCAAGACCGAGCGGTCCGCCCATCACGATCAGGAAATGAATGCGGGCCGGGCTGCGCGAAGTTGTGCGGCAGATGAATCGCGATTGAGGAGCGCGGATGAGATCGTTGTTTTTGTTCGGTAAGAAAGGCATTGAGGTGGAAGTTCCGCCGGGAGTCGACTGCCAGGAGGTGCGCAGCCGCAAGAGCGTCGCTGTGGACGATGAAACGGCGGCCGTGAACGACGCGCTGGAACATCCGATTGCCAGCGCGCCCCTAGCTGACATGGCGCGGGGCAAGAAGACCGCGGCGATCTCGGTCTGCGACATCACCCGTCCGGCGCCGAACCGGATCACGCTGCCACCGCTTTTGGCTCGGCTGGAAACGGCAGGCATTCAGCGAGAGAACATCCGCATCCTCATTGCGACCGGCCTGCATCGCGCAGCGACGCAAGACGAGATCGATCGGATTGTCGGTCCCCAGATCGCCGCGAATTACTCAGTTTTGAACCACGACGCGCGCGACTTCCATGCACATCGATCCGTCGGAAACACGCGCCGTGGCACGCCCGTGTACGTGGACGAGCGTTTTGTCAGCGCCGATCTGCACATCACGCTGGGGTTCATCGAACAGCACCTGATGCTGGGATTTTCGGGCGGGAGAAAGCTGATTGTGCCAGGACTGGCCGCCCAGGAGACCATCAAAGTCATCCACTCCCCGAGATTCATCCGTGAACCACTGGCGACCGAAGGGTCCATTGAAGGCAATCCCCTGCATGAGGAGCTTCTCGAGTGCGCGCAGATGGCACGGCATGACTTCATTTTGGATGTGGCGCTCACGCAGGAGCGGAAGATTGCCGGTGTGTTTGCGGGCAATCCAGTGAAGGCGCACGAAGCCGGGATGAAGTTCGTCAGGCAAGCCTGCCTGGAAGAGATCGACGAACCGGCTGATGTCGTGATCACCAGCGCAGCCGGATTTCCGCTGGACCTGACGCTTTATCAGGCGGTGAAAGGGATCACCGCAGCCACGCACCTCACGAAGCCCGGCGGCAGGATTCTGCTTGTCGCGGAGTGCGCGGAGGGCATGGGCTCGCCCGAGTTCGCCGGCATGATCCGAAGTATGGGCGGCTTCGCAGAATATCTGGCGGCAGTGCGCGACCAGCCTGTCGATGTGGATCGCTGGCAGGCTGAGAAACTTGCGCTGGCCGGCGCTGGGCACGAGCTCTATTTGTGTGTACCGGGCGTCGGGAAGGACACGCTTGGGCGGCTCGCAACGAGGGCCTTCGACACACTGGATAGCGCTGTGGTGGCTGTGCTGAAGGGACTGCCGGTGGGAGCGCGTGTTGTTCTGCTGCCGGAGGGACCCTACACCTTTGCCCGTGCGGCTGCACCAGCGCATGCGTGAACACGGCCGAAAAGAAAAAGCCCCGCGATAGGCGGGGCCTTCTTATCGGCGGGCGAATCCAGGCTTTCGATCTTCGATTGCGCCGCGCGCAATCTGAAGATAGAAAGCCGCAATCCCTATTGCAGATTTGCCATCAAGGCATCGAGCGCCGACTTGGGCGGACGTGTCAACGACTCCGGCAACGTTGCCAGCGGTTCGTCCACCATGCCGAGCAGGTCGATGAACGTCGGCTTCTCGGTGTTGATGTAGAACACGCCGGTCAGCACTTCGTTCTTCGCTTCGGCTTCCATCAGCGTGCGCACTGCGTTTGCCTTGTCAGTCGGATCGTAGTCCTCGTGCAGCTTGCGCAGGCGCAGGCTGGAGCCGTCGTGCATCTCGACGTCGTAGACTTCGCCCGACTGGTAGTCAACTTCGATCTCTTCGAAGCTCGCCACGAAGCCCACGTCGTTGATGGGCTCGTCGTTCTCCTGCATGAACTTGTAGCTCTTGGTTGAGCCCTCGTGATCATTGAAGGTCACGCAGGGGCTGATGACGTCGAGCATCACCGTGCCCTTGTGGGCAATCGCAGCCTTCAACATCGCCAGAAGCTGTTTCTTGTCGCCCGAGAACGAGCGGCCGACGAAGGTTGCGCCCAACTGGATGGCCAGTGCACAGGTATCAATCGCAGGAAGGTCGTTGATGACGCCGGTCTTCAGCTTAGAGCCGATGTCGGCGGTCGCGGAGAATTGACCTTTAGTGAGACCGTAGACGCCGTTGTCTTCAATGATGTAGATCATCGGGAGATTGCGGCGCAGCAGATGAACGAACTGACCAACGCCGATCGAGGCGGTGTCGCCGTCACCGGAGACACCCAAGAGCATGTTCTGCTGGTTCGCCAGGATCGCGCCGGTTGAGACAGAAGGCATGCGGCCGTGCACGCTGTTGAAGCTATGGGAGCGGCTCATGAAGTAGGCCGGGCTCTTCGACGAGCAGCCAATGCCGCTCATCTTCATGACGTGCTCTGGCTCGACACCCATTTCGAACATGGCGTCGATGATGCGCTCGGAGATGGCGTTGTGGCCGCACCCGGCGCAGAGCGTCGACTTGCCGCCGCGATATTCCAGCACTGGAAGACCGATATGATTGACCTTCGGGCCTGGCGTAGAGGTAGAAGTTGCCATTACAGGCCCTCCTTGGTTACGAACTCTTCGGTGATGCTGCCGGGATCGACCGGCAGCCCGTTGTAATGCAGAATGCTGCGAAGTTTGCTCACCTGATCGCCCGGCAGATCCAGCTTCAGCAAGCTGAGCAGTTGTCCGTCACGATCCTGCTCGACCACGTAAACGCGCTCATGGGACGCCACGAAGTCGTGAATCTCATGCGCGAACGGATATGCCCGGATGCGGAGATAATCCACGTCAAGCTTGTACTGCTTCTTGATGTGGTCCATGCTCTCGCTGAGCGCGAAATCCGTAGTGCCATAGGCAATAAAACCGACCTTGGAGGTACCGTTTTTCACAATCTGCGGCGCGGGAACCAGCTTGCGCGCATTCTCGAACTTGCGCGTCAGACGATCCATCAGCGCCTGGTATTCGGCTGGGTTCTCAGTGTACGCGGCGGCATCGTTGTGCCCCGAGCCGCGGGTGAAATAGGCAGCCTTCGGATGCTTCGTGCCCGGCAGCGTCCGCCAGCCGATAGCATCGCCATCCACATCGCGGTAACGTGCAAAACTGCCGAGACGGTTCAGGTCTTCCGCAGTCAGCACCTTGCCGCGATCGAGCGGCTTGGTCGGATAGGTGAATGGTTCTGACATCCAGTTGTTCATGCCCAGATCGAGATCGGTCAGAACGAAGACTGGAGTCTGCAGCCGCTCCGCAAGATCAAATGCTTCCATCGAGAATTCGAAGCACTCTTTCACCGAACCCGGCAACAGAATCACGTGCTTCGTATCGCCATGGGACAGGAAAGCGGTGGAGAGCAGGTCGGCCTGCGAGGTGCGCGTCGGCATGCCCGTCGAGGGTCCGGTGCGCTGCACGTCAAAGATCACGCCGGGAATCTCGGCGAAGTAGCCAAGGCCCGCGAATTCAGCCATCAGCGAGATGCCGGGACCGGAGGTCGAGGTCATGGAACGTGCACCAGCCCAGCCTGCACCGAGCACCATCCCTATTGCAGCGAGCTCGTCTTCGGCTTGGACCACTGCGAAGGTAGCTTTCCCTTCCGGGGTGACGCGGAACTTCTTGAGCAGGTCGGTGGCAGCTTCAATCAGCGAGGTCGACGGCGTGATGGGATACCACGCGACGACGGTGACACCCGCGAAGACAGCGCCCATGCCGCAGGCCGCGTTGCCATCGATGATGATCTTCCCGGCGGTCTGATTCATCCGCTCGATGTAATAGGGATCCTGCTTGGTGAACTTCTGCTGCGCGTAATCGTAGCCGGCCTTCACCGCGCCGAAGTTCAGATCGAACACCTTCTGCTTTTTGGCAAACTGCTTCTTGACGCTGGCCTCGATCACGGCCAGATCGATTGAGAGCAGCTGGGCAACCACGCCCACGTAGACCATGTTCTTGACGAGCTTGCGCAGCTTTGCCTCAGAGCAGACAGCAGCGGTGATCTTGTCGAAGGGCACCGGATAACATGCAACGTCGCTGCGATATTGCTTGAGGTTGAAACTCTCTTCGTAGATTGCTGCGCCACCGGAGTCGAGTTCCAGAATGTCTTGCTTGGCGGTATCGGGATTGAGCGTCACGAGCACTTGCGATCCGCGCTTGCGGGCTACATACCCGTCTTTGCTGGCGCGAATGGTATACCAGGTGGGAAGGCCGGCGATGTTCGAGGGAAAGAGGTTTTTCCCGCTGACGGGAACCCCCATTCCGAAGATGCTTTTCAGCAGAACGCTATTGGCGGATTGCGAGCCGGATCCGTTCACCGTTGCTACGATCATGCTGAAATCGTTGGCGACGCGCTTCTGCGCGTTTAAGGCACCCTGTTCTTGACCCAGGGCCAGGTCTCCTGTCGCCATTTGGCGGGATTCCCTTCAAATAAATTCTGTAAGAGCTAAACATCACCCTCGCCTTGTGATTATAGTCACTTGGCGGTTTGGTCGTACCGCGAAGGGACACACGGTTTGCGCTCAAGGTAACCGAATGGACAATGAAATGTTTGCGCGCTCAAAAACTGGTCGGTTTGGGGTGTGGATTTGACGGTTTGAACGAGCAGCTTTCTCTGCTTCGAGAGGACTCGAAGCGCGTTAAGCCCTGCCGATTCAGGCAGTCCTGGCTATCCGATTGGAGTCGGCACGCCAGCGCGCCAGCAGGGACAGAGAAATCACGACGAGGGCAAGCGTGAGCCCGATCCATGTGCCGTAGATTCCCCAGCGCAACACGAAACACAACGTGAGTCCGAGCGGCAGTCCAAGAATCCAGTAGCCGATGAAGTTGGCGATCATGGGAACGCGCGTTTCGCCGAGGCCGCGTAGTGCGCCGGTACAGACGGTTTGAATACCGTCGAAGATTTGGAAAGCCGCAGCGATCCAGAGCAGACTTGGGCCAACCATCAGCACCCGCGGGTCGTGGGTGTAGAGCATGATGAGGGGTCTAGGTGCGACCAGAAACGCAATGCCGGCAAGAACCATGAAGGAAGTTCCGAGTGCGAGCGCGAGCCATCCCGCACGGCGTGCGCGCGCGGGATCGCCTGCACCGACAGCGTGGCCGACACTCACGGCGGCTGCTGCCGACACTCCGAGCGGGACCATGTAGCTGATGCTTGCGTAGTTCAATGCGATGGCATGTGTGGCCAACGCGACCGGATTGAGATAGGCCGCGGAGAAGGTCGAGAGATTCCATGCGCCGACCTCAAGCAGAATCTGTCCGGCGGCAGGTGCGCCGAGACGAACCAGCTTTTGCAGCCGATCCCATTGCGGCCCAGCCCAGTGATGAAAGAGCGGATGTCCGCGCCTGCGCTCGTAGCGCCAGGCAAAACCGATCAACGCTGCCGCCATGCCTACACGAGCGATGCACGTCGAAATCGCAGAGCCATTGACGCCGAGCGCGGGGAATCCCAGCTTGCCATAGATGAGGACCCAGTTGCCGCCCCAGTTCAACAGATTGGCGAGTACGTAGGTCAAGGTGATCACGCGGACCTGCCCGACGCCCTGCAGATAGCGCCGCGTGCCGCCGTAGAGCAGCAGAGGAAGCGTGCTCCAGCCGAGAATGCGCAGGTACGAACTCGCGGGTAGAGCAACCGAGGGAGTCACTCCGAAGCGGGTGAAGAAATGGCTAAGCAACCACACCAGGAGCATCAGAGGCGGCGTGACGATGCAGGCGAGGTACACTCCCTGTGCCAGCCACCGATGACATTCGTCGTGATCGCGGCGGCCGTAGGCTTGCGAAACAAGCGTATCGAGGCCGAGCAGCAGGCCGATCCCGAAAAGACATGGCGTGTAATAGACCGCGTTGCCCAGCGAGACCGCGCCGATGGCCTCCGGCCCGAGGCGGCCCACCATGATGTTGTCGACCACGCCCTGCGCCATCCAGCCCAGTTCGCTCAACACAACGGGAACGGCGAGCGCGATCATCGCGCGCAGTTCCCTTCTCCAAGCTGGATGTGTAGGTGTCATGGTGTTCATGGTTAGCCGGCGGCGCGCCCACAGAAACGCGGCTGGCTCGGATTCTTCGAAAGAGCGGTCAGGTCCGCGAAGTCAAGGTTCCGGTATTGAGGCGTGTTCGGTCAGAGACCGGAATTGGCCGGCATCGGATCGTGGCACGGAACCGTGACGCTCTTCGCGTTGCGTTCAGGTTGCGTGGTCGCCGTCGCCGCATGAGCGCTTTTCATTTCGTGCAGCAGCTTCACCAGACGCGCGAAGCCCTGATCGCGTGCGGTCTTATTGGCGGGGTTGGTGTTTGTGGGATCCTCGCCGGCGCGCATGAAGCCATGGCCCGCGCCATCGTACGTGATCGGCTCATAGAACTTGGCTGCAGCCTTCATCGCGTCGGTCGTTGCAGGTATTGTGGCGCCGATGCGAGCGTCGTTGCCGGCATAGAAGCCGTACACGGGAGCCGTGACCGCGGAGACGTCGGCTGGGCCTGGACCATAGAAGACGAATGCAGCCGACAGGAGTTTGCTGTGCGCTGCGAAGGCGAACGACTTTCCGCCGCCCCAGCAGAAGCCGGCGACCGCGATTTTGCCGTTTGCAGCTGGGATGTGTTTGGCGTACTCTGCGGCTGAATCAAGATCGGCATTCACCACCGCCGGATCGAGGCCGGAGACTGCTTTTACTGTCGCGTCCATGCTCGCGAATTCACTGGACCCACCGCCGTTGGGTCCGAAGCCCGAGAGCAGATCCGGGGCAACGACGATGAAGCCTTCGGCAGCCAGTTCGTCGGCCATCTCTTTGGCCCAGTCGGAGAGACCGAAGATCTCGTGAATCAGAAGGACGACCGGCGCTTTCTCCTTGATCTCCGGATAGACCACGAACGCCTGCAACGAGCGGGTGTCATGCTTCAGCGTCACGTACTCGTGATGACGCGGCGACGCATCGAGTCGCGCCTTGGCCCAATCCTGCGCGTAGCTCGACGTGGTGGCCAGAAGAACGAGGGCAGCGGCGAGTGCGGCGGAGAAGAGGCGCGATTTCGTCATGGGGAGGAGTCTATCGGGTGTTGAGTCTTGGCGGCAAGTAGCGATGCGTGAATCTTATGCGGTTCCTGAGCGAAGGCGTTGCGCCTTCGAATCCGCTGCGGGTTCTTCAGCGAATCGGGCGGGACTCGACGAGCGTGACCGGCCCCAGGAGGCCGGATGGCAGTGGCTGCAGGTTCTCCATCCCTTGAGGAACAAACCTCATGCCATAGCGCGCCCAGAGCAGCCGGTAGTCCGGGAGAGCCTGGCCCGCAAGCTCATTGATCGCGGTGTTACCGACGACGATGCGAAGATGGTTCGCGCCGGCGTGAACCAGGTGCGAAATGGCGACCCGATACGGCGGATGCCAAATATAGCCTGCAGACTTCCCATTGACGAAGACATGGGCTGCCTCGCGCACGGGCGGATCGAGATAGGCGCGCATGTTCGGCGGTTTCGACTGTGACGGGATCGATTCAGGTGTGCCTTCGCCAAAATCCAGCAAGAGCTTGGCGTTCGACGAGAGTTGATCCGGACGAAGATCGAGATCTTTCTCGTAGGCAGCGGTGCCGGAGAAAAACTGCTTGGCTGGATCGCTGGTCCACGAGCCGAGCCGGTCGAGGTTGGCCGCACCTCCCTTATCGCCGAAGCTAACCATCCACTGCTGCGAGAGGTCGGCAACGCTGATTTCCCGACGAGGGGTTTCGGGCTCCGCTGGCTTTGCATTGTCGGACAAGAAGATCAGGCGCGACTCGTACGGCGCGAGTTCGAGGTCAATGTGCTCCGGATCGCGCAGTCCGGTGACGTCGCCGCTGAAGGGGTCCCAGAGCTCTCCGCACTTGGCCGCGTCGCGCAAGTGCGCGGTCACGTGCTGGGCCTCGTTGGACGTGTTGGCGACAAAGTAGAGATCGCCGTCGGCAAGCTTGCGATGAATAAAGCCGATCGCTGGTGTGCGTGGCGTCAGGGTCATGTCAGGCGTGAGATCTTTCGCAAGCTCTGCGCCGAGCTCTTCGTCCGTCTTGACCATGTGCGCGGTCGAGACTGCTCCGCCGAAAAGCGTTTGCGAGATGGCCTTGATCCGCGCAGTTTCCTCCTCCGCATGAAGAAATCCTGGTGCGGTCGAAGGCATCCGACGAGTTGCGATCACCGTCCCGCCCCTCTGAGTAAAGGCCAGAATCTTCTCGTAGGTGGCGATCGGAAACCGATCGACATCAGGCAGCACTAACACCTTGTACGGAATACCGACCGCATCGATGGCGTCGGCATCGATGAAGTCTACGTTGAAGCCGGCATCGAGGATCTGGGCGATGACTTCCTTGCCCAAAAACTTGTCCATCGACTCATCGACAGTAACGTTTGACCCTGATTCGTCGAAACCCGCAGCCGACGTAGGAGACAAACGCTTCGCGACTGTTGCCTTGAACGAAGCCCAGACATCGTCGTTGGGCAGCAACAGCGCGACGTCATTGGCTGGTTCGCCTTGCCGCAAGGCCCAACTCACCCTCTGCAGATACCGCGTCACGTCGGGCATTGCGAAGAACCACGGATTGTGGGCGTCGAGCGCCGCAGCCGCATACATCCGCCAGCCTGGCTCACTGACCGATGGCGGAGAGTAGGGCCAGCCATGGCCGACAAGCTGGTTGACTCCCTGCAGAAAGTGCAGGTCGGCCTCGGCCTTCATGTCCAGGGGGGTGGCGCGAAATGCCGGCGAATGCAGCCAGGTCCACGTCTCCGACGAGATGACCGGGTGATGAAACAGGTGTCCTGCCGATGCGGCCCAACGGGTATCAGAAAACTCCCTCCACATCTCGAAGGTGGCTTTGCCTTCGCCCTCGGGGAGATCTTCGAAGCGATTGCTCGACAGCGTCACTGGAGGATAGCCATACGTCTGTGACCGGAACAGCGTGTGATGTTCCTGAGCCCAGGCTTGGATTGGCTCGAGATAGTTTTCGTTGGCAAGGTTGGTGAGGGTCTGGCCCCAGTCGTGGCGAATGGCTCCGGCCTCCGGGCCCGCGTCGCCGATCAGTGCCGGCAGATGTGGACGCAGGTCGTAGCCGCGGCGGCGCTGAAACTCGTCGAGGAGTTTCGGGCTCCAGTCCGAAGCGTAATCTTCGAGACTGT
This sequence comes from uncultured Occallatibacter sp., assembly GCA_964585715.1. GTDB lineage: Bacteria > Acidobacteriota > Terriglobia > Terriglobales > Acidobacteriaceae > Telmatobacter. Next base: position 83,036 of record CAZPEZ010000001.1, read on the forward strand.
CGCTGAAGACGGCGTACGGCGGGTCGCCGCCGAAGGCCGAGAGCAGCTTATCGCCGACTGCGTGCAGGTGGTTCTCGATCGCGGCCCGATCGTAGTGGTCGAGAACGAAACCTTCGGCTCCCACCGAGGGGCGCTTGACCGTCATGCCCGTACGGCTCGATACAAAGCTGATGATCCGGAGCGGCTGATCAGAGGCGGCAAATGTATAGTGGCCCGCACTCGGAGCGGCGATCGGCTGGGCATGGGCAAGATCGTCGGCCGCAGCGGATTCTGGCACAAGAAATGCCGCGATCCAAGTCTCACCGACGTCGATGTGTGGACTGAGTGCAGTTGTCGACCCCGCCGGAGCCTCGCCGATCTCTGCGCGCAGCTTGCCCGCCGCCTCGGTCACAGGAATGTGCGGCCCTCCAAAGGGCCACCCGCTGCAGAGCGTGATGTCCACCCGCAATCCGAGACGGCGCGCCTCCTGCGCCGCGAAGCGCAATGCGGCCAGATGCTCCTCGGAGAGGTAGGGCGTGTTGTGGAATCCCGCGGCCGGGTCGTCGAGTTGCAGCGGATAGAGATGGGCTATTTCCACACCGCCGATTCCGGCCGACTTCATCTGCTCCAACTCGCGGGTGATCTCGGTCTTCGTCGCCGCAGGGCCGAACCACCACCAGCGCATCATGATCCGGCTTGAATCCGGCGGATTGGTAAAGCTGCGATGAAGCTCGGCAATCGTCGGGCTCGTCTGCGCGCCCAACTGCTGCGAAATCCCAGCGACACCTGTGACCATCGACACAAAAAACAGAAGCAGCGGGATCGCACAATCGAATTTAAGCTGCACAACTTGACGAAGGGCCTTCAAAAGAGAAGCTCCGCACGGTCGCTCCCTTGATATCAAATGCCAGGCGGTGGCGCAAGCGAAGCTTACCCGCTGAAACTGGTATCGTTAAAACACTGTTCGCCCCCGCGAATGCCCGATCGACCGGCAGGAGACGAAACATCGCATGAAACCGTCCGCTCTCGCACCTGAGCCAGCGCTCAACTCCACTCCGCTCACGATCAATAAGCATCTGATCCGCTGGGTAGAGAAGATGGCCGATTTGTGCCGGCCCGATTCGATCCACTGGGTCGATGGCTCCAAGCGTGAGTATGACGCAATCTGCGAGCTCCTCGTCGAGAAGGGTACATTCGTCAAGCTCGACAAGAAGAAGTGGCCCGGATGCTTTTACGCCCGGTCGGCGTCGAACGACGTGGCGCGCGTCGAGGATCGCACCTTCATCTGTTCCCTCTCGCGCGATGCGGCAGGGCCCACGAACAACTGGGAAGACCCCTACATCATGCGGCGGCGGCTGAAACAGCTCTTTCGCGGCTCGATGCAGGGGCGGACGATGTACGTGCTGCCCTTCAGCATGGGCCCGGTGGGATCGCCTATGTCGGGCATCGGTGTGCAGCTGACCGACTCGCCTTACGTTGTCGCGCAAATGCGGACGATGGCCCGGATCGGACTGCCGGTTTTCGCCGAGATCGACAAAGACGAGAAGCGCGTGGTGCCCTGCATGCACTCGGTTGGTATGCCATTGAAACCCGGTGAAAGCGATCTGCCCTGGCCCTGTAACGAGAGCAAATACATTGTGCACTTTCCGGAGAGCCGCGAGATATGGTCCTACGGTTCGGGGTACGGCGGCAACGCTTTGCTGAGCAAGAAATGCTTCGCGTTGCGTATTGCCTCTAACATCGCACGCGACGAGGGCTGGATGGCCGAGCACATGCTGATCCTTGGCGTGGAGAACCCCGAAGGCGAGAAGACCTACGTGGCGGCGGCATTTCCCTCGGCCTGCGGCAAGACCAACTTCGCCATGCTAATTCCGCCCACGGCCATGAAGGGCTGGAAGGTCTGGACGGTCGGCGACGACATCGCGTGGATTAAGCCGGATGCCGAAGGACGTCTGCGCGCGATCAACCCTGAGGCCGGTTTCTTCGGTGTTGCTCCGGGCACGGGTGGCAAAACAAATCCAATGGCCCTGGCGACACTGTCCAGGAACACGATCTTCACCAACGTTGCGCTCACACCGGATGGCGGCGTGTGGTGGGAGGGCATGACCGAGAAGCCGCCCGCCGAATGCCTCGACTGGCGAGGCGAACGCTGGACGCCGGAGATCGCCAGGAAGACGGGTCGCACCGCGGCACATCCCAATGGGCGGTTCACGTCGCCGGCTTCGCAGTGTCCATGCATCGATCCCGCCTGGGAGTCACCCGAAGGGGTGCCGATCAGCGCCATCATTTTTGGAGGAAGGCGATCGACGACGCTGCCCCTGGTCTATCAGTCCTTCAACTGGTCAAGCGGCGTCTATGCCGGTGCGACGATGGGTTCCGAAACCACGGCTGCGGCGACAGGTGCGGTGGGCCAGGTGCGACGCGATCCCATGGCCATGCTCCCCTTTTGCGGCTATCACATGGGCGACTACTTCCGCCACTGGATCCGCATGCAACGCAAGCTCGACGTCACGCCCCGCATCTTTCATGTGAACTGGTTCCGCAAAGATGCGGACGGGAAGTTCCTGTGGCCCGGATTCAGCGACAACATGCGCGTGCTGCGCTGGATCGTTGAACGTGTCCATGGACAGACGCAGGGCCGCGAAACACCGATCGGTTGGGTACCGCGCTATGAAGATATCGACTGGTCCGGGTTGGACTTCCCGCGGGAGACTTTCGATGAGCTGATCGCCGTAGACCGCGCTGCCTGGCGCAAGGAAGTGATAGGGCACGAGGAGTTGTTCATCAACGTGCACGATCACCTGCCGCCGGAGATGATCTATGAGCGGGAGCTGCTGATCTGCAGGCTTTAGGAGATCCGGACTAGAACGTCCGCGGAACTCTCCTGCGCCGCACAAAAATTTCAGTTATATTAAAGAGTTCAGCAATCCCCAAGCGCAGTGAGGTCCACCATGATGGGCCTTTTCAGGATTCTCCCCGGCGATTCGATTCGCACATCGCCAGGGCGACTGTGTATCCAGTACGTTTGCCAATAAAAGAAGGGTCAGATGGATCAATCCGATCGTTCGATCAGCTGTCGCCGTATTCCGGATCCTCAGGGTCTTTACCATCCACGTAATGAACATGATGCGTGTGGTATGGGACTCGTGGCCAGCATTCGTGGCGAAAAGAGCCACGACATCATTCGCAAAGGCATCGAGGTCCTCATTAATCTGACCCACCGTGGCGCGGCGGGATGCGATCCCGAAACGGGCGACGGCGCAGGAATCCTGATCCAGATTCCTCACGTCTTCTTTGCCCGCGAATGCGGCGAACTGGGAATTCAGCTGCCTGAGGCCGGTGCCTACGGCGTGGCCATGTGCTTCTTACCGGTGGACAAACACAGCCGCCTGCAGTGCGAAGGCGTATTTGAGCGCATCGCTCGTGAAGAGGGTCTAAGCGTTCTTGGTTGGCGCGATACTCCGGTGAACGGCGACGCCATCGGACGTGAGGCGCGCGCCTCACAGCCCTATATTGAGCAGCTTTTTGTCGGCAAGCCGAAGGATCTGGATGAGGATGCCTTCGAGCGCCTTCTCTATCGCGTGCGGCGGCGGACGGAAAACGAGATTGCGGCCTCGGAGATCGAAGACAAAGAAACGTTCTACGTTCCCTCGTTCTCCTGCCGCACCATTATCTACAAGGGCCTGATGCTTGCCCCGCAGATCGAGAAATTCTACTTTGAGCTGGCCAATCCGCTGGTGACGAGTGCATTGGCTTTGGTTCACCAGCGATTCTCCACCAACACGTTTCCAAGCTGGAAACTGGCTCATCCTTATCGTTATGTCGCGCACAATGGCGAGATCAACACGGTGCGCGGCAATGTAAGCTGGATGAATGCCCGGCAGTCGGTGCTGGAGAGCTCTCTGCACGGCGAAAAGATCGGCGACCTATTCCCCGTAATCGTGCCCGAGGGTAGCGACTCGTCTTCGCTCGACAACGCCGCTGAGTTCCTCTACATGTCCGGCCGTTCCCTGCCCCATGTGATGGCCATGCTGATTCCCGAAGCCTGGGCCGGCAATCCGGATATGGATGAGGACAAACGAGCCTTCTACGAGTACCATGCCTCGCTGATGGAGCCCTGGGACGGCCCGGCGGCGATCGCCTTCACCGACGGCCGCGTCATCGGCGCGACCCTCGACCGCAACGGGCTGCGTCCCGGACGCTACATCGTGACGAAGGACGATCTCGTGGTGCTGGCTTCCGAAGCCGGTGTCATTGAGGTTCCGGCCGAAGAAGTGCGCAAGAAGGGCCGCCTGCAGCCGGGGCGAATGTTCCTGGTTGATACGGTGCAGAAGCGGATCATCTCCGACGCAGAGATCAAGAAGGAACTCGCCGCACGCCAACCTTACGGGAAATGGCTTGAGGAGCAGCAGGTGCTGCTGGATCAGCTTCCGGAGCCTTCGCGCACCATCGCATCGAACCCCGAAACGCTACTGCGCCGCCAGCGCGCCTTCGGGTACAGCGAAGAGGATCTGCGCATCCTGCTTGGACCGATGGGAGCCAAGGGCGAGGAACCTGTGGGATCGATGGGTACCGATGTGCCGCTTGCGTGTCTCTCCGATCGCCCACAGCCGCTCTTCAACTACTTCAAGCAGCTTTTCGCGCAGGTCACGAATCCACCCATCGATCCGATCCGCGAAGAGCTGGTGATGTCGCTCATCAGCTACATCGGCACCGAGCGCAACATTCTCGATGAAGCCCCGGACAACTGTCACACGCTGAAGTTGCCGCATCCACTGCTGACCAATCGCGATCTGGAAAAACTGCGTCGTGTTTCGTCGGGCGACCTGCTGGCCACGACGCTGCCCACGCTGTTCCGAGCGGAAGACGGAGAGAAGGGCCTGAAGCACGCCTTGGACGACCTCGGGAATCGTGCGTCGTTCGCGGTGGCCTCGGGCTACACGCTGCTCATTCTTTCGGATCGAGGGGTCGACCCGACCTATGCGCCGATCCCCAGCCTGCTGGCCATGGCAGCGGTGCACAACCGGCTGGTGCGCGAGAAGACCCGCACTCAGGTCGCGCTCATCATCGAGAGCGGCGAGCCGCGCGAAGTGATGCACTTTGCGCTCCTCATCGGCTACGGCGCGAGCGCTATCAATCCATACCTCGCGTTCGAGTCCCTGCACGACATGAAACGGCGCGGCCTGTTGCCGCACAACATCACCGGCAATCATGCAGAGAAAAATTTCATCAAGGCCATCAACAAGGGTCTGCTCAAGACCTTTTCCAAGATGGGCATCAGCACGCTGCAGAGCTATCGTGGAGCGCAGGTCTTTGAAGCGGTCGGACTGAATCAATCGCTGGTTGACGCCTACTTCTCAGGCACCGCATCGCGCATCGAAGGTGTCGGGCTCGGCGTTCTGGCACGCGAAGCACAGATGAAACACGCGCACGCCTTCCAGCCGCTGACTGAGTCTGAAACCGAGCTGGTCGTCGGCGGACACTATCAATACCGCGAAGGCGGCGAGTATCACCTGCTCAATCCACAGACCATCAGCAAGCTGCAACATGCGGTGCGGCAAAACAATCCAGCCACATTCCAGGAGTACACCGACCTGATCGACAGCCAGAATCGGACTCTCTGCACGCTGCGCGGCCTCTTCAAGTTGAAGTACGCCGAGGAGCCGATCCCGATCGAAGAAGTCGAGCCGGCCAAGGAGATCGTGAAGCGCTTCACAACAGGCGCCATGAGTTACGGCTCCATCAGCAAAGAAGCGCACGAGACGCTGGCCATCGCAATGAACCGCCTTGGCGGCATGTCGAATACCGGCGAAGGCGGCGAAGACGAAGAGCGTTTCAAGCGCGATGCGAACGGCGATCTGCGCCGGAGCGCCGTAAAGCAGGTGGCCAGCGGCCGTTTCGGTGTAACGACGAACTATCTGGTCAACGCCGACGAGTTGCAGATCAAGATGGCGCAGGGCGCGAAGCCGGGTGAAGGCGGCCAGCTGCCCGGCCACAAGGTCGACGAGGTCATCGCCAGGACCCGCCACTCGATCCCGGGCGTGGGCCTTATCTCGCCACCGCCGCATCACGACATCTACTCGATCGAAGATCTGGCCCAGCTGATCTACGACCTGAAGAACGTAAATCCGCAGGCGCGCATCGCGGTCAAGCTGGTCTCCGAGGTTGGAGTCGGAACCGTCGCCGCCGGCGTGTCCAAAGCTCATGCTGACGTGGTACTCATCTCGGGCGACACGGGCGGCACAGGCGCGTCACCGCTCAGTTCGATCAAGCATGCGGGCCTGCCCTGGGAGTTGGGACTTGCGGAAACGCAGCAGGTTCTGCTGCTGAACGACCTGCGGGGACGCATTCGCGTACAAACCGACGGCAAGCTGCAAACGGGCCGCGATGTGGTGATCGCCGCTCTGCTCGGCGCCGAAGAGTTCGGCTTTGCGACAACTCCGCTGATCACGATGGGTTGCATCATGATGCGTAAGTGCCACCTCAACACGTGCTCAGTCGGAATTGCCACCCAGGATCCGGTGCTGCGTGCGCGTTTCCAGGGCCAGCCCGAACACGTGATCAACTTCTTCTTCTTCCTCGCCGAACAGATGCGGCAACATATGGCCAAACTTGGCTTCCGCACTGTCGATGAGATGGTGGGCCGGGTCGACAAGATCGACGCCGCGATCGCCGATGCCCACTGGAAGGCCAAGGGCATCGACCTTTCGGCCATTCTCTATGTGCCGACAGTGCCTTCCCGCGTCGCGCGCCGCAAGGTGCAGCCGCAGGATCACGGTCTTGACCAGGCACTCGACCACGCGTTGATTGCCGCCGCTGCGCCGGCTCTCGAATCGAAGACACCGGTCACCGGCAGCTTCGCCATCCGCAACGTGCACCGCACCGTGGGCGCGATGCTGGGCGGCCAGATCGCGCGCCGCCACGGCTCAGCAGGTCTCCCCGACAACACGATCCACTTCAAGTTCGCCGGCTCAGCGGGCCAAAGCTTCGGCGCATTCGTTCCGACCGGAGTTACGCTCGAACTCGAAGGCGACTCCAACGACTATCTCGGCAAAGGGCTCTCCGGCGGACGCATCATCGCTTATCCCCCGAAGGCTTCGTTCTTCCTGCCCGAAGAAAGCATCCTAGTCGGCAACGTGGTTTTGTACGGCGCCACCAGCGGCGAAGCTTTCCTGAACGGCATCGCCGGCGAGCGCTTCGCCGTCCGCAATTCAGGTGCGACCGCGGTGGTCGAAGGCGTCGGCGATCATGGCTGCGAGTACATGACCAACGGCCGCGTCGTCGTCATCGGCACCACGGGCCGCAACTTTGCCGCAGGCATGAGCGGCGGACGCGCCTTTGTCTATGACGATCAAGGCGACTTCTCCTCGCGCCGCTGCAACAAGACCAGCGTCGACCTCGAGCCTCTCGAACTCGACCAGGACGTCACTGAAGTGCGCGGCCTGCTCGAGCGCCATCGCGACCTGACCGGCAGCCCGCGCGCCGCATGGATCCTCGAACACTGGGCCGACGCCCAGCAGCGATTTATTAAGGTCTTCCCCCATGAGTACAAGCGCGTGCTCGGAGTGCCACGCGTCGAATCCATCTATGCGCCGCCCGGCGCTCCGTCCGTGGAGACGGCAACCGCGGAGGTTCATTATGGGTAAGGTCACGGGCTTTCTCGAAATCGAGCGCGAACAGCCGGCGCGCCGCGCGCCCGATGAGCGCATCAAGGACTGGTTCGAGATCTACGAGCCGTTCCCTGAGGAGAAGCAGCGCGAGCAGGGCGCCCGCTGCATGGACTGTGGCGTTCCCTTCTGCCACACCGGCTGTCCGGTCAACAACCTCATCCCCGACTGGAACGACCTGGTCTACAACGGCCGTTGGCAAAATGCGATTCGCCGCCTGCACGCGACCAATAACTTTCCCGAGTTCACCGGCCGCATCTGCCCTGCTCCGTGCGAGGCCTCGTGCGTCCTCGGCATCACCTCGCCGCCTGTCTCGATCAAACTGATCGAGAAGAGTATCGTGGAGCGCGCGTGGGCCGAGGGCTGGATTCATCCGGAGCCGCCGGAGCAAAACACTGGCAAACGTGTCGCCGTGGTGGGCAGCGGGCCTTCGGGTCTCGCTGCCGCGCAACAGTTGCGACGTGCCGGCCATTCCGTCACAGTCTTCGAGAAGAACGATCGCATCGGCGGTTTGCTACGCTACGGCATCCCGAACTTCAAGCTCGAAAAACATGTGATTGACCGCCGCGTCGACCAGATGCGCGCTGAAGGCGTAACGTTCCTTACCAACGCCCATGTCGGGGTCAACGTGCCAATCGAAGCACTCAGCGAGCACTACGACGCCGTCCTCCTTTGCGGCGGCGCCGAGCAGCCGCGCGATCTGCCGATTCCCGGCCGCGAGTTCAAAGGCATTCACTTCGCGATGGAGTTTCTGCCCCAGCAGAACCGCCGCAATGAAGGCGACTTCATCGACCCGGATGCTTCAATCTGCGCCAAGGGCAAGAACGTACTCATCATCGGCGGCGGCGACACAGGTGCAGACTGCCTGGGCACTAGCCATCGCCAGGGCGCAAAGAGCGTGCACCAGTTCGAGATCATGCCGAAACCTCCTTCAGAGCGCGCTGCGTCGACTCCGTGGCCGTTGTGGCCGCTGCAGCTGCGTACGGAAAGCGCGCACGAAGAGGGCGGCATACGCGACTGGAGCATCAACAGCGCCAAATTCACCGGCGACGAGCACGGCAACGTGAAGCAGCTCCATGCGCTGCGCGTCGGCCCGCCGCCGAAGTTCGAAGCGATTTCAGGCTCCGAGTTCACGCTCGATGTCGATCTCGTGCTGCTCGCAATGGGCTTCCTCGGCCCAGTCAAGAACGGCATGATCGAGCAGCTCGGGGTGGCTGTCGATGCACGCGGCAACGTGGCGACGACTGACTACATGTCCTCAGTCGATGGCATCTTTGCTGCCGGCGACATGCGGCGCGGCCAATCGCTGGTCGTATGGGCCATCTCCGAGGGACGCAAAGCCGCGGCTGCTGTCGATCGCTACCTGGCCGAGAAGACGGCGACGGCTCCGCCGCAGCTGCTTCGCGCACGCGGATAAGCTCAACGCAAAGTGAAAGACACTTCAGCCTCGAGCGGCTGACCAGAAGATGAAGTGCGTCGCCCCGCCGCGGCCGCTCATTCGTCCGCCTTCCAAACGTAGGCGCCGGGCTGCGGCAGTCCGATGTGCGCCAGTACGCGGAAGACGAACTGCTTGGCCATCTCGTCGGAATCGACGGGATGATTGTAGAACGCGGGGATGACGGGAAAGATCGTCGCCCCAGCCTCAGCGGCGAGCACCATGTTGCGGAGATGGATGCGGTTGAAGGGCGTCTCGCGAATGCACAGGATCAGCGGCTGGCGTTCCTTAAGCGCGACGTCGGCAGCGCGCGCGATCAGCGAATCGGCAAACCCGTGGGCAATATGAGCAAGTGTCCCCATCGAGCAGGGCAGAACGATCATGCCATCGGAAGGATGGCTACCACTGGCGATGGCGGCGCCGACATCGGCATCCGATAGCAGCACCGTCTTCGCCGGCTTCGTGCCGAGCAGCTTCTCGACCAGTTCGTTGCGGCCCGAGAGGCCCAGCTCTTCGGCAATCACGCGCAACGAATTCTCCGAAGCGACAAAGTGCACGCGTGTGACGCGCGCGTCCGATTCCAGGGCACGAAGCGCCTCGCGACCGAAAACCGCACCAGACGCACCGGTGATGGCGAGGGTGAGATTCACGCAGTTGGGCCCAGTACTCGCCTGAAGATCGCTTCGACGTTGCCGAGTTGTCGTGTGTAGTCGAAGGTCTTGGTCAGCTTCTCCGAGCTCAGCAGCTTCGTAATTTCCGGATCGTTCGCCACCTCGTCGCGAAACACGCGATCTTCCTTCCAGGCACGCATGGCGTGGGACTGGACCAAACGATATGCGTCTTCACGCAACATGCCGGCTTCGGCGAGGTCGAGCAGCAGCTGACCCGAAAAGATCAGTCCGCCTGTCGATTCGAGGTTCCTCCTCATGCGATCCGGGTAGACCAGCAGGCGATCGATGAGATCCGTTGTCTTGGCCAGCAGATAGTCGACCAGGATCGTCGAATCCGGGAAGATGACGCGCTCGACAGAAGAGTGCGAGATATCGCGCTCATGCCAGAGCGGAACGTTCTCGAACGCGGCCTGTGCGTTGCCCCGCAAGACGCGTGCCAGCCCGCTGATTTGTTCGCTTGTAATCGGGTTCTTTTTATGCGGCATCGCCGAGGAGCCCTTCTGCCTTTCGCTGAAGTACTCCTGTGCCTCGCGCACCTCGGTTCGCTGCAGATGCCGTACTTCGACAGCGATCTTGTCGAGTGTGCTGCCGATCAACGCCAGCGTGGAAATGTAGGCTGCGTGGCGGTCACGCTGGATGACCTGCGTGGCCACAGGCGCCGGCTTCAGGCCGAGCGCAGCGCAGATGCGCTCTTCGTGCTCCGGCTTCAGATGGCCGAAGGTGCCCACAGCGCCCGAGAGCTTGCCGACGCGCATGTCCTCGGCTGCGGCGTCGAAACGGGTGAGGTTGCGCTCCATCTCCGCATACCAGTTCAGGATTTTGAGGCCGAAAGTCGTGGGCTCGGCGTGAATGCCGTGCGTGCGGCCGATGGTCGCCGTGTGCTTGAATTCGAGGGCGCGGCGTTTGAGCACCGCCAGCAGTGCGGTCAGTCCTTCTCGGATCAGATTTGAGGCTTCCTTTACTTGAAGCGCCTGGGCAGTATCGACGACGTCATTGGAGGTCAGGCCGTAGTGGAGCCAGCGGGACTGCTCTCCGAGCCCTTGATCTTTCAGAGTCTGCGCCACGGCAGTGGTGAAGGCGATGACGTCGTGTTTTACTTCGGCCTCGATCTCTTGGATGCGATTGACGGAAAAGCTCGCCTTGGTTGCGATGGCTTCTGCTGCGTCCCTGGGAACGACGCCGTCCTCGGCAAGTACGGCGCTGCCCGCTGACTCGACTTTAAGCCAGCAGGTGTATTTGTTCTCTTCGGTCCAGATGCGCCCCATCGCCGGGCGCGTATAACGTTCGATCAAGGTCGAGCTCCAGGCAAAGACTTGGTTGCTGGGGATGGCCAACCTTTGATTGTACGAGGCAGCGGGGTCAGAACTGCCGGATTCCGAGGCGCTTTTGCAGCTCATCGTACAGCAGCCCGCAACCCGGTTTGTACGGCTGAAACCACTGTCCGTCGATCACCAACTGCGGGATGGCCCGTTTGCCTGCGCGGCGAATCACTTCGTCCGAGGCCGCTGAATCGATGTCGATGTTGATCTCGGTGTAGGCGATTCCGTGGGAATCGAGGAATTGCTTGGCTGCTCTGCAATCGCGGCACCACGCAGCCGTGTAGACCCGGACGTCCATACCTTATTCTAACGTTTGGCGCTGGCAGGATCGAGGCAACATGACTGCGGAAGAGATCAAAAGCCTACTCAAATTGGAACCGCATCCCATTGAGGGAGGCTCGTTCCGGCGCACCTACACGTCAACCGGATCGATCGAACTGCCCCGCGGCGTGCGGGCACAGAGCACGGCGATCTACTACCTGCTTGAGCCAGGAACGTTTTCGGAGATGCACCTTCTCGACTCCGACGAGATCTTCCACTTCTATCTCGGTGATCCTGTGGAGATGCTGCAGCTGTTGCCCGACGGCGGCTCCGCCGTTTTGACGCTTGGATCGGATTTACTGGCCGGACAGCGGGTCCAGCTCATCGTTCCGGCTGGCGTGTGGCAGGGGACGCGACTCATTGGAAGTGGAAAGGTTGCGCTGCTGGGTTGTACGGTGACGCCGGGATTCGACTACGCCGACTATCGCAATGCTCCGGCTGCGGAACTTATCGCCAAGTGGGCGGACCAGGCGGAGCGGATTCGGGCGCTCACGAGGAGCTAACGCCGTTCGCGGAAGAAACCGCGGAGTAACTCTGCGGATTCATCGGCGAGAATTCCCTGCTCCACGGCCATTTTGTGGTTGAGCTGGGGATGATTGAGGACGGAGAGAACTGAACCGCAGGCGCCAGCTTTCGGGTCCGCTGCGGCGAAGACGAGCCGGTCGAGCCGCGCATGGATCATGGCTCCGGCGCACATGGCGCACGGCTCGAGGGTAACGAAAAGCGTGCATCCGGTCAGCCGGTAATTTTCCATCGTCCTTGCTGCCTTGCGGAGGCATACGATCTCGGCGTGCGCCGTGGGATCGTTGTCGCGCATGACGCGGTTCTGGCCGCGCGCGAGGATCGTGCCGTCCTGCACAACGACCGCACCGATGGGCACTTCGCCCGCTTGGCCTGCGGCGCGCGCTTCGGAAAGCGCCGCTTCCATGGCTTCGAGGTCCGAAATCATGCGTTCGATGCTATCGCTGCAGGCTGCTGTTGCGTCATGCAGTGCAGCGCGCCGAGGCCCCAGATGAGATCGACGCTGTGGATGCCGATGACCTCTCGGTCGGGAAAGACCTGAGCCAGGATGTTCAGTGCAATGCGGTCGTTGGGATCGTGGAAGGTCGGCATCAGCACCAGCCCATTCGCCAGATAAAAATTGGCATAGCTTGCTGGCAGACGCTGGCGGCGAAAGACGACCGGGCGCGGGAGTGGAAGTTCGACCACCGTGAACTGCTTGCCGTCCGGCGTCCGCGCGGCCTTCAAGCCTTTAAGGTTTTCGGCAAGCGGTTCTTGGTTGGGGTCTCTTATGTCGGGCTCGATCGCAGTAAGAATCGTGTCCGGCCCGACGAAGCGGCTGATGTCGTCGACGTGGCCGTGGGTATCGTCGCCGGTGACGCCGCGACCGAGCCAGATCGTCTGCTCAATACCGAGATAGTCGTAGAAGGCCTGCTCCAACTGCTCACGGCTGACGCCAGGATTGCGCTGCTGAACGTCGCTGAGCAGGCATTCCTCGGTCGCGAGCAGAGTGCCGTGGCCATTCGTATCGATGGACCCGCCTTCGAGGACCAGACGGCGCGGCACACCGGCCACCTCGATCATCGGCTGCCATTGTGGCAGGCCGAGCGTCTCCGCCACACGGTCCGGGACCTGGTCGTCGAGATGCCAGTTATCGTATTTGGCCCAGGCATTGAAGTGCCAGTTGGTGATTGCGACTTGGCCCTGCGCATTGCGGACGAAGATGGGGCCGGAGTCGCGAGTCCAGACGCGATCTGTGGGCCACTGGTGAAAGACGACCTGCGCGAGGGTTGCTCCGGCGCGCTTCAGTATCCCCGTAGCGAGCCTTTCGGCCTTGGCGTCCTGGACGAGGATGTGGACCCTCTCGCGCGCGGCAAGCAAGCGAACGATCTCGGCGTAGACCCACGGAATGGGCTGGAACTTGCCGGGCCAGTCTTCGCGATTGTGCGGCCAGGAGAGCCACGTGGCTTCGTGCAGCTCCCACTCCGCGGGCATCCGGAAGCCGAGAGCGTGCGGCGTCTGTTCAGGCGAGCTTGCGAACATCGCTATTTTGGATCTCCGTCGGCAGCCCAGGGATGCGCGGTGTCGAGAAACCGCTGGGTGATCGACGCGTAGGCGTCGATGCGGCGATCGCGGAGAAACGGCCAGTTGCGGCGCGTCTCCTCAATCAACGCCACGTCGATCTCGCCGATCAAAACCTCTTCGGCATCGTGCGACGCCTTGGCAACGATGCGGCCAAAAGGATCGGACAGGAAGCTGCCGCCCCAGAACTCAAGTCCCGGTCCTTCGGCGCGATTGCCGAGCACATCGCCATTCTCTTGTCCCACGCGGTTGACGCCGGCCACATAGACGCCGTTGGCAATGGCGTGCGAACGCTGGATGGTCTGCCATGCCTCATATTGCGCCGTGCCGAACTCAGCTTTCTCGGCGGGGTGCCAGCCGATCGCGGTCGGATAGAAAAGGACTTCCGCCCCCTGCAGGGCAGTGAGGCGTGCACCCTCGGGATACCACTGATCCCAGCAGACGAGCGTGCCCACACGGCCAAACGACGTATCGACGGCCTTGAATCCGAGATCACCCGGCGTGAAGTAGTACTTCTCGTAGTAGAGCGGGTCGTCGGGGATGTGCATCTTGCGATAGACACTGATGATCTTTCCGTCTGGCCCCAGGGTCACAGCGGTGTTGTGGTAGAGACCCGGCGCACGGCGTTCAAAGAGCGAGGCGACGATGACGATTCGCGATTCGCGGGCCACCTCGCCCAGCTTAGCCGTCGATGGGCCGGGAATGGGCTCGGCCAGATCAAACAGACGCAGATCTTCGCGCTGGCAGAAGTACTGCGCGCGGAAGAGTTCAGGCAGGCAGACGATGTTCGCTCCCCGGCGCGCGGCTTCGCGCACATGCTCGATGGCCGAGGCAAAGTTCGCCTCGGGATCGGGCCCCATCCGCATCTGCACCAGCCCAACTTTGTACTTACGCTTATCCATCATCCTGGCCGTTTGCCTCCAGACCTACGCAGCGAGGCCAACCCCGCGCATGCGGGATTGGCCTCAGGTAAAGATGCGGGGCGACGCTCTAAGTTTCGAGAATCAGCACGGCTGCCGCAATCGTCGTCGTCCAGAGGCCGCGCTTGTCGCCGACAGCCGACTGGGTGATGTTGCTGGTGCGGACAATCTTGTTCGAGATGCGATAGATCTCTTTCTTCTCGTCCCAGCTTTTGTCGGAGTCGAACTCCACATCCAGTGTGGTGGCGAGCATTTCGGCAGCCAGCTCTTCGGCGTACTCGCCTGCCTGCTCCTCGGTCTCGCCGAAACTATGGTGCTCGCTGAGATAGCCGTAGGTATCGCGGTCGGCCGGAATGGCTACGCCGATGCTTGAAACCACCAGACGGTGCGGCTCGCGCGTCGAATTCTCCGCGATCACCGCGAAGACGACTTCACCGTGATCCAGATACTTCAGGCCTTCTTTGCGCCCGATGACCTTGCATTGTGGAGGAAAGATCGACGAGACGCGCACCAGGTTCTGCGAGGCGATGCCCGCGTCACGGAGGGCCAGCTCAAATGAGGTCAAACGCTCTTTGTGCTTACCTACTCCCTTGGTAAAGAAAATCTTCTTTGGGACCATGCTCTTTCCCAATTTCTATGTGTCCTCCGTGGGGTTCAACGGTGAGCGATTTCAAATCGCTCCCGCATGAGTCTATCGCATCTTGCCGTGTTGCAACAGCTTCGTGACGGATTTCATCGCGCGTTCACGATCGGCACAAATCCGTTCTCGGTTTCGGGCAACGGGAGCGCTCAGGGTCGGATTTGGTTCCGCAGGTTTCCATCCTGCAAAGCGCCGACGGTCCACCGTAACTTTTTCCCGCAGCCCGAGTTTAGGTAGATATGAAGATCCTCCTTGCTGGCATTATTGCGTCTTGCGTAGGGCTGCCGGTTGCTCAGGCGATCGCGCAGCAAACGGGCGCGGTTGCCGTGCAGGCCGCAGCGCAGGGCAACTCGGCCGGACCTGCGGGCAATGCAAAAACACTCTCTCCCGTTCCACTGGAATGGACGCCACCAGCACTGGATGAGCTGAGCAGGCAGGCTGCGGTGAAATCGAGTTTCACGCTCGATCGCAATCTTCTGAGTGCGGCTGCGGCCATCTTGCCCGATTCGGATGTCGAGGATCTGCAGACGATCCGGAAGCTCGACGGGGTCAGCGTACACACCATGCGCTTCCCCGAGACGGGCATCCCAGACGAGAACGCTGTAGAGTCGATTCGGGCAGCTTACCATCTGCGCGGTTGGAAGCATCTCGTGACCACGGGCAGAACCGGGGGGCCGGTCCACGACGAAATCACCGATGTATGGGTGGTCATGGACGGCGTCAATGTGCGCGGCGCGGTGATTTTGGCGGAGACGCCGAAGAGCCTGACCCTGGTCACGGTGGCGGGCAACCTGAATCCGATCGACCTTCTTCGTCTGCGTGGGCACTTCGGCATTCCGCGGTTCGACAGCGACGGCATTCGGCAGATGCAGCAGTAGCCTGACTTCCAGGCCAATTGGGCCACGCCTTCGCGATCCTCTCTTGCGCCAACGCCCCTGCGCGGTTGCCCGATTTGCCGACTCTGGCCTTATTCTGCAAAGGTAGAGAGGAAAGGGACGATCTCGAACCAATGCAGAAAACCTATAACGGGCTGGAGTTGCCCACAGACGGCGCGGCCATCGAATACTCCAACGGCCAATACACAGTCCCAGACAACCCCATCATTCCTTTTATTGAAGGTGACGGGACCGGACGCGACATCTGGAAGGCCTCGCAGCGTGTCTTCGACGCCGCGGTCGCAATGGCGTACGGTGGCAAGCGCAGCATCAAGTGGTTCGAGATTTTTGCGGGCGAAAAGGCTTATCGGCAGTTCAAGAACTGGCTGCCGGACGATTCGGTCAAGGCGGCAACCGATTTGCGCGTGTCGATTAAAGGACCGCTGACTACTCCTGTTGGCGGCGGCATCCGCTCGCTTAACGTGGCGCTGCGGCAGATCATGGACCTCTACGCCTGCGTACGGCCGGTGAAGTACTACCAGGGCGTACCCAGCCCGGTGAAGAAGCCCGAGCTGGTGAATATCATCATCTTCCGTGAGAACACCGAGGACGTGTACTCGGGTGTCGAATTCAAGCAGGGTACGGACGATGCCGCCAAGTTGATCAAGTTTCTCAACGAAGAGATGCTGGGCAAGACGAAGAAGCGCGTCCGCGAGGATTCGGGCGTCGGTATCAAGCCGATCTCGATCTTTGGGACGAAGAGACTTGTCCGGTATGCGATTCGGCACGCGCTCGAGTCGGGCCGCAAGACGGTCACGCTGGTGCACAAAGGCAATATTCAGAAGTTCACCGAAGGCGCCTTCCGGGAGTGGGGCTACGAGGTCGCCACGCAGGAGTTCCGCGATCAGACCGTCACGGAACGCGAGAGCTGGATCCTGGGCAACCTCGATGCCAAACCCGGCCTCACCGTGGAGCAGAATGCAGCGCTGATCGAGCCCGGGCTGGAGTTCGCGCCACCGAGCTTCCGCGACGAGGTCTACGCCGAAGTGAAGGGGGTGCTCGACGCGATCGGCACGTCGCATGGCAATGGGGCGTGGAAGTCGAAGATATTGGTCAACGACCGTATCGCCGACTCGATCTTTCAGCAGATCATCATTCGCCCATCGGACTACAGCATTCTGGCCACCACAAATCTGAACGGCGACTACATTTCTGACGCGGCCGCAGCGCAGGTGGGCGGGCTGGGGATCGCGCCCGGCGCCAATATTGGCGATGGCTATGCGGTATTCGAGGCGACGCACGGAACTGCGCCGAAGTATGCCGATAAGGATGTCATCAATCCGGGATCGGTGATTCTCTCCGGCGTAATGCTGCTCGAGTTTATCGGCTGGAAGGAAGCGGCCAAGCTGATCGAGACGGCGATGGAGAAGACGATTCTGCAGAAGTTTGTGACGTACGACTTCGAGCGGCAGACCGCCGGGGCGACCAAGGTCGGGACGAGCGAGTTTGCGACGAGAATCATTGGAAATATGTAACGGGCAGGGACCAGGGACTAGGGAGAAGAAGAATGCGGAAGAAAGTCAGCATTGTCGGTGCGGGCAACGTGGGAGCCACGGCTGCGCACTGGATTGCGGCCAAGGAACTGGCCGATGTTGTTCTGGTTGACGTAGTCGAGGGAGTGCCGCAAGGCAAGGCGCTCGACCTGCTCGAAGCTATGCCCATTGAGAAGCGCGACGTGCAGGTGACGGGCTCGAACGACTACGCCGCCACGGCGCACTCCGACATCGTGGTGATTACGGCCGGCATTCCTCGCAAGCCGGGGATGAGCCGCGACGACCTGCTGCACACCAACTTCAAGATCATGTCGGACGTGGTGGCGAAGGTCGTGGCCCAGTCGCCGGAGTGCATTCTGATCATCGTGTCCAATCCATTGGACGCCATGGCGCAGGCGGCGTATCGTCAGGCCGGGTTTAACCGTGAGCGCGTCATCGGCATGGCCGGGGTGCTTGACTCGGCGCGCTTCCGGACATTCATCGCTGCTGAGCTGAATGTGAGTGTCGAAAATGTGACTGCGTTTGTGCTCGGCGGCCACGGCGACACCATGGTTCCACTTCCCCGCTACTCGACAGTCGCCGGCATCCCCATCACTGAGCTCATTGCACCCGATCGGCTCGCAGAGATTGTGCAGCGCACCCGTGACGGCGGCGCCGAGATTGTGAAGTACCTGAAGACCGGCAGCGCCTACTATGCTCCGTCGGCGGCGACGGTCGAGATGGTCGAAGCCATTCTGAAAGACAAGAAGAAGATTCTTCCCTGCGCTGCGTATTTGCAGGGCGAGTACGGTATTGATGGCTTCTATATCGGCGTGCCCTGCAAGCTGGGCGCGGCCGGCCTCGAAAAAATCATCGAGATTAAGCTCACCCCCGAAGAAGATGCCGGACTGAAGAAAAGCGCTGCAGCGGTGAAGGAGCTCTGCGACGTGATCGGGGTGTAATTGACTCGTCCGCCGCGTTTTGAAACGAGAGTGCCTTCCCCGGTCTCAGAAGCGAGACCGGGGGCACCCAGAGCAGTGCGGACCGGAACCTACAGAGCGACAGAGACCTTCGGCGCTGGTCCGGAGGTTTCGCCGTCTTAGTGCAGAAACGCAACCAAGCCAGGCCCGATTTGCGCTCCGCACATGCTCGGGTGTAACAACGTCACTTTGGGGTTCGTTCCATTCTGCCATTACGATTTGTTCAAGATTTGCCGAGTGGGATCATCCAGATATTCGAGTTGCTGTTATCCCATTGGTTGAGGCGTTCGGTATCCTCGATTGCCTGCGGATGGGTTCTGGGAAAGTGCACTGGAGCCGTGCGATCGCTGCTGTAGTAGACGGTTCGCTGATCAGGCCCGAGACCTGGGATCGTTGTCCTCGCTACCATCGTCGGCATAGCGTATGGGCTCAGGGGAACTCCACTGGCCCTGCCTGTTGCGAACGATGAAGAGATGCTCGTGCTGATCGTCACCGGGAAAGGTGCGCCTGCTGCTCAAGATCATGAAGGATTGATCGGGCGCAATCTCGGGGTCGACATCTTTGACACTGCCGTCGCTGAAAGGAAGAGGCTCAGCTCTCACAAATGCTCCATCGCGGTGCGCAGCCCGATATAAGCCGAGGTTCTTACCGTTGACCGTCGCTGTAAAGTAGACAGTCCCATCGGAAGTCACGCTCGGGCGAAAGATCCGAGGGAAACAATTCACAGCTTCAGGAAGTTCGGCCGGTGCGCTCCATCCACTGCTGGTGCGGTCGACACGCCAGATGTGGGATTCAACCTGCCGCGCTGCGCTGCCGGAAGGCGCACCGGCGGTCGAGGCAGGGCGAACCGAGACAAAGATCAGATAGGATCCATCGGGTGAAAACGCTGGTGACGCATCGGACCATTCGCCGGAGAAGGACGCCACCAAAGGTTTGGACCATGCACCATCCTCCTGCTTGTGCGACTCGAGAATGATAGACCAGCGCGTGGCACTGCGAGTGAAAAAGAGCTCCTTGCCGTCAGGCGAGAACGTTGGCGCGCCCTCATTCGCGGGGCCCGAGATCACTCCCGGAGCAAAGACTTGCGCGGCGGGAAGTGGAGATGACGGCGCAGAGGTCTCTTGGACCTCGGCACAGAGCAAGATCGGCTGAAGCACAGCAACGGCGAACAGAACAATGCCGTAGATACCGGCGGGCTGTCTTTTCATGAGCCTCCTCAAAGATTCAAGCGGGGATGCAGGTATTGGTGCGAGCGGGCAGTTAATGGCGCAAGAACGTGCATGGAGAACAGAATTCTACCGGTGACATACAAAGCTTTCGATCGGCGATCGGCACTTTGTGACAAAACGCAGGGATAGTGACATGAACGGAGGGAGTGCATGGGGAGCTTTCGCTTTCAGTGCAGAAAGGCGACCAGACCAGGCCCGATCTGCCGTGCGCACATGCTGGGTGCCAGATGGCCGCAGTCTGGAATCAAGTCGAGCTGCGACTGCGGAATCAGCTTGTGCATGGTTTCCCCTTCGCTGAGGGGAGTGATGCGATCGACCTGCCCCCACACGATCAGCACCGGCATTCTCAGCTGGGCCAGCAGGCTGTCTGTCGCGTCGCGTCCAGTCAGCATGGTCGCGAGTGCCCGGTGGATCACCCAGGCGTTGTGATTCGAGAGACGGAGGATATCCCGAGCGACAAAATCGGGAACAACCGGCGGATGGGGCATCAGGAGCGCGTCGAGTTCGGCGAGTTCCGATGCATTGCGGGGTGTGAACAGTCCCGTGTCCCAGTCCGGCTTCACAAGGAGCCCTGCGCTGTCGAAGAGCATCAACTTGCGCACGCGGTCCGGTTGTTCGGCAGCGACACGCTGCACGATCCAGCCGCCCATCGACCAACCTCCCAGGTCGACCTGCTTCAGGCCGAGCACGTCGAAGAGGCCAACGACCACACCCGCCTCATCGTCGACCGAATAGGAGAAGCCGGATGGCTGCTCACTTTGGCCATAGCCGACGAGATCGGGCAGATAGACGCGATAGCCGGCGCGCACCAGATACGGAGCCAGATTGCGCCAGTCTTCGGAACGGCCACCGAGGCCGTGGACGAGGACGACCGGCGGACCGGAAGCTGGACCCATTGCGTAGTAGTGGACGCGATGGCCGGCCACCGCAGCTGTGTGCGTTTCGGCGCCCGACAGCAGCAGCCTCGATTCGGTGTATGCATTGAAGAACTCGACCGGGCGGGTTCGGAATCCGGCAACGGCAAGAAGCGCGAGGACGAGGAGGGGTCCGAATATCCAGAAAAGGCGCCGGCGCGTCAAAAGTCCCCCTTGGCCGCTAGCGCCATGGTGCGCTGCCAGGCAGCTTCGATGACACGGACCGTGACCGGGTCCAGAGCGAGCGCGCCGTGGCTATTCCACTCAGCCCGTTCGACCCAGCGAACGGCGGCAGCGTCGGAGGCGGCGCGCAGGTCTCCTCCGGTCACCCGGCAAAGGTAGTCTGCAATGACGTAGTGGTACCGGACGCGGCCGCCTTCGCGGTGTATCCGGTCGAGAAGCTCGATGAGTTGGACTGGCTGGACACGTAAACCGGTTTCTTCTTCTACTTCCCGGATCACCCCTGATTCGAGGGATTCGCCGACCTCGAGCAGCCCTCCAGGGAGGGACCATTGGCCCTTGAGTGGCTCGCGGCCGCGCTGCACCAGGAGCACCCGGCCCTCGTGGACGACCACCCCGCCCACCCCCAAAAGTGGTACTTCAGGAAACTCTCTCTGCATCCCCTCCAACCTTCCTATGTCATTGACTTTACGCCGTTTCGGGCAACGCAATATTTATCCAATAGTAATTGTGCTCTAGAGTTGGCAGCGCCTCTGCAACCACAGCCCTGGCGTATCATCGAAACAAGGCAGGGGGCCGAATTGTCTGAATTCACGCTTCGAGTCGAGGGCATGCACTGTGGCTCGTGTGTCCGTCGTGTCACACAGGCGTTGAACCTCGGGGAGGGGCTCGAAGTCCGCGAAGTGCAGATTGGAGCTGCGCGGATTCGCTCCACCGTCGAACCGCCTCCGGTAGATCGTGCGATTGCTGCCTTGGCCAAGGCTGGGTATGCCGCAAATCTGGAGCAGTAAGTCGACCATGGCGAACACTCCATCCGAAACGATAGCGCTTCCGGTGGTTGGGATGACGTGCGCGTCCTGCCAGCACCATGTGGAATCTGCGCTGCGATCGACTTCGGGAGTCGCATCCGCCCATGTGGATCTGATGGCAAATCGGGCGACAGTGGTCTTCGACCCTCGCCTGGCGGATGAGCAAGTGCTCGTGCAAGCTATTCGCGGCGCCGGATACGACGTGAATTTGGGCGAGCGGGAGGACTCGGAATCTGACGCGGCAACCGAACGCACCACGGAAGCTGAGCACACGCTGAGAGCAGCCGTGATGATCGGATCCGGGGTCATTGCAATGCTTTTGGCCATGCCGCTCGACATGCACATGAGCCTTGCCGATCGGGCTCTGATGCACAAGATCCCATGGCTCTTCGAGATTCCCCATGATCTGATCCGCTGGGGACTTCTCCTTCCAACTGCCTTCCTCCTCGTGTGGGCCGGACGCCCGATCTTTGTGAGCGCAGCGCGCAGCCTGAAGCACGGTGTCACCAACATGAACTCGCTGGTGAGCCTCGGCACAGGAGCTGCCTTTCTTTACTCGGCTTTTGCAACGATCCTGCCCGGAAACGGGCGGCAAGTCTACTTTGACGCCGTCCTGCTGATCCTCGGCTTTCTCCTGCTGGGTAAGGTGCTCGAAGCTCGCGCCAAGCGTCGTGCGCTGGAGGCATTGCACTCGCTGAGTCGTTTTCAGCCGTCGACCGCGCGGCGGGTCGAAGAAGGGCTCGAAGCGATCGTTCCACTGGGAGAGATTGTGCTCGGCAATCTGGTGAAGATTCTGCCCGGAGAGCGCTTCCCTGTCGATGCGGAGATCGTGGACGGCCGGACCACCGTGGACGAGTCAATGCTTACCGGCGAGTCGACGGCGCTGGTGCGCGAACGTGGCAACCGGGTATTTGCGGGGACCTTGAACTACGATGGCGCCGTCGTTTGCCGCGCTCAATCGCTGGGCGAGGATACGGTGCTCGCCCAAATCACCCGCATGGTGGAACAGGCGCAGAGTTCGCGCGCCCCGATGGAGCAGTTAGCCGATCGCACCAGCGCGATCTTCGTTCCCACTGTGCTCGCTTTGGCGACGCTCACATTCGGCATCTGGGCGGTGGCAACGCATTCGGTCGAGCAGGCTCTTGCCTGTTCGGTTGCAGTACTTGTCATCGCTTGCCCTTGCGCCATGGGGCTGGCAATTCCAGCTGCGATCACCGTTGCTGTCGGACGGGGGGCGCAGCTTGGCGTCCTGTTCAAGGGCGCGGAAACCATCGAACGGCTGTCCAGCGTGGACGTAATGGTGCTGGACAAAACTGGAACGCTTACCGAGGGACGACCGGCGCTGGCGACGATTCAGGTGCTGGTGGGCTATCAGGAGAACGAACTGCTTCGCCTCGCGGCAGCCACTGAAGAGCAATCGAACCATCCATTGGCGCATGCGATCGTTGACGCAGCGCGCAGTCGCGGCCTCGCATGGAGGCCAGCGAGCCATGTGCAGATCCTGCCGGGACGCGGGGTCACCGCTAAGGTCGATGACTTCCAGTGCATGGTCGGGAACGAGGTCTTTTTCCGCGATCTGTTCTCCAAGACCCCGAACTACTTTCCGCCGGTGAAGCCGGGCATGACGCGCCTGTTCTTCGCACTCGACGATCAGCCCGCAGGATGTTTCGATGTACGCGACACGCTGCGCCCGGATGCCGCAGAATCAGTAGCCCACCTTCGCCGGGCCGGCCTGCGTGTCATCATGCTCACCGGCGATTCTGCGGCTGCTTCGGCGCCCATCGCGAATCAGGCAGGCATCGACGAGGTCGAGGCAGGGCTTGCGCCGGGTGAAAAACTGGCTCGAATTCAGTCCCTGCAGCAAGAGGGCTTGAGTGTGGCGATGGTCGGAGACGGCATCAACGACGCTGCGGCACTGGCACAGGCGGACGTGGGGCTGGCCATGGGATCGGGCACCGACCTTGCGCAGGAAGCCGGGCACGTCGTTCTACTGCGTGCTCAGCCTACTTCTGTCGTGATGGCCCACGAATTGGCACGCGACACCCTGAACATCATGCGCGAGAATCTGGCTTGGGCTGCCTGCTACAACGTCATCGGAATCCCCTTGGCCGCCGGCTTGCTCTACCCCGCCTTTCATATCCTGCTCAGCCCGTGGGTTGCGGCAGCGGCGATGGCGCTCAGTTCGGTCAGCGTATTGATGAACAGCCTGCGTCTGCGGCGCTGGAAGCTCGTTTCTTTCGAAAGCACGGCGGCAAGCTAAACTAGCCGAAGAGCACACCGTGCGCATTCTCACTCGTTACATTCTTGGCGAGATCCTCTCTCATACGCTGATCGGCTGCGTGATCTTCACGTTCATCCTTTTCATGCGCGATCTCGACCACATCCTCGAGATGGTCATTCGCAACAGCTCAACCTGGGCCGACGTACTCGAGGTCTTCCTCTTCACCATTCCCAACACCTTCAAAGTGACGATACCCATGGCAGTTCTGGTGGGAATCCTGCTCGGGCTCAGCCGTCTCGCCGCCGACAGCGAAATTGTTGCCATGCGCGCCTCGGGCATGGGCATTGGTTACTTTGTTCGCGTTGCGTCGATCGTGGCCGTGACGGGCACTGTCCTCGGGCTGCTGAACTCCATCTATGTTGCGCCGCGTGCCAATCAGGGTATCCTCGACTTGCAGCAGGCGCTCGAGACACAACAAGCCTCATACGAGATTCAGCCGCGCGTATTCTACGAGGACTTCCGCAATCGCGTGCTCTATGTGCAGAACGTGCGCGCCGGGACCGGCGCATCGAATTGGGATAGGGTCTTTATGGCTGACGTCACGGACCCTACCACTCCGCTGGTTACGACTGCCGCGTCGGCGACGGTCGTGAGCGACTCGACACAGGAGTTGCTGATGCGCCTGCGGGATGGAGCGGAGTATGACACCATAGCGGGCCAGCCGGATCAGTACAAGGTATCAACCTTCCAGAGCACCGACTTACCATTGCCGCTCACTCAGCAGAGCGATGTGCATCTTGGACGCATGGACACGGCGATCTACGCCATGCATATGGATGCGCTCGAAAAACGAACGCACGGAGCCGATGCAAAGCGCTTCCAAATTGAGCTGCATAGCCGATTTTCCTATCCTGCCGCGTGTCTGGTTCTGATGCTGGTCGGCGTTCCACTTGGTGTCATCTCCCGACGCGGCGGCAAGAGCTCGGGCTTCGTTTTTACGCTCCTGCTGGTCATTGTGTATTACGTGCTCTCGTATACGGGCCTCTCTCTGGCGCGACAAAGCAAGCTCTCGCCTTTTCTCGGTGTTTGGCTGGCCAACATCGTGTTCGCGGCTGCGGGCTCCTTTTTGTTATGGCAAATGGCCACCGGCGGACGCGTCCTGAGCGCTCTCGCGCGAGTGACCGCACGTTTGCCCGATTTCAGCGTCAAGCCAAAGGCCCTGGCCTTCTCGGGATTTCTGGATCGCATCCAGCCGCGGTCGGTTCGCCGTGGCGGCCGTGGCGCTTTTCCACGCATTCTCGACGAATACCTGGTGCGCGAATTCCTTGGGATGTTTTTCCTTGTGCTGATGGGCTTCGTTCTTCTGATGCTGGTCTTTACCTTCTTCGAGCTGATCGGAGACATCCTGCGCAACCACATTCCTCTGACTGTCGTCGGGGAGTATCTTCTGAATCTGACTCCCAGCATGCTTTACCAGATCACGCCGCTCGCGATCCTGATTGCGGTGCTGATTGCCTTCGGCCTCTTGAACCGCAACAGCGAGATCGTGGCGATGAAGGCAACGGGGATCAGTCTCTACCGTCTTGTGATCCCCATCCTCAGCATCTCTGCGGTGCTCGCTGTCGGCCTGTTTCTATTCGATCAGTACTATCTTCCACAGGCCAACCGGAGGCAAGAAGCACTGCGCAGTACCATCAAGGGCCGACCGCCGCAGACATTCCTGCATCCCGAACAAAAGTGGATCTTCGGCCAGCCGCACTCCGGCGAACCCAACCGCATTTTCTACTACCAGTTCTTCGATCCCAATGCGGAGGAATTTGCCAACCTGTCAGTCTTCGAATTCAATCCCACTACCTTCGCTCTCGCGCGCCGCATCTTTGCGTCTCGGGTCTATTGGGATGCGCACAAGGGAAGCTGGACGTTCCAGAATGGTTGGCAATGCAACTTCGATGGCCCGGCTCAGTCGCAGTATCGCAGCTTCAGATTCACATCTTTCTCCGAGATTCATGAAGAGCCCTCCTACTTCACCAAGGAGAACAAGCAGTCGCAGGAGATGAATTTTGGCCAGCTCGATCGCTACATTCGCGACCTGCGCCAGAGCGGCTTCGACACGATGCGCCTACGTGTCGCCCTGTGGCACAAGCTGGCGTATCCCTTGATTGCCGTGGTCATGGCCGTGCTCGCCATTCCCTTTGCCCTCACGATGGGACGCCGCGGCTCGCTGACCGGCATCGCCGTAGCCATCGCCATTGCGCTTGCCTATTGGGTCATCGATGGCCTGTTTGGGGCAATGGGGAACGTGAACTATCTCCCAGCCGCTGTCGCTGCATGGAGCCCCGACGTCCTCTTTGGCCTGACCGGCGGGTACTTCCTGCTGCGCACGCCAACTTAGATCGCAGCCCGCGCCTGCCCGGGCCCATCCGTACAATAGAGGAATGCTTCGCGACCTCGCTCCCCTGTTCGGTTACATGCGCCGCTATCGCTGGGGCTACGTGTGGGGCACGCTCTCGTGTATCGCGACGAACGCTGTCTGGGTCTTCTTCCCCCTGGTTATCGAAAAGGCCATCGACGGCCTGGAACACGGCATCACACGAAGCCAGGTGCTCGTCATTGCGGGATTGCTGGTCGGCATCGCCCTTCTGAAGGGCGTCTTCCTATACTCTCAGCGTTGGATTCTCATCGGCATCTCGCGCGAGATCGAATTCGATTTGCGCAACGACCTCTTTCGCCAGCTTGAACGCCAGGACTCCGGATTCTACGAGCACTACCGTACCGGCGATATTATGGCGCGCATGACCAATGACCTGAACGCCGTCCGCATGCTGTTGGGTCCGGCGCTCATGTACAGCGCGAACACGATCTTCTTCACAGTAGGGGCTCTGTTCTTCCTCTTGCGCATCAGCCCCTACCTGACCTTGGTTGCCTGGGCGCCCATGCCCCTGGCCAGCATTCTCGTGCAGTACTTTGGCCGGAAGATTCACGACCGCTTCGAACGCATCCAGGAGAGCTTCTCCGAGATCTCTGCACAGGCCCAGGAAAACTACTCCGGCGCGCGGCTGGTCCGGGCCTTCGCCCAGGAAGAATCGCAGGTCGGCCTCTTTGAAAAGCTCAACCGACGGTACATCGCCCGGGCACAGCGCCTTGTGCAACTGATGGGCATGTTGTGGCCCACACTCGAGTTCATCCTCGGCGTCTCGATGATCATCACGCTTCTCGTCGGCGGGCATGAGGCTCTCGCGCATCGCATCACGCCGGGCCAGTTTGTCGCTTTCAATACCTACATGATCCTGCTCATCTGGCCAATCATCGCCGTGGGCTGGGTGGTCAACATCTTCCAGCGAGGCACGGCGTCGGTGAAGCGCATCGATGCGCTGCTCCAAGCAAAGCCTGCTATCGACGACAGCCAGGCAGACCCATCGCTATCATACGGACTGGTCCTGGGCGGCGACATCGAGTTTCGCAAGCTCAACTTTAGCTACGGCAATACGCAGGTCCTGCATGATATCTCGCTGCAGATTCCCGCTGGCTCCAGTTTTGCGATCGTCGGTCCGACCGGGTCGGGAAAGACCACACTGGTCAGCCTCATCTCGCGCATGTACGAGGCACCGGCAGGATCCCTGCTCCTGGACGGCCGCCCGATTCGTGATTATCCGCTGGAGTCTCTCCGCCGCAATATCGGAATGGTTCCTCAGGAAACATTCCTCTTCAGCGAGACGATTCGCGGCAACATTGAGTTCGGGGTTCCCGACGCGTGTCCCGAGGAAATGCTCGAGGCAGCGGAAGCTGCGCACATCCGGCGCGAGTTCGAGGAGTTCCCTCAGGGCTTTGAGACTGTGGTTGGCGAAAGGGGCGTCACGCTTTCAGGCGGTCAGAAACAGCGCGCTGCTATCGCACGCGCCCTGCTGCGGCGACCGGCGATCCTCATCCTCGACGACGCCCTGGCAAACGTCGACACCTACACCGAAGAGCGCATTCTGAGCGGGCTGCGAGCGTACACGGCGATCGCGACAACGATTCTCATCTCGCACCGCGTCTCGACCGTGCGCGGCGCAGACCAGATCGCAGTCCTCGATCACGGCCGAATCATGGAGATTGGCCGGCATGAGGAATTGCTGGCTCTCGATGGCTACTACGCCAGCCTCTACCAGAAGCAGCAACTGGAAGAAGAGTTGACGGTGGCGGGCTGACGCCTCTCCGCATACATTCGCTGGCTCTCGTGAATGAGGGTGCGCACGGCGATTGGGCGGGCGACCGATGAGCTGGAGCTATGCGGTCCAGCGGGTCAGATTCTCGGTTGCTGGATCGGCCTCAACGCCCGAAAGGCGGGCTGCACGTAAATGAGAGACGCTTGTGGCGGGTTGCACCGCAGTGTTACTTTCGAGTGCCACCTGCTTCAGACCGCAGCGGTGATGTGCATGGGCGAAACAAAGCACAGACCGTCTCGCACAGCGCTCCGGCCCACAATCGCTTCGACCGTATCGGTGATATGCACCATCTCGCGGCGCCTCTTTGTTTCAAAGACGAGGTATTCGGTATGACTCTTCATGGCATTTCTCCACAATTCACCACAAGCATGGCCGCAAGTGACGAGGCTCGATTCAGACCTTATCCTAATAACTGCCGATGGCCTCGATCCCAACACAACGTTCCGCTGCGCTCGCACAACAGGGCATGGACCTGCTTGCAACGGGGCAGTCGGCCGAAGCGGCGAGGGTCTTTCGCGAAGCGATCGCCGCAGACGCAACCAACTTCGAAGGGCATCACGGGCTGGTGCGCGCCTTGCGCGACGCCGACCAGATTGAGCAGTCCGTTGCCGCAGCGCTGGCTCTCACGGCCCTCACGCCCAATGACCCGCTGGCGCATACGGCGCTTTCGATCTCCCTGAAGCATGCCGGCCAAGTGCCTGAAGCCGAGGCTGCAGCGGCACGGGCGCGCATTCTCGAGTGGAAGATTCAGCTGCAATCGCCGCCCGGCTCGGAGCCATCGCTGTGAAGACCGGAGCCGCGCGCAGCCCCGCACAGCGCTTGCGCACCATGCACGACTGGCTGGCCGCGGCCTACGGCCCGCAGCACTGGTGGCCGGCAAAAACTGCTTTCGAAGTCATCCTGGGTGCTTACCTCACGCAAAACACATCATGGATGGCCGTTGAGCGCTCGCTGGCGAATCTGCGGGCAGCGGGCTTGTTGTCGATCGACGGCATGCGCGACCTCTCGCTCGCCCGACTGCAAGGACTGATTCGTCCCTCCGGCTTCTACACCAGAAAGGCCCTTGCCATTAAAGCCTTCGTGGCAATGCTCGACGCCGAGTTCGGCGGCGCGCTCGATCGACTCGCGGCAACGCCGACCAAGGCTTTGCGATCTCGCCTGCTCTCTCTGCCCGGTGTGGGCCACGAAACGGCCGATGCCATTCTGCTGTATGCGCTCGGTCACACGGTGCCGGTCGCAGATGCCTATCTGCACCGCATCGTGGAACGGCACGGGCTGCTCAAACCTCGGCAAAGAAGCAATGGCGCAACCTACGCAGCTCTGGTTCAACTGACGTGCGACGCCTTCGCTGAGGATCCAATCGAAAATCGAGTGCGGCTCTTCAATGAGTTCCATGCGCTGACGGTTGCGGTTGGGAAGGCACATTGCTCGACGACCCCACGTTGCGAAGGCTGCCCCCTAGCCGCCGATTTGCCAGCGTCCGGACCGGATTTACGGCTGAAAGACCCTCGGGGCTAAGAAAGATAAGACAAGTACGATCCGGCAGTTAGACTGTTGAGTTCAACCAATTTATAGATGACGAGACTTCGTTGCTCTCGGGAGCCTTCGTCTAATATCGCAATGCACCAGAAATCTGATGAAAATACACTCATATTTAAACGGGCCCACTTGACAAATGGATTGTGGATGCCTATCTTTAGCAATTGGAAGGCTTGACTGCTAGCGCACCGAAGGCAGAACTGCCAAGCCATCACCGCTCAGTGTTCCGGGCGGCACTTCCGATACGAGTAGTTCTTTCTCGGACAAATCAATCAACATCGCGGCCGGGGCTCAACCCAGTCCGCGCGTGAAGGAGAAGAGAAGTTATGCCAGCAACATCCGTGAAGACAACCTTCACTCCGCTTCATGACCGTATCCTCGTTCGCCGCCTCGAAGAGACGGAGACGGTTCGCGGGGGCATCATCATTCCCGACAGCGCCAAGGAAAAGCCTCAGGAAGGCGAAGTGATCTCCGTTGGCAAAGGCAAGTCGAACGACGAAGGTAAGGTCTTCCCTCTCGACGTGAAGGCCGGCGACAAGATTCTGTTCGGCAAGTATTCGGGCACCGAGATCAAGATCGACGGTGAAGAGTACCTGATTATGCGCGAGGAAGAAGTCCTCGGCATCATCAAGAAGTAAGACCAGGCCGGACGGGCAAACTGCGCTTGGGCCCGCCCGTCGACGAATTCCAACTGATCACTGTTCCCTGAACACTGATCCTTTCGATTTAGGAGAGAAGCATGTCAAAGCAAATTCTGCACGGTGAGGATTCCCGGCAAGCGATTCTGCGCGGCGTGAACACGCTGGCAGACGCAGTGAAGGCGACGCTCGGGCCGAAGGGCCGGAACGTCGTTATCGAAAAGAAGTTCGGTTCGCCCACTATCACCAAGGACGGCGTGACGGTGGCCAAGGAAATCGACCTGAAGGATCCGCTGGAGAACGTGGGCGCGCAGCTCGTCCGTGAAGTTGCCTCGAAGACCTCGGATGTGGCCGGCGACGGCACCACGACGGCAACGGTTCTGGCGCAGGCGATCTTCCGCGAAGGCGTGAAGACCGTGGCCGCCGGCGCGAACCCGACCGCTCTCAAGCGCGGCATCGACAAAGCCGTGACGGCCATCATCGGAACGCGTGATAAGGACGGCAAGTGGACCGAAGGCGGCGCACTGGGCAAGCTCTCCAAGCCCGTCGATGAGGGCTCCGTCGCGCAGGTCGGCGCCATTTCGGCCAACGGCGATCAGGAGATCGGCGACATCATTGCGCACGCAGTCAAGGTTGTGGGCAAGGACGGCGTCATCACCATCGAAGAGTCGAAGACGATG
>CAZPEZ010000002.1:0-111352 GCA_964585715.1 uncultured Occallatibacter sp.
TGGCGGTCCAGACCATGGGCGATTTAATTGCGCACTTCCGCGCGATCGAGTTGTCCAAGGTACTTGAGAAAGAAGGCGACCATTTCAATCCCGACGAGCGGGCATGGTCGACAGCCGACCGCTACGAGTACGTCTTGCAGGCCTGGATCGAGCCTCGCTGGGCCGATGTGAAGCTTGGCGACTTTGTCTCCGGCGAGGTTGAAGCCTGGCTTCATTCTCTGGTCAAGAAACAAAAGCGCGAGACCGAGTCCGGGCCCCAGCCCGCCGATGCCGCCGATCTCGATCCGCTCGCACCCGGCACCAAGTTCAAAATCCGCAGCCTGATGAGCGTGCTGTTCAATCACGCGCGACGGTGGAATCTCTTCGCTTCCAATCCGATTTCCGGCCCGGAGCGCAAGGCCGGCGTACGCCAGAGCTCGAAGCGGGAGACCGCGCCGGACATCCTCGAGATCGATGAGATGCGGAGCATCCTCCCAGAGCTTGCGGTACGCGAGCGCGCCCTGGTTTCTGTCGATATGATTACCGGCATTCGGCGCGGCGAACTGGCTGGTCTGAAGTGGAAGGACATCGATTTCGCGAATCTTCTCATCAACGTTATTCGCTCTGTCGTCGATCAGCGGACGGGCAAGTGCAAGACCGAAGCCTCGGCCAAGCCTGTTCCCATCGATGAATACACGGCCGAGGATCTGCTGGCCTGGTATCGGCTGAGCAAGTACAAGGCTCCGGAGGATTGGGTCTTTGCTTCCGACGATCCTGGGCTTGGTCCGAAGCGTGGCAAGCAGCCGCTGTGGCTTTCGAAGATCATGCAGTATCACATTCAGCCATTGGTCAAGCGGCTTGGCATCGACAAGCGCGTGTCGTGGAAGACATTTCGCAGCACGTTCACTTCGCTGCTCACCGCCAACAAAGAAAACGTCAAGGTGGTGCAGGAACTGCTGCGCCATGCAAGCTCGAAGATCACGATGGACATCTATGCGCAGGCCGAGATGAAGGACAAGCGGCGCGCGCAGTTGCGGATTGTGAAGGGGCTCAGAAAGCCGGAGGGGGAGAAGAAGCGTCGTGCGGGCGGGCATGTGTCGAGTGCGGCGAGTGGCAGTTTTGAAGTGGTCCCGAGGTGGTCCCGGCATGCCTCAAAAACAGGGCGTCAACTTCTGTAAGTGGTTTGTTTTGTTTGGCGTCCCCGACGGGATTTGAACCCGTGTTATCGCCGTGAAAGGGCGGTGTCCTAGGCCGGGCTAGACGACGGGGACGCGTGGGAGTGCAGGAACAGCCCGGGATGGCCGTATGCGCCCTTATGGAGGCTATCAACTCATGAGGGGCATGTCAAAACCAGCCCCGCAGTCCTCTGCACACTGCTGAATAGCGGGTGTTCCGGTCCGTCGAGCTACGTCGGTCTGCCAATCTCGGGCTGGGTTATCCTCAGGGGAGATGCGCCGCTATCGCTATCTAGACCTGCTGACCATCGGTTTCGTGGTGGTTTTGCTGATTTCGAACCTGATCGGACCGAAAATCTGTCAGCTCGGTCCGCTCCGCCCAAGCGCGGCCGAATTCCTATTTCCCCTCACCTATATATGTGGAGACGTCTTCACAGAGGTTTACGGGTACGGCTCCTCTCGGCGCGCAATATGGCTCGGATTCTTCGCCATGGCCCTGCTCGCTGCCATGGGGCAACTGGCCATCTCTCTTCCCCCAGCGCCTGAATGGAGGGGCCAGGATGCTTTCGCGACCGTCTTCGGCCTTGTGCCTCGCTTCGCCTTCGCGAGTCTGGTCGCCTACTGGGCGGGGGAATTCACCAACAGTTATACCTTGGCCAAACTCAAACTATTTACCGGCGGGCGCTGGCTCTGGACCCGCACCTTGGGTTCCACTGTGACTGGGCAGGCCGTCGACACCGCCGTCATTGTTGTCGTCGCGTTCGCCGGCACTCAGCCCGCGGGGATGCTCCTGCGGATGGTTCTGTCGTCCTATCTGATCAAGGTTGCCGTGGAAGTGGTGGCAACGCCCGTCACATACCTCGTGGTCGGCTGGCTCAAACGTGCCGAAGGCGTCGATACCTTTGACCGCAGCACCAACTTTAACCCGTTTGCCTGGCAGGGTGAACGCGCCTAACCTGTCATCAAGCCGCTCCGCAACAACCCAGGCCTGCACAGGCGAATTTTTTGCGACAATGTGCGGCCATGGCGCGTCACTTAATGAGCCTCAAACGGTTCTTGTCTACCTCCGGCGCACCTGTCTTAGCTCACAGTCATACTCCCCTGCAGGGTTATAGGATGGTTCCTGCATTTCACTGAAGGCCACATCTGCACAGATCAACGGACAAAGCGGTGTGGTGACGAGGGTTCCAGATTGAAACGCATTTTTGCTCCAGCGTACGCAGTTGCACTAGGTCTGGTTGTTTCTGGTTGCCAGCAAAAACAGGCAGCGCCACCCGCCGGAGCCGGCATGCAGGGCATGCCCGTGCAGACGGTTGCCGTTACGCTTGCTCCGGTGGCGCAGAGCAGTGAATACGTCGCGACCATCATGTCGCGCAGGTCGGCCACGCTCCAGCCGCAGGTCAGCGGGCGCCTCACGCGCATCGACGTCAAGTCCGGCGATCATGTGCAGGCCGGCCAGCTCATGATGTCCATCGACGCCCAGCCACAGATCGCCACGGTCGAAGCGCAGCGCGCCACCGAGCAGCAGAAAAAGGCTCTCTACGACTACAACACCGTCGAGGTGGAGCGCCAGCACAAGCTCTTCGATGCCGGCATCATCAGCCGCGACGTTTGGGAGCAAGCGCAGCAGTCCTACTCCAACACTAAGGCCGACTATGAGTCCGCCGTCTCTCTTCGCAAAACGCAGGAGGCGCAGCTCGCCTACTACTCGATCCGCGCTCCCTACGACGGCGTCGTTGGCGATGTGCCCGTGCACGTAGGCGATTATGTTTCGTCCAGCACTGTGCTCACCACCGTCGACGAGAACAAGGATCTCGAAGCCTACATCTACGTTCCGACCGAGCGCGCCGGCGAGGTACGCCCCGGCCTGGGAGTGGAACTGTCTGATACCTCCGGCAAGCTGCTCGAGGAAACCAGAGTGGACTTCGTTTCGCCCCAGGTCGACAGCACGCTGCAGAGCATCCTCGTGAAGGCTCCGGTTCATCCCTCGGCGGAGATGGTGCGCAACGCACAGCTCATCAAAGCCAAGATCATCTGGAGCACCAAGCCGATGGCGGTGGTTCCCGTGCTGGCCGTGACGCGTCAGGGAGGCCAGACCTTCGTTTTCGTGGCCCAAAATCAAGGCGGTCATTTCACTGCACACCAGACGCCAGTCACGCTCGGCGATACGGTGGGCAACACATATTCCGTGCCTTTAGGCCTGACCGCCGGCGACAAGGTCATCGTGACCAACACGCAATTCCTGGTGGAAGGCATGCCAGTGATGCCTCTCGGCGGGTAACGAGCCAAGTACTGCAACTCCCGGCGCTTTGTGCTTCATCAGGAGCGGATGCGCGATGCCTGCTTAAAACGAACAGGAAGGACGACTCGCAGTGTTTGTTGATTTCTTCATCCACCGGCCGGTGTTTGCCACAGTCTGCGCGCTGCTCATCATTCTGGCTGGCGCAGTCTGCATTCCAACTCTGCCCATCGAGTTGTATCCAAACCTGGCCCCGCCCCAGGTTTCCGTCACCTGTAGCTACATTGGAGCCAATGCCGACACGGTCGAGAAGGCCGTCACCATTCCGCTGGAGGAAGCCATCAACGGCGTTGAGGGAATGCGCTACATCTCCTCTTCCAGCACCAATAGCGGCGTAAGCTCCGTCATCATTTCCTTCCAAACTGGATACAGCCTCGACATCGCGGCTGTGGACGTACAGAATCGCGTTGCCAGCGTGCAAGGCCGCTTGCCGGCGGCCGTCAACGCCACCGGCATCAGCATCGTCAAAGTCAGCCAGAACTTCGTTTTTGGATCGGGCTTCTTTACCCGCGACAATCGCTACTCCCCCGAGTTCATCTCGAACTACCTCGACGTTTACGTGAAGGACGCGCTCAAGCGCGTGCCTGGAGTTGGCGACGTCGTTATCTTCGGCGAGCGCAAATACGCTATGCGCATATGGCTTGACCCCGCCAAGCTGGCTGCGCGCTCTCTTACCGCGAACGACGTGGTGAACGCCTTGGTCGAGCAGAACGTTGAGGTCCCTGCTGGCCAGCTGGGCCAACCTCCATCCGACTCGACCCAGGCATTCCAGGTTCCGGTGCGCGTGATCGGCCGGCTCAGCGATCCAGCGGAGTTCGACAAAATCATCCTGAAAAACACCCCGAACGGCCTGGTGCTGCTGAAGGATGTGGGTCACTCCGTCGTCGGAGCCGAAGACTACAGCTCCAGCCTTAAGTACAGCGGCTTTCCCGCAATGGGCATCGGCGTACAACAGCTCTCCAATGCGAATGCTCTCGATGTCGATCGCAAGGCTAAGGCTGTGCTCGCCGAGTTGTCCAAGAGCTTCCCGCCGGGTCTCGAATACGCCATCGCCTTTGACTCCACAACCATAGTGGGCGATTCCATTCGCGAGGTGCTGACCACCCTGGCCGAGGCCATCGGCATCGTCATCCTGGTCATCTTCCTGTTCCTGCTCGATTGGCGGGCAACGATCATCCCCGCCGTCACCATTCCGGTTTCGCTCATTGGAACCTTTGCCTTCATCAAGGTATTCGACTTCTCTATTAACTCGCTCACTCTTTTTGGCATCACGCTCGCCACCGGATTGGTGGTAGACGACGCGATCGTAGTCATCGAAAACGTGCAACGCCACATTGCGGCGGAGCACTGCGACCCGCATAAAGCCACCTCCGAGGCCATGGGCGAGGTAACCAGTGCGGTCATCGCGACCTCCCTGGTGCTGATCGCTGTATTTGTTCCTGTGTCCTTCTTCCCCGGAACCACCGGCATCCTCTACCGCCAATTCTCGTTGACGATTGCATTCGCGATCGCCATCTCGGCCTTCAACGCGCTCACACTCTCTCCCGCGCTCTCGGCCCTGTTTCTGCGCGGTGAAGAGGAGCGTCCGCGTCAGCTTGATTTCCTGCACATCGGATTTGTCTCCAGGGCCTTCGCCGGCTTCATTCACGGCGCTGACGCGGCCATCGGCTGGCTGGGCTCAACCTACGCCAAGGCCATCCATTTGGCGCTGCGGTTGCGCTACCTTATTCTGCTTCTCTTCGTGGGCGGGCTGGCCTCTGCCGGGTGGATGTACCAGCACGTGCCAACGGGGTTCATCCCTCAGGAGGATCAGGGCTACCTGATCGGCTTGGTGATCGCACCACCCGGAGCGTCTCTGTCGTACACTAGTGCGATTGCCGACAAAGCGCAGGCGGTCATTGGCACGAACTCCGATGTCGTCGGTTCCTTCGCCGTGATGGGCTTCAGCTTCTCGGGGAATGCGGCCAATCAAGGCCTCATTTTCCTTGCCACAAAGCCTTCCGATCAACGTCGCAGCAAAGGCCACTCGGCCGCCGACATTGTGCAGGATCTCACGCCCAAATTGCTTATGATTCCTGGCGCCTACGTGGGCATCTTTCAGCCTCCGGCGGTCAACGGCGTGGGCGCTTTCGGTGGCTTCCAGTTCATTCTCCAGGACCAGGGCAAGAACACCCTCACCGACCTGGACCGCATTGCTCACCAGATGGTTGGCGCAAGCCGTGGCCCGGGAAGCCACCTGACCGGTTTGCAAACCACATTCTCCGCCAACGATCCGCAGACCTTGGTGACGATCGACCGCGAGAAAGCCAAAGCGTTGAATATTCCGCTCTCGCAGATCACCACCGCCCTCGGTGTATTCATGGGTTCGCAGTACGTCAATGACTTCGACTACAACAACCGCACCTATCGCGTTTACGTTCAGGCCGATCAGCAGGATCGCATGACCGCAAAAGATCTGCACAATTTCTATGTGCGCTCCGACGCGGGCCAGATGGTTTCCATGGATAACCTGGCCACAGTCGCGGAAAGTGCGGGACCGCCGGTCATCAGTCACTACAACCTCTTCCGTTCGGTTGAGATCGATGGCTCAGCCGCACCCGGCTACAGCTCTGGGGAAGGCGAGCTGGCCATGCAGGACCTTGCACAGAAGATGATGATGCCTGGAATGAAGTACGAGTGGACAGGCCTCACGCTGGATGAGATCGAGTCCGGTGGCAAAGCGATGATCATATTCGGCCTCGGCGTGCTCGTCATTTATCTCACTCTCTCGGCACAATACGAGAGCTTCGCACTGCCCTTCATCATCCTTTTGGCTGTGCCCATGGCCGTTCTGGGTGCGCTGGGTGCGGTTTCCCTGCGCGGTCTCGCCAATGACGTCTATTGCCAGATCGGCCTGGTGATGCTCATCGGTCTCTCGGCGAAGAACTCGATTCTGATCGTGGAGTTCGCCGAGCAGTTGCGCCGCAAGGGACGCTCTATCGCCGATGCTGCCATCGAAGCCGGCGAGTTGCGCCTGCGGCCGATCCTGATGACCTCGTTTGCTTTCATCCTCGGGATTCTGCCGCTTGTCTTTGCCACAGGTGCGGGTGCACTGGGCCGCCATTCGGTGGGAACCACCATCGTGGGGGGCATGTTGCTTTCCACCGTACTCAACCTGATCTTCATCCCCGTGCTCTACGTCCTGCTCAGCGGCATTCTTAAGCGCATCACTCCGGTAAGAACTGCGCCAGCTGACTGTCCATAACTCATATCGTCGCTCACTGCTTGTCGCGGTGGGCGACGATCCAATCCTTGATCCGCTCATAGACTTCGCTGGTGACTACGCCGCGATCAAGGAGATCGTTCTTGGCGCGATAGGGCCGAAAGCGCACAATCCGTGCGGCCCAGATGCGCGTCATCCCCGGGACCTTCGTCGGCTCTTCCACTGTCGCATGATTGAGATCGACCCGAAGCTCAGGCCGTGGCGCTTGCTGCGGTGCCAGTTTCGGCGCTGCGCGGCGGAGAGCAAGCAAATGCCTGCAACAGCGAGCGTAAGTGTTCGTGCGATGGGGCCCACGGGTCGATTCTCCTCCCACTGCGCAGGTACCGCAAATTCAGTCCCTAGTCCAGTCTCAGACACGGTCGTTCCATCGTCCCGAGGTTCTCAGCCCCTCCCGTCTTCTTTAGAATGCGAGTATGGCAATTCCCCCCGTTGCTCCTGTACCGCACCAGGCCGAGGCTAAGCACGCCGTCGGCAAGACGCGGCCCATCCTGCTCCTCGTCCTCTCCGCGCTCCTGATCCTCTGCTTTGTCTTTCTCTGGATCACGCGTGGCTCGATGGAGAATCTAGCCTTCCTCCGCGAAAAGAACGGTGCATCCGTCACCACGGGGAAGAAAACCCTCGTCGACGTGAGCGCCTGGCAGACCGCGCAGGCGCTCGCTGCTCTGGCCGTCACTGCCGAGGAACAGGAGCACGCGCGGGATGCAGAGCGGCTCGCCGACCATGAGGTCGACCAGGCCTTTGCCTCGGCCCTTCGTCAGGCAAGGCTACGCGCCGAGCACCGGCAGCTGACCGGCGAAGCCCTGGCACTCTCCCAAAAGGTGACCCAGCTCCAACAGCTTGTGAAGCAGGATCAGGCGCTGATGCAGAACCTGACCCCTCCGTCGAATCCTTCAGGGCAGGGAAGCAAGGCTGCTCCTGCACTCTCTGCCGACAGCGACGACCTCGATGTTGCAAAAGCGCAGCTCGGCCTCGACTCCGACGAACTCGCCGACGCACAGGAGGATTTAGCCCGTGCCTCCGGGGATGACAGCTCCCAGATTCAAGAAGAACTGACAGCGCACGAAGTTTCGATGAAGGCGTATGACAGCGCCTCGCAAAGCGGTGCAAAGGTCGCTTCCATCACGGAAAAACAGCACGGCACTCTCGCCGGAAGGATAGGAGCCTGGTTCAGCCAGCTTGACCGATACAAATCGATCCAGCAGGCGCAGCAAAAGGCGCAACAAGACGCCGCTTCTCTCACGGCGGACCACAACAAGCTCGAGAGCCAGACTGAGGCCTCCGCAACTGGCTCAGCAAGTGGCTCCTCGGACCGGTCGGCGAAGCTTGCAAACCTGAAAGACCGCAGCGCCGAGCGTCAGATCTTGGCCATCTACGACGACCGCATTCAAACCAATCAGCAGCTTGCGTCCGTCTACGGCAAGTGGGCCAACCAGGTGCTCGTGCAGCATCAGATCGTCTTGCACCTGATTCTCCGCTCCTTTGCCCTCATTCTCTTCATCCTCATCTGCATGGTCGTCTGCGATGCGATCGTACGCAAGGTGATGGCCCATCCAGCCCTCGATCGCAGGCAGAGCCAGACCTTGCGCAGCATTTTCCAGCTGGGCATCCAGGTCGTGGGCGTCGTCCTCATTTTGCTCGTCGTCTTTGGCACGCCCAAAGAGATGCCCACCATCCTTGGGCTCGCTACTGCCGCCCTTACCGTCGTCCTGCAGGATTTCATCCTCGCTTTCTTCGGCTGGTTCGTTCTGGTCGGCAAGAACGGCATGCATGTGGGTGACTGGGTCGAGATCAACGGCGTGGGCGGCGAGGTCACTGAAGTCGGCTTGTTCAGTACCTCACTGCTTGAGACCGGCACCCTCGACGAAAAAGGACACCCGACCGGCCGCCGCATTTCGTTCATGAACAGCTTCGCCATCCGAGGCCAGTTCTTCAACTTCTCCACCAGCGGGCAGTGGATGTGGGATGAAGTTTCCGTGACCATCCCCTCATCGCCCGATTCCATTGGCATCGTTGAGAAGATCCATGCCGTGGTCACAGAGGAAACAGAGAAGAACGCGCATCTTGCCGAACAGGAGTGGCAGCGCAGCGCTCACGGTAAAGGGCTGACCCAATTCAACGCGGTTCCGGTCGTGAATCTGCGGCCCGCACCGCCCGGCATCAACGTGCAGGTGCGCTACGTGACCCGCGCCGCCGACCGCTTCGAGGTACGAAATCGCCTCTATCGGCGCATGATCGAGCTGCTGCAACCTCCGGGGACCGAAGAGAAGACCGACGCAGGCACAGCGGATCCCAGTGGCAATCCCCCGCCCGCCAAAGTTGTGAGTTGACACGTCCTGGGGTTTCCTCGTACCTTGAAGCCAATGCAAATGAACCGCCATCATGGACATCACCATCATCACGGGATACCCATGTCGGCGGACTGTCATGGCTTGAACTAAGCAGCCAGAGAGATCGGAAACCAAGGCCCGCCGGCGACCACGCTGGCGGGCTTTTTCGTGCAATCAGGAATGGAGCAATGAGCGATTCTTCCGCAACAATTGATTTTGACAAAATGGACGGCCTCGTCCCCGGCATCGTGCAGGATGCGCGCACGGGCGAGGTGCTGATGGTGGGATTTCTCAACCAGACCAGCTACGCCAAAACACTCGAGACTGGCTTCGTCACCTTCTGGAGCCGCACCCGCAACAAACTCTGGATGAAAGGCGAAACCAGTGGCAATCGTCTGCGGATCGTCTCCGCCTCCACCGATTGCGACCACGACACGTTACTGTTTCGCGTGACCGTCGAGGGCGATGGCCTGGTTTGCCACGAGGGCACGGTCAGTTGCTTCACCCGGCCCATTGCGACCGGAGAAACCGCGGAGGTCACCCGTGGCTAACAAACTCCGCCTCGGCCTG
This sequence comes from uncultured Occallatibacter sp., assembly GCA_964585715.1. GTDB lineage: Bacteria > Acidobacteriota > Terriglobia > Terriglobales > Acidobacteriaceae > Telmatobacter. The sequence continues at coordinate 9,613 of CAZPEZ010000002.1, forward strand.
CCCAAGGGCAGCCTGCAAGACGCAACCCTCGCTCTCTTCCGTCGCGCCGGATGGAACATCTACGCCGACGGCCGTTCCTACTTCCCCTCCATCGACGACAGCGAAATCGAGTGCATGCTGATTCGCGCACAGGAAATGGCTCGCTACGTCGACCACGGTGTCCTCGACGCGGGTCTCACCGGCATTGACTGGGTCGTCGAAAGCGGCCTAGACGTCACCAGCGTTACCACCCTGACCTACGCCAAGCAGAGCCGCCGCAAGGTGCGTTGGGTGCTCGCCGTCCCCGAAGCCAGCGGATTTACAAGAGCTGAAGACCTTGAAGGCAAGATCATCGCCACCGAACTCGTGGAAGTGACGAAGCGTTACTTCGCCGGCAAAGGCGTCAACGTTAAAGTCGAGTTCAGTTGGGGCGCAACCGAAGTTAAGCCGCCGATGCTCGCCGACGCCATCGTTGAAGTCACCGAGACCGGAAGCTCGTTGAAGGCGAATCACCTCAAGATCATCGACACGGTGATGGAGAGCGAAACGCATCTCATCGGCGGCAAGACAGCACTGGCCGATCCCTGGAAGAGCGCCAAGATCGATCAGATTGCACTCATGCTCCGCGGTGCTATCGACGCCCAATCGCAAGTGGGTTTGATGCTCAACGTGCGCCGTGCCGATCTCGACGCGGTCCTCGCGGTTCTTCCCGCTCTCAATTCGCCGACCATCTCGCAGCTGAGCAACTCCGAGTGGGTTGCTGTGAATACCATCGTCGAAGAAGGTGTGGCGCGCGATGTGATTCCTCGGCTCAAGGCCGCGCGGGCAACCGGCATCGTCGAATATCCGCTGAACAAAGTTGTCCTGTGAGACGCGAACCATGAAACTGCTTCGAACCAAAGGCCGCGGCGTGCGCAAGGCCGAAGAGACGCTAGCCACACTCGAAACGCGCAGCGCCGCCTCTCTCGATTCGGTCCTGCCCACGGTGAATCGCATCGTCACCGATGTGCGCAAACGCGGGGATCGCGCTCTGCTGCGCTACGCGACGACGTTCGATGGCTTGGCAGGCACTGAGGCCCTGCGTATCACTCCGGAAGAGATGCTCGCCGCTTGGAAGGGTCTCGATCCCACGCTCCGCGGTGCGCTGACCACGGCGGCGAATCAAATCCGCGCATTCGCGCGCCGTCAAATGCCGGCCTCGTGGAGCTTTTCGTCCGTCCGCGGCATGAAGACCGGGCAACTTGTTCGTCCTCTCGGCTCCGTTGGTTGCTATGTCCCCAGCGGGCGCCATCCGCTGCCTTCTACGCTGCTTATGACGGTGATCCCCGCGCAGGTCGCCGTCGTCCAGCGTATCGTCGTCGTCTCTCCGAAACCAGCACCGGAGACTCTCGCTGCCGCGCATCTTCTCGGCATAACAGAGTTCTACCGCCTCGGCGGTGCACACGCAATTGCTGCTCTCGCCTACGGAACCGACACCATCGTCCGCATCGACAAGATCGTCGGCCCCGGCAATCTCTACGTCACCGCCGCCAAACGTCTCGTGGCCTTTGACTGCGCCATCGACATGCTCGCCGGCCCAACAGAGATTGTGGTCACCAGCGATCTCGGCCACGGCGCTGACATCGCCTCCGATCTCGTCGCCCAAGCAGAGCACGATCCCGAAGCATTAGCCATCTTCATCACCACGCGCGACGCTCTTGCCCGCGCAGTGGCCAAAGAGGTCAAACAGCGCAGCCGCACAAACCCCGTTGCACGCGAATCGCTCGATCGCAACGGCGTCATCTTCGTCGCATCCTCTCTCGACGAAGCCCGTACCATCACCAACCGCCTCGCCCCCGAGCACCTCACCGTCGATACCGCCGCCGATCTCGCGTGGGTGCAAAACGCAGGCTCTGTCTTCGTCGGCCGATGGTCGGCGCAGCCCTTGGGCGACTACATCTCCGGCCCCAATCACACTTTGCCCACCGGCGGCATGGCCCGCGTACGCGGCGGCCTCAGCGTCAACGACTTCGTCAAGCTCATCACCGTGCAGGAGTACACGCAGGTGGGCATCGCGAAACTAAGTACTCACGCGGAGCTCCTCGCCGAAGCCGAAGGCCTCACCGGCCACGCTGAGGCAATCCGCACACGGCTAAGCGGGAGGAGGCCGAATGGCTGAATCGACACCCTTGCAGCCTCCAACTCCCCGCGTCCGAGTGCAGGCGATGAAGGAGTATCATCCGCCTCTCGGCGATCGCTCCGTGCTGCGCCTCGACTTCAACGAAAACACTCTCGCCTGCTCCCCCAAGGTGCGCGAAGTCCTGGGCCGTATCTCCGCTAGTGAGCTCACGCGTTATCCCGAGCGCGAGCCAGTCGAGGCCCTTGTTGCCGATCATCTCCGTCTGGCTCCCGAACAGGTCGTGTTGACTAACGGTGTCGACGAAGCCATTCACGTGCTCTTCGAGACCTTCCTCGACGCCGGAGACGAACTTCTGCTGCCGGTGCCCACCTACACAATGTACGAGGTCTATGCTTCGGCGACCGACGCCAGGATTGTCGCCGTACAGTCAGCCGCCGACCTGCAATTCCCATTCGAACGTCTGTTCGCCTCGATCACGCCGTGGACTAAGATTATCGCCGTCGCCAACCCCAATAGTCCGGCTGGCTCCGTCGCCACGCGTGCCCAGCTCATCGAGCTCGCGCGCCGCGCACCACAAGCAGTGGTTCTCGTCGATGAAGCCTACTTCCATTTTCACCGTGAGACCGTCATCGACCTGATCGGAGAAACGCCCAATCTCATTGTGGCGCGCACCTTCTCCAAGGCATACGGCCTCGCCGGTCTTCGCCTCGGCCTGCTGGCCGGGCCCGTCGAATTGTTGCGCTGGATTCGACGTGTGCTCTCGCCCTACAGCGTAAATTCGCTCGCCTTGGCCTGTCTGCCCCCCGCACTTGAAGATGCAGCCTTTCTCGAATGGTACGTGAGTGAGGTCCTTGCAGCCCGCGCTGAGTTCGAGGCCGTCCTCGACCAGGCGGGAATCCGCCGGTGGCCCAGTCACGCCAACTTCGTTCTCGCTGATATTGGCCCACTCCACGCGGAATTCGTCCGTCACATGCGTGCCGCCGGCGTCCTCGTCCGCGATCGCTCCAACGATCCCGGCTGCGGCGGCTGCGTCCGCATCACCATCGGGACCCGTCAACAAATGCGCTCAGCGGCATCTGCCCTCCACGAGACCATGGCAGTCCTACAAACTGGAAAATACTCAAAATGAGCCCACAAACGAAATCTCCTGCCAGTACATCCTCCGCAACGGCCCGTCGCGCCACCTTCGAGCGCAACACGACCGAAACGCGCATCGCCATCGATCTCACCATCGAAGGCCAGGGCCGGTACAAGATCGCCACGGGCATCCGCTTCTTCGATCACATGCTGGAACTCTTCACACGTCACGGCGCGTTTGACCTCGATCTCGCCTGCAAAGGCGACCTGGATGTCGACCAGCACCACACCGTTGAAGACGTCGGTATTGCGCTCGGCGAGGCTTTCGATCGCGCCCTCGGCGACAAGCGCGGCATCCTGCGCGCCGGCTACTTCCTCATGCCCATGGATGAGACCCTTGCAATTGCGGCTGTGGACCTTAGTGGCCGTGCTGCCTTTGCCGTCGACACAAAAGTTCGCACGCGCCTGGTTGGCGACCTGCAAACCGAGCTCGTCACCGACTTCTTCGAGGGTTTTGCGCGCGGCGCCCGCGCAAACGTCCACGTCAAAACCATGTACGGCCGCTCCAATCACCACAAGATCGAAGCCATCTTCAAAGCATTCGCACGCGCCTTACGTGTTGCCTGCTCACGCGACAAACAACTCGGCGCAATGCTGCCCTCGACTAAGGGGCTCCTTTGATGAGGGTGACCGTCATCGACTACAAGGCCGGCAATCTTACCTCGGTGCTCAAGGCCCTGCGGCACCTCGGCGCAGAGCCCGTCGTGACCGACGGCGATCCTGCCCCCATCGAGTCCGCCGAGCGCATCGTTCTTCCCGGCGTCGGCCACTTCGTTGCAACGCGTCGCCTCGATGAGACCAACCTCACCACCGCCATCCGCGCAGCAATTGCCCGAGGTGTGCCTTTCCTTGGCATCTGCGTCGGCATGCAATGGCTCTACGCAGGCTCGACCGAGGCTCCCGATCAGCACGGCCTCGCGGTCTTCTCCGAACCGTGCTCCCGCTTTCCCGAAGGCCAAGAAAAGGTCCCGCACGTCGGCTGGAATTCACTCGCCGCCCGTCCAAACGCACGTCTTCTTGCTGGCGTGCGCGACGGTGAATACGTCTATTTCACGCACTCCTATCGCGCCCCGGTCACTGAGTTCACCGCCGCCACGACCAACTACATCGAACCCTTCGCCGCTGCCGTCGAGCGCGACAATGTCTTCGGTGTGCAATTTCATCCCGAGAAGTCCGGCGCTACTGGCCTCAAAATCCTCAGCAACTTTCTGGAGATCGCGGCATGCTGACCAAACGCATCATCGCCTGTCTCGACGTCGATGCCGGTCGCGTCGTCAAGGGCGTTCAGTTCGTCGACATTATCGATGCTGGCGATCCTGCAGAACTCGCCGCACGTCACGCGCGCGAAGGCGCCGACGAGATCGTCATGCTCGATATCACCGCGACGCACGAACGCCGGCAGACACTTCTCGATACCGTCCGCCGTGCTGCCAGCCAGCTCTTCGTCCCCTTCTGCGTCGGAGGCGGCATTCGTAGCGCCCACGACGCCGAAGAGGTTTTCGACGCTGGTGCCGACAAGGTCAGCGTCAACTCCGCAGCACTCGCCGACCCGTCGCTCATCGACGCCATCGGCCGCAGCTTTGGTGCACAAGCGGTGGTCGTCGCCATCGATGCCCGCCGCGATCCCAATGCTGCCGATCCAGCGCGGGATGCACAAGTCTTCGTCCAGGGGGGCCGCAAACCCACCGGTCGCCGCGTTGTCGAGTGGGCCCGCGAAGCTGAAGCCCGCGGCGCCGGCGAGATTCTGCTCACGTCGATGGACGCCGACGGCACACGGGCCGGTTTCGATTGTAATCTCACCGCTGCCGTCAGCGCGGCGGTCGGCATTCCCGTCATTGCTTCGGGTGGCGCAGGCACAGTGGCCCACTTCACCGAAGTTTTCGCCCGCGGCAAAGCCGACGCCGCCCTAGCCGCATCTATATTTCACTTCGGCGTGTCAAGCGCCCGCTCGCTCAAGCAGGAGCTGGCTCAGGCCGGAGTCCCTGTGAGACTTCCATGCTGATTCCTTCGATCGATCTGATGGGCGGCCGCATCGTCCAACTCCAGCAGGGAGAGAAACTGCGCCTTGCATTCGACGATTTCGAATACTGGATTCAGAAGTTCTCCCGCTATCCTCTTGTCCAGCTCATCGACCTCGATGCCGCCATGCGCCAGGGTGACAACTCCGGCCTCGTCACACAAATCGCCAGGCGTCTGTCCTGCCAGGTCGGCGGAGGCATTCGCACCGTTGACCGCGCCCGCCAGGTTCTCGACGCCGGCGCACAGCGCGTCATCATCGGCTCTGCGCTCTTTTCCGATAATGGCAAGGTCAACACAGAAGTTGCCGAAGCATTCGCTACCACAATCGGTTCAGTCCACCTCATCGCAGGTATCGACACCAAGAATGGCCGCATCGCCGTGAAGGGCTGGAAAGCCGAAGTCTCCCTCACGCCCGACGAGGCGATCCCGCAACTTGATCCACACGTTTACGGCTTCCTCTATACGCACGTCGACGGCGAGGGCCTGCTCGGCGGGTTTCCCATCGACGTTGCCACGCGCCTGCGCAAGCTCACGCAGAAGCAGCTCATCGTTGCCGGCGGTATCCGCAGTCAGCAGGAGATTGACGCGCTTCACGCCCTCGGTGCGGATGCTGTCGTTGGCATGGCGATCTACAGCGATTTACTCGTGGTCTGATCCGCATACGATCGGCGTCATTCTCTCAAGCACCAAATGCGACCTCACTTCTGTCGGGTATTCTGAAAACGGAGTCCTCGCGAAAGGGAACAACGCATGCCGACAAAAGAAAGTGGAATCCGGCTCGCCAAGCGGCTGGACGAAGTGGGCTTTTCTGACATCGTTCAAATCCGCAACAAGGTCATGGCCATGCGCACCGAGGGTCTGCAGGTACACGCCCTGCACGGCGGTGAGCCCTACTTTGAAACTCCGGACGACATCAAGTTTGCGACTGTTCGAGCCCTCGTAGAGAACCAGACGCACTACGCCCCGTCCTCGGGCCTTCCCGGTTTGCGCAAAGCGCTCATCGAAAAACTCGCTGCGAAAAACCGCATCCATGTCACTACCGATGAAGTGATCGCTACCGTCGGCGGTTCGCAAGCGTTGTATGGAGCGTTTCAGAGCGTGCTTGATCCCGGCGACGACGCCCTCGTCTTCTCACCCTATTGGACTCCCATCGGCGATCTGGTGACCGGTGCCCAAGCCCGTCCGTTGCTTGTGCCCTCAACCACGGCGCGGCGTAACGGCATCCGCAAAACCCTCGAACAGTTCTCGACGCCGAAGACCCGCGCCATCTACTACAACACTCCGCAGAACCCCAGCGGGCTTGTCTTCACGCGCGCCGACGCCGAGGAAGTAGCTTCGTTCGCACAAGAGCGCGATCTGATCGTCATCGCAGACGAAGCGTACGAAGATCTTGTCTACGATGGGGAGCACGTCTCGATCGCATCGCTCCCCGGCATGCTCGAGCGCACCATCACGTGCTTCACTTTTTCCAAGACCTATGGCATGACGGGTTGGCGCGCTGGCTACGCCGTGGCTCAGGAACCATTCATGACCGCGCTGCGCAAGATCGTTCTCTACTCCACCAACGGCGTAACCACATTCGTGCAACACGCTATGATGCATGCCCTCGAGACGCCTGAGTCGCAGATCACAGCCTATCGCGAGGAATATCGCAAGCGCCGAGACTTGCTCGTCTCCGCTCTGAATGAGGTTGGGCTGGAGTGCGAGCCGCCTGCGGGCGCGTTTTACGCGTTCCCCAACGTGGAGAAGATCAACAAGAACAGCCGGACCGCAGCACAAATTCTTCTCGAAAAGGCGCACGTCGCCACGATCCCCGGCTCAGTATTTGGTGCGCAAGGCGAAGGGCACCTGCGCTTCGGCTATGCCATCTCCATTCCGGAGATAGAAGCCTGCGCTGAAGCGCTGCACCGTTTCTTCAAGTAGACCGCTCCTCCTGCTTTTGAGCCTCACCGATCGCTCGGCTGGTTTCCACCCTGGATGCGCGCAGCAGCCGCGCGATCTGCTTCAAGTGCAGCTGGACCGCATAGGCGCGCAGAATCTCTGCCTGCGAAAACTGAAAGCCCGTGTGCCGTACCTCGGCCATCCGCGCCTCCAGCTGCGCAATGTCTTCTTCCAGATTGATTCCAGCGGGTGGCACATGGAATCGCCAGTGTTGAACGCAGCCGGCGAGATAGTGAAACCCGCTTCGGATGTCGACCACCAGGCGATTCAAGGCGGGCTCGAGTTGTTCCACATACCTGTCGTCGTGACTGTCACGAACCGCGAACTCCAGCGCCACTAGCGCGTCGAAGATGGAGCGACCAAACTGCGCCAGCATTCCCAGGCCCTCGCGCCATCCAGGCCCGCCCGAAGGCTCATTGCGCATGGCTTCAAGCAGGGCATTGTTGCTGCGTAAAGACGCGAGCGTATCCTCTCTCCTCGTCCCCAGACTCTCAGACGGCGTTCCGCCAAATCCGTGCAGGATCTCCTCAAAGAAGGCGCCGAGAACGAGAAACTCCTGTCCCAGTCCGTCACGTAACCGCAAACGCGCTCGATCGGGAAACACAAAGGTGGAAACCAGAAGCGCAACGATGATGCCGAGAATCACTTGGCTCACGCGATCCAGAGCGATGGCCCAGTGCGAGCTCGCATTCTGGACCAGCATGACGATCGTGATCGTCACTCCCGCCAGCCGGGAGCTGCTGCGGAAACCCAGCAGGCCGCAGACCGTCATCGCTGCGATCAGGGCCAGAATGTAATTCCAAGGCAGCGACCAAAACAGCGAGAACGAGAACCCAAAAGCCGCGCCGATCAATGTTCCCAAAAAGCGGTCACGCGAGGCAGTGATCGTCGAGCCGAAGTTCGACTGCAGAACGATGATGGCGCTAATCGCGCCCCAATACCCATCGTGCAGTCCGAAGCGCAGCGCCAGCCACCAGCACAAGCCAGCCGCAAGAGCTGTCTTGGCGGCGTGGAGCAGCAGATGCCGGTGCTCCCAGCTCAGCAAACTGCCGCGCTCTGGCTGTTCGATGTGCAGCTTCTGCGCAAGCCGCTGTTGCGACCGGGTTTTGTTCGCCAGGAATCTCATTCAGGATCAAGTACTGCATTACAAGAATGACACGCGCATCCGGCGTCTCGTCGAACTGCACCATCTCAGGGCCGTGTAGCATAGAAGAGAGAGCTGCCCAAGTCCTGTCCCATGCTGCGAGTCGGTTATCCCGTAGTCATTCCTGCCGCACTGTTCGCCGGCTTCCCAAAAGAAGTCGAGCTCATCCCCCTGTCCGAGAAGCTCGACCACGACATCGACATCGATGTATGGATCCCCGATCCTTACCCAACGCGGGCCCAACGCATCCTACCGCATCTGCGCGGCGTCAAGTTGGTGCTCTCGCTGATGGCCGGCACGGAGTGGATTCCCGCAGCGATGGGGCCGCACGTCACCATCTGTAATGCGCGTGGGGCACACAATATCTCCACTGCGGAATGGACACTCACCGCAATCCTATCCTCGCTTAAATACATTCCGCTCTATCTCGGCGTGCAGCGCGAAGGCGTATGGAAGCGGCGCTTCGAAGCGACGACCCATTATGCGCAGATCACGGGCGACGCAGAGCCGCACTACCCGCCCATCATGCACGAAGAACTCACGGGCAAGAGAGTCCTGCTCGTCGGCTATGGCTCGATTGGAAAGGAGATCGAGAGAATGCTTACTCCATTCACCGTTGAGCTCACGCGCGTTGCCCGCTCACCTCGAACCCAGCCGAGAGTTCATGCCGTATCGGATCTCGACGGACTTCTTCCTGCAGCCGAGATCGTGATTCTGATCCTGCCCTCCACGGCAGAGTCGCGCCATCTGATCGACGCGCGGCGGCTCGCTTTGCTGCAGCAAGGGACACTCCTGGTGAACGCTGCGCGGGGCCCCATCGTCGACACCGACGCGTTGGTTGAGGCTCTGAACTCCCGCCGTATCCGCGCCGCACTCGACGTCACCGATCCCGAGCCGCTGCCCGACGGTCACCCGCTCTGGAAATGTCCCAATCTGCTCATTACCCCGCACATCGGCGGATCGACCCCAATGTTCGCGCGCCGCGCCGTCAAGATTGCCGAGGATGAACTGCGCCGCTACATCGCCGGCGAGCCATTGCACAACGTCGTTCAAGCCGCGATCTGATCTGCGGCGACCGGAGCCCGCCGCCAGTCGCGCAGACCAACAACAGCTAGTGCCACCAGAATCGCGTACAACACCGCCGTCGCGCGCAGGCTCTTGGACAAATACTCGCCAATGTAGGTCAAGTCGACGACGATCCAAAGCCACCAGTTCGCTGTATGCTTGCGCGCCTGCCACCAGCTCGCTACTAGGCTGAAGCTGGTCAGAGTCGCGTCGAGGAAGGGAAGTGCGGCGTGCAGGCGCTTCGCCAACTCGCCCAGTACGAAACTGCCTGCCACGCCCGCGGCAACTGCGAGAAGAAGACTCGGAATCGCGAGCGGGACAACCCGAACTTCACCCTCTTGGCGAAATCCGCGCCACCAAAACCACCACCCGTACAGCGTGAACGCAAGGAAGAAGATCTGCAGCAGAGCATCGGAGAGCAGCTGGGCGCGATAGAAGACGACGAGATAAAAAATGTCGGCCGCGAGCGTGATCGGCCAGCAGAGCATCGAGCGTTTGGTCGTCAGCCAGATCCCGAGCACCGTTGTGATGAATCCGGCAATCTCCATCCAGTTTTCTGCGAGATAGTTTGCAACCGACGTCCAGGTCATCGGCCCGTCGCCTCGCGTACATTGCGTCCGCGCGTATTCGCCCAATGACGCAACTCGTCCAGCAGTTTGCGTCCCGCCGCGCTGTGGAACCACCGCGCATGACCCAGCAGCCAGCCGTCGGCCGCCATCGGCGCTTTCTCCTCCGATTGCAGGACGCTCAGGAAATAGTCCGTCTCCGACAATGCAAATTCCGCGTGGCACAGAGCCGTCATCGGCGCCAGGGCCGCGGCTTCTTCGTCAGAAAGCGGCCGAACCCGCTCATAGCCCAGCAGCAGCGCATGCAGATGATCGAAGTGAATGGCCACACCTTCAGGGTGCTCCGGATCGTTCACCAGCGTCAGCCATTCCACAATGTTCCGCTCAATCGCATGGGCGAGGTCGTGGACCGCATTGGTGCGATCCGCGAGACCGAAGTCGATAATCGCAGTCGGCTCGGCGCGGTCCGATGTGTCGCTCCAAAACAGATTCGACGCGTGCAGATCATTGTGTGTCCACAACGGCTTCAGAGACGAAGTCAGCGGCAACAATTCAAAATGAAAGGGTGCGAGCAATGCCAGCGCTTCGTCGCGGTTGCCCTGTTTCTGGAAATAGCCATCGAGCGCAGGCCGCGCAGTGAGATAGCGATCCATCTCCGCCCCTGCGTCCCCTGCCGCAAAGATCGTGAAACTCGCCACGAGCGGTCGCTCGGCGCGGACCGCTCCCCCAAATCCTTCTGCGGCCAGATGCAGTCGCGCCATCGCCTGCCCCGCGGCACGCGCGTGGTGCACCGACCGGAACGGGGTCCACGAAATCGCGTCTCCATACAAATCGATGCCGGGCGGCGTTTCATGAACCTCAAACGTCCACTCCCCGCTCGCTACCGCCGTCTCACCGTCCTGGGTCGCGAAGACCTCCGGCACCGCAGCGCCTCTCGTCCGCAGGTACGCCATGAACCGATGCTCCTCGCGCAATCCCTCCGCGCTGCGCACCGTTCGCGCGTGCCGCTTCACGAACACTCGCCGGCTACCCACCCCCGCAACACTCGCCGCGGAAAATGGCCGTGGACTCACCGACAGAATCTTGACAGGCCCATCGAATCCATCGAACTGCCGCAGAACCCCCGCAACTTCCCCCGCGCTCAGGGGTGGCCAGTCCGGCTCTACGAGCGAGCCATCCATTCCGTGGGCCACCGCCGTCGCACTCATCGTGTTGGTCTTCTCTGTCATACGCCTCGCTTCAAAACGTATAGTGCGCTGACAGCCGCACCGTCGCCGGCGCTCCCAGCCACACAAACGTATCTCCGTAGCTTGCTCCTGTGTCGGACCAATAGCGTTTGTTGGTGATGTTATCGGCATACAGTCGAAATGTGACGTGCCCTGGTTCGCCGCCGGGGGTATAACGCGCTCCAAGGTCCAACACGTTGTAGTGCGGAACGCTTACGGCGTCATCGCGCGTCGCCTCTTTGCGCCCCGTGTAAGTCCAGCCTGGCATCAGGTAGAGCCCATGCAAATGCGGCAACGCAACATCCGCAAACACGGTTGTGTGCAGCCGCGGCACGTTGATCACCTGCTTGTCGTCAAACGCCGGCGTGCCCGTGTCCGTCGAGGTCGCGCGGAGCAGCGCCGCCGAAGCATTCATGCGCAGCCAGCGCGTAGCCTTGCCTTGCGCATTGAACTCCAGGCCGTCGTGCGTTTCATGGCCCTCCGACTCGAAGCATGGATCTCCCGGATTGCCTGTGGGGCAAGAGGCGTCCGGCCCAGCGAGAGTCTTCGGGTAAAGGAACGGCGCGCGCATGCGAAATCCCGCCCCTGACAGCAGGATCCTGTCGCCCAGTTCAAACTTCGCGCCCGCCTCAATCTGCCGCGTGTGATACGGCGCAAGAAACTGGCTTCCGTTGTCTGTCCAGAAGGGGCCTTGCGGCCCGAGCGATAACCCCACGCCGTAGTTCGAATAGAGTGTCAGCCCAGAGATAGGGCTGTACGTGACCGCAAACTGCGGCAGCCACTCCAGCGTATGCGTCAACGTAGGAGCGCATGGATCGGGTGTCAGTCCTGTGAAAAAATTCGCGCAGCTTGCATACGCCGAGAAGTTATTGTCGTGCAGTCTGTCGTACCTTCCTGCCGCCACCAGCTGTACATGCCCAGGAAGCTGAATGCGATCCTGCAGGATGCCTGCTACCTGATGACTGTCCTCCCACAGTCTGCGCGGTCCAGCCGACTGCAGCGGGCTCTCTTGCGCAACCGTCGCGATTGGCTGGTAGATGTTCTCCGATCCTACATACGTGTATACCGCGCCATCCTGCACAATCCCATCCGGCGAATAGGGATTCTGCACACTGTAGAACCCGGGCTGCTGCACGCTGCGAAGGAACAGTGTCCCGCCGAAAGCCAGGTTCTGTGTCATCCAGCCGGTCTTCACGATCCCCGCGACCAGCGCTTCTGCCGCGGCGTCCATGCGCAACTCGCCGGGGTCGCGATAGTCGTAGATGTCGTACGTTCCGTCCGGTGCGAAGAACCACGGGTACGGCGCGGTCCCCGTGTTGCATTCCGTCTCGTAGTAGCAGCCATACGCGTAGATCACGTTGTCCTGAATCAACGAGCGGCTCAGGCTCCCCGCGCCAAACACCTTCCACGAATGGCCCAGGTTGTAGTCCAGCCGAGCCCCGGTATTGAATACGTCGTACGTGTCGGGCGGAGCCCAGGGTTGCTCGCCCAGCATCGTCGATCGAAAGACCCGGCCGAGATCGGGCAGCGTCGTTCCACCCAGCAACTGATAACCGCTTCCGTCGCGCTCCACTTTGTGCTGGTACTCGAAGTCGCCCTTCAGGATTGCCTTTGAATTGATCTTCCAATCCGCTGCACCCGCGCCCACCGCGCGCCAGCCTTGGGTGTCATTCATATAAGGTCGCAGTCGTTCTCCGGCCAGATTCACGCGCGCGCCCACTTGTTTGCGACTCCCAAAGAACCGTCCGATGTCGGCCGCACCGTACGCCGTGCCTCGTTCGTCGGCGGCAAAGTCAAGAGCCTTGATTGTTGCCGGCCGCTTGGTCACGAAATTGATCAGACCTCCTGCCGATGCCACACCGCTCTCCAGGCCGGCCAGGCCATTCAGCAGCTCCACCTGTTCCTTGTTTTCGAGCGGCACGTCCTGCTCGCCGGCGACGGTCATGCCGTTGATCTGCAGCCCTGTCGCCAGGTCGATCGGAAACCCTCGAATCTCATAGACGCCGTAGTAGCCGACCGGCACATAATCGTCCACAATCGACGCATTGTTCTTCACCACGTCGGACAGCAATCGTGACACCCGGTTGTTCAGCAAATCGCGCGTCACTACGGTCGCCGAAAGCGGAGCATCCTTCAACGCAGCGCCATCCAGCGTTCCTACCGTTACGTTTGTGGGCAGATAGTCTCCATTGAGCTCGCCGTGCACCTCGACCGTTGTGGTCACGCGCGGCAGTTGCGACTGTGCCTGACTCTGCGCCGAACTTGGCGTCTGCTGCGCCGCTGTCTGCGCGAACACGCCCACGGCGCCGGCCAGGCAAACGATCAGGCTCGCCGCGATGAGCGCAAAAAGCTGCATAGGCCGCGCCCAGCGCGTGCTAGTTTTCGATGTGGTGGAATGTGTGCCGGCTGCAGCGATCGCTTCCATGGGTTCCCCTGATTCCAACTCGGTGAAACAGGAGAACTCGTACTACGAGAAGGCCGCTTGATTCGGAAACTTCCCACGCCGGTATGATCCGGATCGGGTTCGAGGGTATCTTCTCAGCCCCGGTCTTCCGGGGCACCCCTGTTTCAATAAACAGAATTGAAACACTTCAGCGCACGTTTGTAAAACCTGCCGTCTCATTTCAGCGCCAAAGCCGCTCGACCACGCCTCGGTAGCTGTCCAACTCCGGCACGTTCAGACCTTGCACCTTGGCCGCATCGTCGGCGCGCCGCAGCACAAGCGCCTCCCGCGCGTGCGGCAGCGCCAGGAAGGCCTCCGCCTCCTCTGCCGTCATCGTCCCGCCCTGCAAAGCAAGACTCGCGACGGAAGCCGGCGACAACGTCGCGAAGTAGCGCGGCTCGGCAAAGCATAAGTACCGCTTCGCCGCCACGTGCAGCCGGATCGGATCGAGCACCGCAGCCGGAAAGTGCTCCCGCAGGGCCTCGACGCCCAGTTCTTCATGCTGTGTGTCCAAGCCACGTGCGGCCGCATCCTCGCCCTCGCTGTGCAGCAGATGCCCCACATCGTGCAACAGCGCAACCGTCACCAGCGCCTCGTTCCCGCCTTTTCGCTCTGCGAACCACGCGGCCTGCAAGCTGTGATCCAGCACGGTCACCGGCTCGCCAAAGTAGGCCTCGCCTCCGCCTTGTCGCAGCAAATCAAACAGCTCATCGACTGAATCGATCCTCTGCATCTCCGGTCATGCCTCCGCAACGCGCGGCTTCTGTAGATTCTGATGTACTGCCAGCACCAGTGCTACCAGCGCGGTCAACAGCGCGGCACCCGCCAGCAACAGAAACGCATAACTCCATCCGAAGGCCACCGTCACGCGCGCCACGGTGTCGCCCGAGAGCCATCCCGCCAGGTACCCGATCCCGTCAATGATCCCCGCGGCCGTTGCACTGCCGCGTTTTCCGCCGAAATCCAGACTCATCGCGCCCGCGAGATACGAATACGGTCCAAGCAGTAGGAACCCCACCAGCGCGACAAGCACGACCGGCGTCAATTGGCTCGCGTGGCTCGGCGTGCGCGCCAGCAACACCAGACACACGGTGCTGGCAGCCATGCCACCCACAAGCACCACGTTGCGGCCATTCAGGCCAAGTTTGTCGCTCAGGACTCCCGCCAGCAAGACGCTCACACCCCCCAACAGTGGAAACAGTGCGCTCCGCGCCGCCGCATCGCTGCTGCTCAGGCCGACATACTGCACGAAGTACGTTGGCGTCCAAAGGTTGAACGTCTCTCGCAGCAGCGTGGTTCCCAGCGAGAGCAGGCATACCATCCAGAACGGGAAGCTTGCCAGTAGCGGCCGCAGAATCGCCGCCAATCCCACCTTCTCTTCGCCCTGTCCATCTTCCGCGTACACATTCAGCGGATTCGCCTCCGGCGAGGGCAGGCCGCGTTCCTCCGGCCTCTCCCGCAGCAGAATCACATTGGCCACCAACAGCGCCGCCAGCGATCCTGCCGCCACTCCAAACACGCCTCGCCATCCGACGCCGTGCGCCATCAACTCGCTCATCACCCATCGGCATGCCGCGTCGCCGAACAGAAAGCTCAGGCTTAGCACCGCCATTACTGAGCCGTAGATCGAATAAGAGAACCAGCGCGAGGCCACCTTCACCAGCCCCACCCAACCCATCGACTGAAAATACCGGTTGCCAATCCACGCCAGCGTGAACAGCGGGAAGCCCCCGCTGAGGACAAAGAAGATCGTGAACAGGATCGATCCGGCCATTCCTGAAAGAAAGCTGCGGCGTCCTCCGAACAAATCCGCGAGCGAACCCGACACAAACTTGCCGATGGCGTAGGCCATCGTGCCCGCCGATGCCATGAACCCTAACCTTACCTGCGCGTCATTCGCGGTGATCCCGTGCCGCGCCAGATCCTGAATCAGGTCCGGCAGCACCACAGACAGGTTCGACCGGCAAAAGTAGTATCCCGAATAACCAAAGGCCAGCAACGCCAGCGTCGCCCCATGCCAAACACTGAAACGGGCTCGTGGAGTCTCTTGCGGAAGGTGGCCCTGCTTTTGGTTGGCGCTTGCCAGAGTCGTCACATACGCAGACTACATTGCCAACGTCAGAACCGAATGAACCGCCGTCGCCCCGCCTACGCTTTCCGCGCCCGACTCCGATCGCAGCATCTCGCTGTTCACATTTCTTTAAAAATCCGTTCGCAAGGTCTTCTCCAGGCGCTACATTGAGATCACACTTGCCGACAAGCAAGGCCGATCCTCCGCCATCCCTGTTGAAAAAGGTACTTGAATGAACCAGTACGCCTTTCCCTCGCCTGTTTTTCGACTCCGATTACTGCGAGCAGCTTTCCTCTGTTGCCTGGCGCCCATATTCACTGATCCACTTCTGGCTCAGTCCACCTTCGGCGCAATCCTCGGCACGGCGCACGACGTGAGCGGAGCTCTTGTTGCCGGCGCCCAGGTCACGCTCACCAACACCGGCACAACCGCTGTGCGTTCCACGGTGACCGACTCAGACGGCAACTATGCCTTCCGCAATATCGACGTCGGCACGTATAAGCTCGCCCTCGCCGCACCCGGGTTTCAGCCTCAGTCGTTTGCCGCAATCGACCTCACCGCGCGCGAAACGCGCCGCCTCGATGCCGTTCTCAAACTGGCCACCGACACCCAGACCGTCGTCGTCGATGACAGCGCCTCTGTCCCCGTGATCACTACCGACGTCTCGAACCTAGCCGAAACCAAAGTCGGCGACGAGCTCGTCGAACTCCCCGTCGCCATTTATTCGCGCTCCACCGGCTCCACCAGTCCAATCTCCACGTTGACCACCGAGGCCGGCGTCCAAACCGATGACACCGGCAACCTAGCCGTCATGGGAACCACAGCGGCCCTCCTCAGCGTCACCATCGATGGTATCGCCAGCGTCGGTGTCGAATACTCCGGCCCCGTCAATGAGATGTTCCCGTCCTTCAACTCCATCGAGGAAATCCGTGTCTCCGAGTCCAACAACAATGCTGAGTTTTCCGGTGTCGCCGATATCACCACTGTCTCCAAGGCTGGCACTATCCACTATCACGGCGGCCTCTTCGAGAATCACGAGAACACGGTCTTCAACTCCAACAACACTTTCGCGCTGTCCAAGCCCAAGATCATCATGAACGACTTTGGCGGTACGCTCGGCGGTCCTGTTCGCCTTCCTCCGCTCTTCTCCAGCTCCAATCCCGGGTTCTTTTTCATCAGCTACGAAGGCCTGCGCTTGCCGCGCGAAACACCCATGCTCCTCAGTGTCCCCTCGACTGACATGCGCAACGGCAATCTAACCGCCTACCTCGCCGGCCAGGGCGTCGCCGCAATCTACGGTCCTGATGGGACGCCGCTCGATCCCACCGCAGTTCCCGTCAATCCCACAGCGGTCAATGTGCTCACCTACCTCATGCCGGTGCCTAACTACGGTGATCCCGGCTCTTACGCCAATAACTACCAGGTCAACTTTCCCTCGCCCATCTCCTCCAACCAGGGCGACGTGCGCATCGACAAGAACATCTCAAGCAAGCAATCGCTCTTTGCGCGCTTCTCCTATAAGAACCGTCAGGTCATCACCGCGCCTTCGGCGACCTGCGTCTTCACCTACTGCGCTGAGGCCGGTAGCCCACTCCAGGGCGGCTACAATACGCCCGAGATCGACGAAGGCCTTACCTTCGCTCATAACTACGTCTTCACTTCACAGCTCCTCAACGAGTTCCGCGCCGGCTTCAACGCGCAGCACACCTCCGAGACGCAAAGCTATTCCACCAACTCGCTGCTCACCCAGACCGGCATCTCCGTCCCGCAACCCGATACAGACTGGTCCGAGGCCCCACAAGTCCTGATCAACGGCTTCATGTCCACAGGCGCAGGCAATCCCGGTTCGCAGCGCGGCCAGATCATTCAGGCTCTCGACAACGTCACCTGGACCACCGGCAAACACAACTTCAAATTTGGCGGCGATTTCAAACGCCTCACCGACCACGACGACAACGTCTTCGGCAACTACCGCTCCGGCTGGTACGTTTTCGACGGCTCATCGGACGTCGGCGCCGCCATCGGCGACCCCTACACGGCGTTTCTCCTCGGCTATCCCGACTACACAGAGGTCAGCACCACCAACGATCCCACGATGGATGGCCGCGGCTACTCCTATTCCTTCTTCGCGCAGGATGACTGGAAGGTCACGCCCCGTCTCACCCTCAACGTTGGTCTCCGCTACGAACTCCATCCTCCCCTGCGTGAGATTCACTCCAACACCGCGGCCTTCTTGCCCAACTGGACCGGCGCCGGCACGGATGACTCAACCGTCAATGGAGCGGTCGTCGTCTCCAACGCCACAGCTCTTGCAGACGCTTCTCCCCTGTTTGTCGCAGCCATTGCGCCAACGCCCATCCTTACTGCCTCCCAGGCTGGGATTCCTTCGGCGCTTCGTTACACCGACCATAGCGACATCGGTCCACGCATCGGCTTTGCGTGGCGCCCCTACGGCAACGACCGCACCGTCGTACGTGGCGGATGGGGCCGCTTCGTCGAATCGCCGCTCGGCTTCTCGTTGGTCTCAGGCTGGGCGGTTCACTCCAGCTTCGTCGGCACCTACAACCAGGACTACCAGGCCGACGGCATCACGCCTCTGCTTTCCTTCGCTAATCCATTCGACACCGCCGCGGGCAACAACGTCGGTACATCCGGTTTCTTCTACGCCTTTCCCATCCACTACAGCGATCCCTCGGTCCAGCAGTGGAACACGACCGTCGAGCAGGATCTAGGGCACAACGTCGGCGTGCGTCTCTCCTATAGTGGCAGTCACGGTTCCAATCTCGAAGCGATGATCGACCTGAATCAGGTTCAGCCCAACACTGTCGGCTACGCCCTCGCCGGAAACAACCGACCCTATCCCTCGTGGAGCATCATTCAGAGTGTCGTGAATGCCGCCGAAAGCAACTACAACAGCGGCACGGCAGAAGTCTCCCGACACAGCGGTAAGGGCCTGACTTTCGACTCGAGCTACACCTGGACCCGCGATCTCTCCAACGCCGGCGGTGTCGCACCCAACGCCTTCGCAGTCGCTGGAGGCACCTACCTCACCGATCGGTTTCATCCCGGCCTCGACTACGGCAACGTCATCTATGATCGCCGCCATCGATTCCTCACTACCTGGCTCTACGATCTGCCCTTCGGCAAGGGACAATCCTGGCTCAACTCCGGCACTGCGCTGAACAGCATCGTCGGCGGTTGGCAACTGGCGGGCGTTGCAATCTTTCAGTCCGGGCCATTCCTCACGCCCTACCAGCAGTCGGTTGACCCAGCCAACACCAACATCCTCACCACCGTCGGCGAAGCACGCCCCGATCAACTGGCAGGCGCTTCGCTCTACGCCGCGCAACGCACCACCTCCCAATGGCTCAACCCCAATGCGTTCCCCTATCTCAATCTGCAGACTCCTGATGGCATCGGCACCGGCCGCTTCGGCAACGCTCCTGTGGGGGGTGTCATCGGCCCTGGCACGGCAAACCTATCCTTCTCGCTTCTCAAGAGCATCGCACTCCACGAGAAGACCCACCTGGAGTTCAGCATCGAAGCCGCCAATGCTTTCAACCATCGCAACTACGAGCCACCCAACATGCAGGTCGACTCCGGCGGCTTCGGCGCCATCACCGCGCTGCAGACGGCCGAGGGCGCTGGCCCCCGCAGCCTCGAGCTTGCTGCGCGCATTGCTTTCTAGCACGACACGATCAGCATCAACGCGAAAGGCCGCAGGAGTTCTCTCCAGCGGCCTTCGTCTCTCTAGTCGTTCGTCCCTAATCCCTAGTTCCTAGTCCCTTCCCGTACCCTCAACGATCGTCAGAATCCGGTCTACCCCCGGCGCACTAAAGTGCCCCACTCTCCCGCTCGGCCAGCGCACTTCAATGTCGTCCACCTTCGTCGCCTTACCCAGCCCGAAGTGCGGCCGCGGATCGTTGGTCGAAAGATAGCTTCCCCCGCTCAGCACATCTTCGCGCTGCCGCATACCGTTCGCGGTGAGATACACCGTCGCCCCCACTCCATCCCGAGGACTTTTCTCTCCGCCCACCAGTTTCAATTCCAGCCAATGATTCGTGTCGCTGCTTACGTTGCGCAGCAGCACAGGATGCCCATCCATCACGTTGATCACCGCGTCGATCTTGCCGTCATTGAACAAATCGCCGACGGCCATCCCACGTCCAGCAATCACATCCGCAAGCCCTGTGCCCTCGACCGCCGGTACCGGCTCAAACTTCTTTCCGACCACGTTGCGAAACAGTAGCGGCCGCTGCTTCCAGCTCGTGCCCCACGCGTATTGGTCGGCCTCCGGATACACATGCCCATTCGCGATCAGCAGATCCTTCCATCCGCCGTTGTCGACATCGATAAACGCATCGCCCCAGCTGAGGAAGGGAACCAGCCCCTCGCCCAATCCCACCTCTGTGCCCACATCGGTGAAGCTCCCCGCGCCGTCATTCCGATAGAGCGGCTTCTCACTGTCCGAAAACGTCGTGTCGAAGACATCCAGCCTGCCCTTGTCCTCGTAATCGCCGACAGCCAACCCCATCGAAGCGACTTCTTTCCCCTCACCGCTCACCGCGAATCCCGAGTCGTAGCTCACATCGCGAAACGTGCCGTCGCCGTTGTTCAGGTAGAGATAGTTCGGGGTCGAGTCGTTGCCGACCAGCAAATCGGGCTTGCCGTCATTGTTGATGTCCGCAAATACCGCCCCCAGCCCGTAGTAGCCAAGCTTATCGGCCACGCCTGCCTTCTCGCTCACGTCCGTGAACGTCCCATCGCCATTGTTGTGGAAGAGATGATCCGGTTCGCCCTTCAGTCCTCGTGGCCCGCACGCTACCGGAGCACCACGAAACATGCAGAAGGCGTTGCGGACCCCGTTCTGCTCGGCCACCGGCAGATGCTCGCGATCGAAATGCAGGTAGCCTGCGACAAACAAATCCGGCCTTCCATCGCCGTCGAAGTCTCCCCACGTCGCGCCCGAAGACCAGTTGCCCAGCGCCACCCCAGCCTTCTCAGCCACGTCTGTGAAGGTCCCATCACGATTGTTGTGGTAGAGCCGATTCTTGCCCCAGTTCGTCACGTAGATGTCCGGCCAACCATCGTTGTCGAAGTCAGCGATCGCCACGCCCATACCCCAGCGATCGTTCGTCACGCCCGCCTCCGCAGCCACATCCGTGAACGTCCCGTCGTGATTGTTATGAAACAGGGCAGCATGAGGGGGTGTCTCTTTGCCATCGAGCGCGCCGAACGTCGATCCGTTCACAACATAGATGTCGAGCCATCCATCATTGTCATAATCGATCAGACCGATTCCCGACCCCTTCGTCTCCACGAGGTAGGTCTTGGCCGGCGTCCCCATCCGGTGCGTCCAATGAGTGAGCCCGGCCTTTTCCGAGATGTCTTCGAAGACCACCGGCCCGCTCTTCACAAATCCGCCTGCCGTGATCGGCCTCCTCTCCGCATCCAGCTGCGCTGCGTGCGGGCTCTCCGCTCCGCCGCTCGTTGCCTGCTGCGATTCTTCTTTTGATGGGGTTGTGCTCTGCGCGAAGAGGCACGCACTCAACCCGGCCGCGATCGCCACACTTGCCGCAACCGCACGTACGCGTCGAAACATGATTGTCAGTATACGGACGCACTCGCGTAGCCTGCTTCTCGATCGAACCGGGTCTGATTGTGGGATCGAATTCTAGTGAGTAATCGGCAAGGAGAAACGCAGGTCGTCAACCTGACCCTGGGCAACAACAGCCTGGCGCGCCATCTCCGCGATCGAAACGCGCGTCAGCACATCCAGCATGGCCCGCTCCGCCTGCGCCCACACCGGGTGCGCAGGGCAAGTCACCGAGCGTGCGCAGCTTTGTCCATTGATCAGACAGACATTCAGATGGATGGGGCCGTCGATCGCTTCAACCACGTCGTACAGCGACACCTGGCGGCCACGCGGCAAAATCGTGAATCCGCCCGTCTTGCCTCGTCTCGACGCGATGAGCCCAGCCCGCGCGAGCGCCTGCAGCACCTTCGAGAGAAAGCTCTCCGGAGCAGCTGTCGCTTTGGCCAGCGCCGGCAAAAGCACCCGCACGTCGTCCGGCAATGTTGCCAGATGGATCATGACACGCACGCCGTAGTCGGCTGCGCGCGTCAGCTGCATGGATGAGTTGCTCCCTTGCATCGAGGCGCCTATAGCGGTTTTCCAGGTGGGGTAAAGGGAACCAAGACGGCTGAGGGGCGTTTTCCTTAAGAAAAGGCCACCTTGCACACAATTCCAAACTCCACGTGAACTTGAGAACCGCTCTCATGGGTGGCAGCCGACGAAGTTCCGCGCGAGACAGAGTCGCACTCCACGCAAAAAGCCGAAGGCCCACCTGCTTCTCGCAGCCTATCCAAGGTGGTCACCGCCTTATGTGCTCCCCATCACTGCCCTTCGTTTATTGCGTCGCTTAAACCTATGCGTACAGATCAAATTGGAGAAGAACAGTCCAATAATGTCCGCCCTCTTGCGCCCTCCCCATCACCCCGATCCAATCTCGCCCCAATCGAGCGTTTTGATTGGTTCACTTCCTGCTCTCTTCTACGGAGAGAGAAAGGAATCCTGAAAACGCGATGCCACCATTTCCTGCTGTCGATCCCATTCCGCTCCCAGCCCCGATATGGCTCTTCAAGCTGTTGCATATCGTGACCTTGGCGCTGCACTTTGTCGCGGTCGAGATGCTCCTGGGCGGCCTGTTGCTGGCCGTCGTGTTGAGCCTGTTTCGTGGCTCCGCACCGGCGCACGTTACGGCTCGCGCCATCGCCCGCCGCCTCACCGTGGTTATGACCTACGTCATCAACCTCGGTGTGCCGCCGCTGCTCTTCGCGCAGGTTCTCTACGGCCGCGCTCTCTACACCAGCAGCATCCTGATCGGCGCCTACTGGATCTCGATCATCGTCCTTCTGATGCTGGTCTACCGCCTGCTCTACCGCTTCACGGCACAGTTAGAAGCGAGCAGAACAGCGTGGCCGGTTGGCTTGCTGGCATGGCTCCTGGCTGGATTCATCGCCAGGCTCCTGTCCACCAACATGACTCTGATGCTGCGTCCGGAGGCCTGGCGCGACATGTACTCCGCCTCGGCTGCCGGACGCTTTCTGCCCACCGGTGACCCGACCCTCACCCCGCGTTGGTTGCTGATGCTCGCAGGCGGCCTCTTCATCGGCGGACTCTGGCTCATCTATCTCTCCGCCCGCTCCACCTTCACCGCAGACGAGAAGAAGTTCATCGCCGGATTCGGCGGCAAAGTCGCCGCGCTCTGCGGCATCGTCTATCTGGTCGCCGGACTCTGGGCCAATGCAGCGCAGCCCGCCCCGGTGAGGGCTTTGCTTGCCGCACCACCGCCGGGCTACGGTTTCTACCGCTACTACGCACTGGGCGGATATGTCTGGCTGCTTCTGGTAGTGGTCGCAGTCCTTCTCGCCGCTTACGTCGGATTCGCCAGAATCGCCGCCAACTGGCTCGCCTGGGCCGGCGCATTGATCGCGCTGCTCGTCGAGATCGCTTTCACCGTCTACCGCGACGCCGTGCGCGATCTCACCCTGCTCAGCAAGGGCTACGACGTCTGGGATCGCGTGGTCGTCACCAACTGGTCCGTGGTTGGCCTATTCTTGGTGCTCTTCGTTGCCAGCCTCGGTGTTGTCGGATGGCTCGTGTCGGTTGTGGCGCGGGCGAAGAAACCTATGGAGGGCGCAGCCTGACCGGCCGCATAACAAGAATGAGTCAAGCCATCGACACACCCCATATCGTTCCGGAGTCAATCAGCGAGCAGCGCACCCGCCGCGGTTTCCTCATCGCCGCAGGCGCAGCTGGGCTTTGTTACACCGCCGCGCTGGCCTATCCCATCTACCGCTACCTGGCCTCGCCGCAGGAGATGGAATCGAGTGCAACGGCCGTCACCGAGGTCACGCTGAAGGACGCGCAGAAGCTTCCCTCGGGTTCCGTCCTGATGTTCAAGTTCGGCACCGCGCCGGCCATGCTGATCCATCATGAAGACGGCCGCTGGGTCGCTCTCACCGCTGTCTGTACCCATCTCGGTTGCACCGTGCAGTACGAGCCGCAGGCCGACCGCATTCATTGCGGCTGTCACGGCGGGGTCTACAACGCCTATTCCGGCGCCAATGTCAGCGGTCCACCGCCCAAGCCGCTCAAACTCTTCAAAGTCGCCGTTGGCGATGCTGGCGTCAACGTCTCGCGCACCTGACAGGTTCACTGTTTCTCTCTCACTGTTTCTCTGTTCAAGGAACTACGCATGACCTCCAAATCGATCACTACTTCGGCGTATGACTGGGTTGACGAGCGGCTGGGGCTTTCCGAACTTGCCGCCTTCGCACGCCATAAGACCGTGCCCGTACACGCGCAATCTTTCTGGTACTACTGGGGAGGCATCTCGCTCTTCCTCTTCTTGGTCCAGTGCTTCACTGGCGTCCTGCTGCTGGTCTACTACCGCCCCGGCGCCGACGCCTACGAATCGGTCCGCCAGATCACCTTCGTGATGCACTTTGGTTGGCTTATCCGCTCGGCACACTCCTGGTCCGCCAACCTGATGATCTTCTCCATCCTCGTGCACATGTTCTCGGTGTACTTCATGAAGGCCTATCGCAAGCCACGCGAGTTCGGCTGGCTCAGCGGCATGGCTCTGCTCGGCATCGCCTCGGTCTTCGGTTTCTCCGGATACCTGTTGCCCATGGATGAGCTCAGCTACTTCGCCACTAAGGTTGGTCTCCAGATTCCCGCGGCCATTCCCTGGATCGGGCCCGTGATCGGCAACATGCTGCGCGGCGGCCTCGAAGTCAACGAATTCACAGTGCAGCGCTTCTTCGCGCTCCACGTCGTCGTCCTGCCCGCACTCTTCCTGCCACTCCTCGCCTTTCATCTCTGGCTGGTGCAGCGCCACGGCAACGCCCTTCCGCCATCCGAGCGAATGAAGCCGGCTGCCGAGCGCAAGTCGATGCCGTTCTTCCCGAACTTCCTGCGCAAGGATCTGGCCATGTGGCTGATCTCGCTCAATATCCTCGCGCTGCTGGCTTCGGTCTTCCCGTGGTCGCTCGGCAAACAGGCGGATATGCTCGTGCCGGCACCCATGGGCATTCATCCCGAGTGGTACTTCATGAGTCCCTTCGAAATGCTCAAGCTGCTCGGCGCATTTCTGCCCGGTGAGGCAGGCGAGATCGCCGGCATCCTCATCTTCACCCTCGGCATCGCTCTTTGGATTTTGATCCCCTTCTACGACACCAACAGCGACACGGGCCGCCGTGCCCGCACCGCACACTACTTCGGCTTGTTGGCAGTCTTCGCGCTGCTGACAACCACCGTCCTCGGCTATTGGACAGCGCGATAAGCGTGACGAGTGAAAGAGTGAAGAAGTGAAACAGCTGTTTCGCTCGCCGATCATCCTAAGAGAAGTGAAAGGCAAAAGTGATTGCGTATAAGCCTAAGACCAACGGTTTGAGGCAAACATTTCGGGACCTTGTCGTTTGGCAGAGGTCAATGGAGCTGATAGCCAGCATCTACCCGCTTACGCAGTCCTTTCCCCGCGAAGAAGCTTTCGGATTGACCGCTCAGCTCCGGCGCTCGGCGATCTCAGTTCCGAGCAACATTGCTGAAGGCCATGGTCGAATGAATCCACGCGAGTTCAAGCGGTTCCTGCTCATCGCTCGTGGATCGAATTGTGAACTGCAAACGCAATTGGAAGTCGCTGGCATGCTTGGGCTGGGAGACGCTCAATTACTGCAAACGACTCGGGATCTATCGCGAGAAGTCGAGAACATGTTGTTTCCGCTTCTCAACAGGCTCAAAAACAGCACCGGGTAACCGGTCACTCATTCACTCATTCACTCGTTCACTTCTTCACCCGTTCACTCTTACAGTCATTCACCCGGAGCAACAATGAACTACCCCTTCTGGTACATCCCGCACCTCGGCTCAGGCTGGGTCATCGGCATCATCGCCATCTTTCACGTCATGATTTCGCAGTTCGCGGTCGGGGGCGGCCTCTATCTCCCCATCGCCGAACGCAAAGCGATGCGCATGGCAAACAAAGAGATCGCCAATGCCTGGCTCAAACAGCTTGCCAGCCACTCCAAATTCTTCCTCACCGTCACGGGAGTCTATGGCACCGTCTCCGGAGTGGGCATCTGGTTCGCCATCGGCCTTACACATCCCGAGGCCACCAGTACGCTGATTCACAATTTTGTTTTTGGCTGGGCGATTGAGTGGGTCTTCTTCATGATCGAACTCACCACCATCGCCGTGTATTACTACACCTGGGATCGCATCGATCCCAAGCTGCACCTGACTGTGGGCTGGGTCTATGCCGGCGCGTCCACAGCCACGCTGATCATCATCAACGGCATTCTTACCTTCATGCTTACTCCCGGCAACACCTGGCTTTCCGTCGCCGGTACGGGCAACGAGGCTAGCAAGTTCTGGAACGCGTTCTTCAATCCCACCTACTGGCCGAGTCTCCTGCTGCGCTGCTGCGTCTGCGCCTCGCTCGCCGCCATTTGGGCTCTCATCACGTCCAGCCGGATCGATGGGGACAAGGAGCCCGCTCTCAAGACCAGCCTCGTGCAGTGGTCCGTCAAGTGGCTCGTGCCATCCTTTGTCGCCACGCCCTTCCTGCTCGTGTGGTATCTCTTCATGGTTCCGGAGTCGCAGCGCGCTCTGCTCACCCTGGGCATCGACACCATCAACGCCGGTACCTTCTCGACCGTCACCCGCATGGCGCTGATCATCATCATCACCTCGGCCACCATCATCGGGGTCGCCTACTTCCTCGCCTTCCGCAACCCGACCGACTTCAATCTCTCCCATGCCATGGCCCTGTTGCTGCTGGCGCTCATGGCCACCGGTGCAGGCGAGTACAGCCGCGAGATGCTGCGCAAGCCCTATGTCATTGGCCACTGGATGTACTCGAACGGCGTGCGCGTGCCCTCTGTCAGCCGTATCAACGCCGAAGGTTACCTCGCCCACAGCAACTGGATCTGGAACGAAGCTTCTGCTGCGGCGCCCTCCAGCTACTCCCGCGGCGAGGCCATCTTCCGTGGCGAGTGCGGCTCCTGCCACACCCTCGAGGGCTATCGCCCGCTCCGCGAGTTACTCGACGGTCGCGATCGCACCAACATTCGCAACTTCATCGTCATGCTCCACGAGAACAAGCCCGACTCGCCGTATCGCCGCTTCATGCCGCCCATGGCCGGCACTTCGCAGGACATCGACGATCTCACTGACTTCCTCAACGCGCAGGTCAATCCGCTCCCAGTCGCGGGACAGAAGCCGGTTCTGACAGCGCAGAAGTAGCAGCGAATCGCCCTGGACCAGAAAGGCCCGCATCGCGCGGGCCTTTACTCTTTTACTCCGTCCGTCACTCCTTCACTCACTTCCCCAACTCATACGGAATCGCAAACCGTCCGATCTGAATCACCGATCGCATCCCGGGCGGCCAGATATGCAGGCTCGTAATGCCCTTGATTCCATTGAGCAGATGCGCATCCGTGGTTCCCACCAGAGCGCCGTTCGCCGCCTCGTTGAAATGAACCCGCAGCACCTCTCCGGCATGGGTATAGCCAAACGCGTACTCGCCCGGTTTGAGCGCGATCCCACCCACGAGCATGGGCGCCTGCACCACCAGGTAGTGCGAATACTTGCCATCCGCCGAGTAGCCTGCCGTTATCAAAACCACACCGGCGATGTAGCGTCCGCTGCCGTCGACGATGCCGCTCGCCGTGCGCAGTTCAGTCTCGATATGTTCTCTCTCTACCGGGGCGCGCGCCGGCAGCAGCGACGCCAACTCCGCATCCGTTGCCTGCCGCCACACCGGCTTTTCCCCGCGCGCCGCCGGCAAAAGAAGCAGCACCGTCAATACCGCATACTGGATCCTCTTCATTGCTTTGGCTTCCTCAGCGACTCGAGCGGCACAATCCCGCGCTGAATAGCGGCCGTTGCCGCCTGCGTCCTATCGGTCACGCCCAGCTTGCCCAGCAGGCTGTTGATGTGCGTCTTCACCGTCGCCTCTGAGATCTCCAGCTCCGTGGCAATCTCTTTGTTGCTCTTGCCGTACACAATCTGCTCCAGCACGTCCGATTCGCGCGGCGTCAGCTCCTCGGTTCCCATCCGTTCGGCCAGCTTCTGCGCAATCGCCGGCGGAATGTGCTGTTTGCCTGCGTGCACGGTGCGGATCGTCGAGATCAGCTCGTCGCCGGTCATCCCCTTCAGCAGGTAGGCGCGCGCACCTGCCTGCAGTGCCCGGTAGATGTCCTCGTCGCCGTCATAGGTCGTCAGCACGATGAATCGTGCCTGCGGCGTCTCCATCCGCACGCGCTGAATCACATCCACTCCGCCCATGCGCGGGAGCCGCAGATCGATCAGAGTAATGTTCGGTTGATGCTTGCGGAACTGTGCAATCGCTTCGACACCGTCCGCGGCCTCGCAAATGACCTCGATCCCATCGGCGACATTCAACAGCGCCACCAGTCCCTGCCTCACAACGTGGTGATCCTCGACCACCATCACTCGAATTGGCTCCTGTTCCACTCTTACTCCGCCTCTCTCGGCCCTTCGCGCGGTGTTGCCGCATGCAACCGTACCGACGTACCCGTGCCCGGCTCGCTCGTCACTTCCAGTGTTCCGCCAATCGTTGCCGCCCGTTCCCGCATCCCAGTGAAGCCATAATGCCCAGGCTCTGCTCCCGCATCGTTGCTGGCGGCAAATCCGCGTCCATCGTCGCGCACTTCCAGAGCGATCTCTGCCGGCCCGTACTCCAGCCGCACAGAGAGATGTTTCGCCGCAGCGTGCTTCTCTACATTATGGATGGCCTCCTGTGCCACGCGCAGGATTTCCCGCTCCATCCCCGGAGGCAGAGGGCGATATGCCCCATAAGCGTTAAAGTCCGCTTCGAGCGACCGGCCGTTCGCTTTCTCGGTTACCCGGCGCAGAAGCACAGGCAGCGTGTTCTCTGCCGTATCTTGCGAGCGAAGCGCCCAGATCGACTGCCGCGCTTCCGCCAGACCTTCGCGTATATGCGCGCGCGTCGTGTCCAGCTGCTTTGTGGCGGCCTCCACCTTGTTGTGCCGCAACAACTCAGTCAGCACCTCCAGCTGCACCGAGATGCCGACATACCCCTGCGCCAGCGTGTCGTGAATCTCGCGCGCAATCCGGTTGCGCTCGCCCAGCACCGCTTTGAACTCCCGCTCCGCCACCAGGAGGCGCCGCTTGAGCAGCCATGCCACCAGCGTCGCCATGGCCACGGCAAGCAGCACGTAGAACCAGAGAGTCTGATAGAAGTGCGGCGCCAATTCAAATTGCAGCGCCGTGCCGTTTGTGTTCCACACTCCGTCGTTGTTCGCTGCCTGCACCCGAAATGTGTAACGCCCCGGTGGGATATTCGTGTAGTAAGCGACGTGGCGTGCGCCCGCATCGGTCCAGTCGTGATCGAACCCATCGAGCATGTAACGGTAGCGCACCTTCTGCGGCGCGACAAAGCTCAATCCCGCATACTCAAATTGGAAGTGGTTGTGCCCCGCCTGCACTCTCAACCAAGAGTCCGCTCCATGCAGTTGCGTGATGTCGTCTACCGCAAAGCGCTCGAGCACCACCGGCGGCGGCATGGCATTCACAGGGAAGTGTTCCGGATCGACTGCCACCAGCCCCTTCGGCGTCGCAAACCACAAATGTCCATCGCGCGAGCGCCACGCTGAGGGGTGACTGTTCGTCGCCGTCTCGCGGCTGCGCAATCCGTCTGCCGGACCGAACTCCATCCAGTGCGTGCAGTCGGCTGTCATCGTGCAGTCGCATCGCGCGATGCCGTGTGCCGTCGCAAACCACAAATGATTGCTCGCATCGTCCAGAATCGCGTGCACGCTCCTGTTCTGCAACTCCGGCGAATTCACAGCCGAAAACTTCGCGCCATCCCATAGGTTCCATCCATGGTCCTGTGTCCCCACCAGCAGCGCTCCCTTCGCCTGCGCCAACAGAGCCGTTACGACATTGCTCGAAAGCCCATCGGCGGTCGTGTAGTTCGTAAGCTTGGCGCCCTTCAACCGTGAGAGCCCGGCCAGCGTTGCGATCCACAGGCTTCCACTGGAATCGCGCGCCATCGCGCCCACCAGATCGCTGCCCAGCCCGTTCTCCTGTGTGTAGATCTCCTTTTGCGTGGGGTTTCTTCCACCGTGAGGAAACGTCCAGTGCGCCAGCCCACGCCGTGTTCCGATCCACAGAGAACCATCGGCATCCAACAGTAGCGAGCGGATGAAGTCATCGGGCAACCCATCCGCCGAGGAAAACGAATCCACCGCGCTTCCGCGAATGCGATTCAACCCATCCGGTGTGCCCACCCACAACTCGCCGTTCTTTCCCGCAGCCAGCGACAGAATCACATCGCTCAACAACACGTCGCGCACAGCGTACGTCGTCGCCATCCCCGGCACGTTGACGCTGCGCCGCACCTCATTCAAGCCCCCGCCATTCGTCCCCACCCAGATGGTTCCCGCACTGTCCTCCACCACCGTCGACGTCAGATCCGACGAAAGCCCCTCGCGGGTTCCGATGTTGTGGAACCGTGCATCGCGCAGCGCCTGCAGGCCGTCCGTCTCGGTACCCACCCACAGGTTGCCCTCGCGATCTTCGAGAAGAGACAACACCGAAGCTCCAGCGAGCACATCCGTCGCTGCGAGCAGCTGCACCTTGCCGTTCAGCCAGCGCGCCAGTCCTCGATTCGTGCCGATCCACAAAGAGCCCTCGCGATCCGTGTAGAGCGCCTGCACTCGGGTACCGGGCAACTCGCGTCCTACAGCGAAGCGCGCCTCTGTCTTGCCATTTCGACCGATCGTCAGAGTTGTGGTTGTCGCATGAGCCCACGCGCCATTGGGTAGATTCGAAGCGAAGCGGTTTTGCGTGTTCGACCTCAAATCGTCGGATGCGTCCACCGGTACAAACCGGTCACTCTTCCAGTCAGCGCTTCCGCCTTGGGTTGCTGCCCATACTGATCCATCGGGATTCTGGGCAAGCCCGCGCACTTCGTTCCCCGGCAACCCATCGCGCGTTGTGAAGGTCGTGACTGACCCATCCTTCATCCGCGCCAGCCCTTCCCGAGTCCCCACCCACAGCGCCCCATCGCTTGTTGCCAGCAGGCAGCGCACATCCCCACTGGGGATCGCCGGTTGCGAACGAGGGTCCAACACCAGAAAAGAAACCCCGTCGAATCGCACCAGCCCGCTCTCCGTCCCAAGCCACACAAAGCCATCGCGCGTCTGCGCCAGGGCATGCACGCTGTTCTGCGGCAGACCGTTTTCCATCGCCCACGACTGGCGCCCGTATTCAGGCAGCGGCGTCGTTGGCTCCAGCGCCCACCCGGCCCCTCCAGAAGCAAGTCCGAGCGTCACCACCAGACAGCAGCTCCAACGGCGGAACCGCCAATATCTGCTGTGAACTCCCGGATTGGATTGAGCCTCGTTCAAGAGCACGCGCGCCGTTCGACCTTCGCAAACCACTCTGCTAGGGAGCAGTCTTCGCATATCCACACTAATGCGGATGGGTCGGATTTGCCACAAACACCGGGACTTGCAGCCCCGAGAGAGCCCATTTCTCCACCGGATGATGGAGCCTGCGGTCATTCGATGTACGCAAGACAGAGAACCGTCGGCCCTCTACGCTGTTCTTGTCTCCTGAATTGCCAATACATCACGGCAAAATACTCCCGGGTGGCTCCTCTTAAGGACGCCACCCGCTTCTTTTGGGCGCCCTTGGCAATTCCGATTCCAAACACGCCATGAACCCTTCCCATTCCGGGCCCCCGCACATGACCTTCGGGTGCAATCTACCGCCTTTGTAGCATTCCCTCAGTGTGTTACCCAGCCTAAGATCAGGTCAATATCTATACCCATTGCAGGAGTACCTCTATGGGATTCGCACGTTTTGCGCCTTCGGCGCGTCTTTGCCTGGTCCTTTCTGTGTTCCTGCTCCCTCTGGGAGCCCGCGCTGCCAGTCCCTCCACAGATGCATCGAGGATTGCGCCCTTCGCCTCGGCAACAGATGCCAGCGCTGCCAAGATCGTAAGCCTCATGCGGGCTGACAGTTACAACTTCCTCAACACCAAGTCGCCCACCGTGTGGATGATCCCCTTCAACGGCGATCACCTGAAGGACATCCGGGTCGTCGTCACCGTAAAAGATGGCACCATGGTCGTCTTCGCCACTATCGTCAGGGGCCAGCAACTGCCCATGACGACCGACTTCATGCGCACTCTGCTCGAGCAGAATCACGAGCTCGACCGCGTGAAAATTGGCTACGACCACGAAGGCGATCTCTCCGTGCGCATCGACGGCAGCGTACGCGTCATGGACGCGCCTGAACTGCGCGAGATCGTCAATCAGGTGCGCAACGCCTCGGACGAGGTGTACGGCATGATCGAGCCCAGCCTCCTGCAATAGCGAACGCGTCCTCTCCGGCGTGGGGAAAGGACGCTCCATGCGATGGTCTGCTAGCCTTCTGTTCGCATGGACACCGCAAACATCCGTCTTGAAAAACGCCCGCCTCTCGCAGTCATCACCCTCGACCGTCCCAAGGTCCTGAACGCTCTGAACGCAGCCACTCTCGCCGAACTGGACGCGGTCCTCGACGACGTCGCCGCCGACTCCTCGATCCGGGTCGTTCTCTTGACCGGCGCCGGTGACCGCGCCTTCGCAGCCGGCGCCGATATCCGCGAGCTGGCCCCACTCACGGCCGACGAAGGACGCAAATTCGCTCTCCGCGGCCAGGCCGTCTTCCGCAAACTTGAAAAGCTGGGCAAACCGGTGATCGCCTGCATTCACGGCTTCGCCCTGGGCGGCGGCTGCGAGCTGGCGATGGCCTGTACCCTGCGTCTAGCTGCCGACAACGCGCGCCTCGGTCAGCCAGAAGTCAAACTCGGCATCGTCTGTGGCTACGGCGGCACGCAGCGGCTGCCTCGGTTAGTGGGTCGCGGAGCGGGATTGAAGCTTCTCCTCACCGGCGCCGTCATCGACGCCCACGAAGCCTTGCGCATCGGCCTTGTTGACGAGGTCATGCCCGCCGATCAACTCATGTCGCGCGCCGAAGCTCTCGTTCTCGAAATCGTCGCCAACGCACCCCTTGCCGTTGCCGCAACTCTGCGGGCAGTCGACGAAGGGCTCGATCTCCCCCTCGATGCTGCTCTCGACCGCGAAGCCGCCTCCTTTGGCCACCTCTGTGGCACTGCCGACAAGGACGAAGGCGCCGAGGCTTTTCTGGCTAAGCGTCCGCCCGCCTGGACCGGCCGCTAATTGGTGTTCGCACGATTGGGTCGGATGGCCCTCCGTCGCGGTGCGCAAACCTGCCCGGCTGCTATCCTTGGAGTGTGATTCAGGGAGTCAGAATCAAGGGATACGCGGCCATGGCACTGCTGTTGTCGGTTGCCGTCACCGCTTGCCATAAAGAAGAACAAGCCGTCGTCGGCGTCGCGCAAAAGGCCGCGAATGCAGAGCGTCAGGCCCAGGCAAACGCCACTCTGCGCGACCAGCAGCGCACTGAGCTGGCCCGCATTCCTTTGCCCACCAAGAGTCTCTACATCGACATTCGTGAGCCCGGCGCGTGGGCCAACCCGTTTCTCTCCGTCGAGGCCGACACGCTCGATCTCCGCGTCAATCTCGCCGACGCCAATCCGAGCAATGTAGGGCAGGGAACCATGCTCCGTCCCGCCGGTGCCCGGCGTCAGGAGATCCAGCTTCGTCCCGCCGAGCTCGCCGAGGCAGTCGTCGCACTTCCACCCAGCGCATGGCGGTATGGGCGGGTCATCGCCGTGGCCGAGGCGCCCGGCGCCGCTCCGAAAGATCGCCCGAAAATTCGTCGCAACGTCGAGGCTGCCATGCAGCAGCTCAACGACCTCGGCATTCTTGTCGAAGAGTGGCCTTCGCGGTAATTGGGCGAGAAACAGAAGGGCTCAATGCGAAATGCCGAGTTCCTGGTCGTTGCAACATTCCTGGCAGCCGCTTTCTGGTGGTGTCCCATCTGCGCGACGCCCAGCCTTGATCTTCCATTCTGGATCCCGTTAGTGCTCACTCCATTGTGGATGGCGTTCGCCACGATCCTTTGTGGCGGGCGCTGGGGCCGCATTACCCTGGCCTGCACCTTCGGGTCGACAGGCGGGATGATCGCGGGTTTTACGATCTTTCCTACAAGCGATATATCGCAGCCTCCTATGAACCACTTGTAATCGCGGTCGGAACCCCCGTGATCTTCGTGATCGCCCTCATACCCGGCTTGATCGCTCGAAGAACCTCCGTGCAGCGCAAGAGCCAACGAAGTGTCCTTTGGGTTCTCTTGTCCTGCATGTTTGTCCTCGGGCCCGTTACATTGGCTCTGACTCCACCGCTTGTCGCTGCCAGAATCAAGCGGAACGACAAGGCGGCCCAAGAACGCTTCGTGGCTTTGAAAAGCGCTGTAGAAAAAACCGCAGTCGAAGCCGGAAGCCCCGATCTCATCTGCGATGGAGCGGCTATCGAGCGCCACTACTCTGGCCGGCCTTTCAGTGACAGCGACTGGCGTTACATTGCGGGCAATTACGTGAAAGAGGACGGCTATTCCTTCGGCATCTGGTGCCACCAACAAGGCGGATACACGATCGACGCGTTCCCCGAGGTACCAGTCGGCTATGGCTCGCGGCACTTCTGCACAGATGAAACAGGAAAATTCGGTTGCGGCATGGAGCAGAGATATCCTCGCGAGGCCTGTACCGCTTGCCTTCCTATAGGCGCATCCGCCGGTCTTTGAGAGTTGAGCGAAGAACCGCCCGTTACGCCCTTCTCTTCGCGGGCTGCATCTCGATCACCTGCTGCCCGGACTCCGGGTTCGTCGCCAATTGCAGAAACTGCTCTGCGGCCATCGGCCTTCCGAACAAGAAGCCTTGCAGAGAAGTGCAACCCAGACGGCTCAGGAATCCACGCTGCTCCGTCGTCTCCACTCCCTCGGCCACGATCCGTAAATTAAGAGTCTGGCCGAGCGCCACAATCGCGGCGATGATCGCCGCATCTTCCGTGTCATGGGCCAGGTCGCATACGAATCCGCGATCGATCTTGAGCTCACTCGCTGGAAGCCTTTTCAAATACAGAAGACTTGAATACCCCGTGCCGAAATCGTCGATCGAGATCTCCACGCCCATCTCGTGCAGCTTCTGCAGAATGGATAGGCTGGCATGAACGTCCCGCATGGCCGTCGTTTCGGTGATCTCCAGCGTCAGGCAACGCGGTTCCATTGCATGGCGATCCAGCGTGTCGCGCACCATCTGAATGAGCCCAGGGTGATTGAACTGCACCGCCGATAGGTTGACCGCGATCCGCCAGTCCGTAAAGCCCGCTTCGTGCCATGCGCGCATCTGCCGGCACGCTTCATTCAGTACCCACTCTCCAATCGGAACGATCAAGCCGGTCTTCTCGGCTGCGGGTATGAATAGATTAGGTGGAACCATTCCGCGCGTCGGGTGATTCCAGCGCAACAGAGCCTCCGCGCCCCGGATCGCGCCGCTCTGCGCATCGATGGTGGGCTGATAGTAAAGCACCCACTCATTCCGCTCATGCGCATTGCGTAGGTCGTTCACCAGCTGCAGCTCCTTCTGCGCATCGTCGTTCATCGACGTGTCAAAGAAGCAGTACGTATTCCTTCCCATCGCTTTGGCGTGATACATCGCGGCGTCCGCATTGCGTAGCAGATCCTGGCTCTCATGGCCTGCTCCGTCGAAGACCGCGATTCCGATGCTTACCGAGACGCGCACTTCATGTCTGGCAATGGCGAAGGGCTTTGCAATCTCTTCCACCAGCTTTCCCGCAAGACTCGCTGCGTCCGCCGGCTCGCTTGCGTTGGCCAGAAGAACAAACTCATCCCCGCCGATTCGCGCCAGCGTATCGCGCGCGCGAATGCCTGCACGAATGCGATCCGCAACCTGGAGCAGCAGGAGATCCCCGGCGTGATGGCCAAACGCGTCGTTCACCTGCTTGAAACCGTCCAGATCGAGCGACAGTACGGAGAAACGCTTCGACTCGCGCTTCGCGTTCTGCATCTCTTGCTCCATGCGGTCTTCGAGCAGAGCACGATTCGGCAGCTTCGTCAGGGTGTCGTGCAGCGCAAGGAACTGGAGCTCCTGATTGGCATACGCCAGCGAGGAAGCAAGCGATGCCGTCCGCGCCTCCAGACGCAGATCGAGCATCGAGGCGATCAGCGCAATCGAAAGAGCGGCAAGTGCGAAGACCAGGACTACCGGCGCCAGTTGCGACGGAGCAAGGCCTTCATGTGCCATGGCACACGTGCTGTTCGCCGGGAATCTTGCGGCTGCCATGCCCGTGTAATGCATTCCCGCGATCGCAAGACCCATCACCAGCGCAGCTCCCACGCGGAAGAACCTGGTCTTCGACGAGAGTTCGCGCAGACGGAAGGCGATCCACAAGGCGGTTCCTGAAGCAAAAATCGCAATCAGAATCGAGAGGACGACCAGCGACGGTACGTACTGAATGCGCGGCGTCATACGCATCGCTTCCATGCCCGAGTAGTGCATGGCAGCCACGCCAGTTCCCATGAGAACCGCGCTGATACAGAGACGGCGCGCCGAGAACTTCTTTTGACAGACCACCCATAAGGCAAATGCCGAAGAGGCGATGGCCATCAGCAATGAAAGAAACGTAATCGTGGGGTCATAGCCCATCGGTATCGGCAGGTTGAAGGCCAGCATCCCGAGGAAGTGCATTGCCCAGATACCGATGCCCATGGCGACGGAGCCGCCAAGCAGCCACGCTCGCGCAATTTGACCCTGCGCCGAGCGGACACGACCCGCCAGGTCCAGCGCCGTGTAAGACGCTAAGACTGCGACAACCAGCGACGCCAACACGAGCCACGTGTTGTAGCTTCCTGTGAGCAAACTGCTGCGCTCCTAACTATGAAGTCGTCTTGCTCAGGAAAACAGCTCTGAAACTCGTCGTTCGTGCGGCATCAGCGTAAGGAACTTCGCAATCGAGGTCAGACCAGTGCCTGCATAAAAGATAAAAGATATTGGCCTGCTAAATCTGCCCGTCCCCATCTTTGGTGTGATCCCTAAAGTAATGGTGCACCTCGATTTCTGCTTGCAACGGAGGACGGTCGATGCAAGAGAGAAACAGATTCATCCTTGAAGAAGAGACTTATGCAAGTAGTCAATGTATCGACCCCTCCCTATGCCGAAGCCGCCAACTCGATTCCTGTCTTCCCTGGCTCACTCCCGGCATCCCAACCGCAGAGGAGGCGGAACTGCTCCAACGTCCCATCCGGCCCAGCTGCGCTATCGCAATTCCTGATGCACTGGATCCCGGAGCCGCTCAATCCACGTCGCCGCGGCCTTCAAGGCTCTGCGACTCTGCGTTGAATCCAAAAGGCCCCAGCAACTCCGGAATTGCCGTACCATTCCTCTGTGAACTCTGCTTCGTTTCCGATCCTCAACAACTTCAAGCCCCTTGATCATGAAAGCTTTGCCGCCCATCGCGAGCTTGAAGCAAAACTGAAAGCGGCGCTGCGCGGCGACGTGCTCTTCGATCTCGGGTCGCGGGCGCTTTATGCCGCCGATGCGTCCAACTACCGCCAGCTCCCCATCGGCGTCCTCTATCCCCGAGATGCTGCCGACGTCGCAAGCGCTCTCGCTGCCTGCCGATCGACCGGAGCCGCCGTACTCCCTCGTGGCGGTGGAACAAGCCTTTCTGGCCAGTGTGCCAACGTTGCCGTTGTCTTCGATTTCTCCCGTTACATGCACAGCCTCACGTCAATCGATCCGGAGGCGAAGCTGGCGACCGTCCAACCCGGCATCGTTCTCGACCGCCTGCGCGACGCCGCCGAGCAGTTCCACCTGACTTACGCGCCCGATCCGGCGACTCACTCCCGTTGCACCCTCGGCGGCATGATCGGCAACAACAGCTGCGGCGTGCATGGCCTCCTCGGTGGAAAGACAGTCGACAACGTCGAGTCCCTCGACATCGTCCTTTATGACGGCACCCGTATGAGCGTCGGCCAAACCACACCCGATGAACTGGGGCGCATCATCCGAGCCGGAGGCCGCAAAGGAGCGATCTACGCAGCTCTGGCGCGACTGCGCGATCGCTACGCCGATCTGGTCCGCGAGAAATTTCCCCGCATCCCTCGCCGCGTCTCCGGGTACAATCTCGACGAATTGCTCCCCGAGAACGGTTTTCACGTTGCGCGCGCGCTGGTCGGCAGCGAGGGCACTTGCGCCACCGTCGTCTCTGCCACGCTGAATCTCACGGCCAGTCCTCCCCAGCGCGTGCTTGTGGTTCTCGGATTCCCCGACGGCTTTCTCGCCGCCGACGCCGTGCCGCTCGCCCTCGAGCACCACCCCATCGGTCTCGAAGGATTCGATCATCTCCTCGTCGAATTCATGCGCCGCAAAGGTCTCGCCCTGAAGGAGCTCGACCGCCTTCCTCCGGGAATCGGTTTTCTCCTCGTCGAGATGGGTGCATGGACCGCGGAAGAAGCGCGCTTTAAAGCCCAGGCGCTGGTCCACGACTGCGTCAATTGGACTGTCGCACCTGTCGCCCACATCTGCACGCCGGAGGAAGCTGCGAGCGTCTGGTACGTGCGCGAGTCCGCTCTCGGCGCCGTCGTCTGCGTGCCGGGCGAGCCCGACCGCTTCGAAGGCTGGGAAGATGCCGCCGTTCCTCCCGACCAACTCGGGGCTTATCTGCGCAGCATCGCCGCGCTCATGACCGAGTACGGATATCGCAGCCCGCTCTACGGTCACTATGGACAGGGCTGCGTCCACATGCGTATCAACTTCGATTTCCATTCAGAAAAGGGTCTCCGCGACTTCCGCGAGTTTCTCGATCGCGCCACCGATGTTGTCCTGCACTTCGGCGGATCGCTCAGCGGCGAACACGGCGATGGCCAGGCCCGCGCCGCCCTGCTTCCCAAAATGTTCGGTCCCGATCTCATGCAGGCCTTCCGCGAGTTCAAGGCTGTTTGGGATCCCGACAATCGCATGAATCCGGGCAAACTCATCGATGCGGTGCGCGTCTACGATCCGCTGGAAAATCTTCGCTACCTGACGCCGCCCACAGATGAACCCAATCCCAATGCACATGATGCTGAACTTGGCATTCCGCCTGAACGCCATGAACTGAACTTCGCCTTCTCCCACGACGACGGTTCCTTCGCCCACGCCGCCGAACGCTGTGTCGGCGTCGGTGCTTGTCGTAAAACTGTCGGCGGTGTCATGTGCCCCAGCTACCGCGCCACCGGCGAAGAGCAGCACTCCACTCGCGGCCGCGCTCGTCTACTCTGGGAAATGCTCGTTGGTTCGCTCCGTGAAGAGGGTTTCCGCAGTAAGTCTGTCCATGAAGCGCTCGACCTCTGCCTCAGTTGCAAAGCCTGCAAGTCCGAGTGCCCGGTGCAGGTCGACATGGGTGCTTACAAGTCCGAGTTTCTCGCGCAACATTACAAGGGCCGTTTGCACCCGCTGCATCACTACATCTTCGGCTTTGCCGACAAGCTCGCGCACTGGGGTTCGCGAACACCCTCGCTGACCAACGCGATCCTCAACGGCCCTCTCACCAGCCCTCTCGTCAAGACCATCGTCGGCATCGCACAGGCAAGGGAACTGCCTCGCCTGGCTGCGAGGACGTATACGAAGTCTGCTCCCAGGACTTCATCGCGCGAAGCGCGGTCGCCTGAACTGCCACTCCCGCAGCTGGCCGCACCGCAGGTGGTCTTGTGGCCCGATACCTGGAACAACTACTACCACCCGCAAACGCTCGTCGCCGCGGAATC
This sequence comes from uncultured Occallatibacter sp., assembly GCA_964585715.1. Classification (GTDB taxonomy): domain Bacteria; phylum Acidobacteriota; class Terriglobia; order Terriglobales; family Acidobacteriaceae; genus Telmatobacter. Next base: position 49,117 of record CAZPEZ010000002.1, read on the forward strand.
TCTCCTCAGCCGCGCCGGCTTCAATGTGCAATGCCCGCAGGGCCATATCTGCTGTGGGCGTCCACTCTACGACTTCGGCTTTCTCGGCGCCGCGCGCAACTATCTTGCCGCGGTCCTCGATCGCATGATTCCGCAGATCGACGCCGGGCTGCCCTTCATCTTTCTCGAGCCCAGCTGTGCCAGCGTCTTTCGCGATGAGTTACAGGAGCTCTTCCCCAACGATCCCCGCGCGCGCCGCCTAAGAGATCGAGTCTGGCTCCTTGCCGACTTTCTCGCCGAGAAAACCCCCAACGTCGCCGCCGGAACGCTGGTGGGCCAGCGCGTCCTCATACACGGCCACTGCCATCACAAGGCGGTCTTCGGCGGACCAGCGAGCGAAATCTCTCTCTTGCGCAGCGCCGGCGCCATCGTCGAGCCTATTCAGGCCGGCTGCTGCGGCATGGCAGGGCCCTTCGGCTTCGAACGTGACAAATACGAAGTCTCCACAACCATCGCGCAAGACGGTCTGCTGCCCGCCATCCAGGCGGCCGATCCCGAAACCATCATCGTCGCCGACGGCTTCAGCTGCCGCGAGCAGATCGCCCAGCTCGGTCACAAACACGCACTGCACTTCGCCGAAGTCCTCGCCGGACAGCCTTCAACTCCCGAACCCTGAACCCGCGCATCCCCCTGCGCTACCATAGAGCTTCAACCCTCGAGGCTGCGCATGTTCGTCATCGTCTGGCACTTTGAGATTGCCGAAGAGAAGATCGCCGCGTTTGAGGCTGCCTATGGTCCTCACGGTCCATGGGCCGAGCTCTTTCGCAAAGCTTCCGGCTACCAAGGCACCGAGCTGCTTCGCGAAGCGTACGCCACAGGCAGATACCTGACCATCGACCGCTGGGACAGCGAAGCATCCTTCCGCGCCTTCCGCAAACAGCACGATGCCGACTACGAGGCTCTCGATCGGTCGTGCGACGACTTGGTCAGCCGCGAAACCCGCATCGGCGCCTACACCGTCTGAGGCGAGCCTGCGTAAGCGGGTCTCGCGAATCTGAAATTGGCCTCATTGCCGCCGTCAGTGCCCGCCTTCCACCTGGGGCCGCGCATAGTAGCCCGCCGTCGTGCGCACCTTCACGTCGGTCTTGTCCACCTGCACCTGCAGTGCGTGATATTCGTTGGGCCGATCCCCAGGGACAGCTGCAAAGGTCAGTTCGTATCCGCCGCTCGCATCGCGTACCGCAGAGTTCAGATCGCCGGCAATGTCCTTTCCATTGATTAGCACCTGGCCGCCCGAGTGTTCCGCCAGAACCTGCAGAGCGAGATTGGGATACCCCGCATTCTTGGAAAGTGCAACCGGCTTCAGATAGCCCTGGTAAAGAAACGGATTCGTCGCCCCCAATTCGCGCGGCTCGAGACAGTAGAGAGTCGTCCGTGTGGCACGTAAGTTGTTTGTGAGTTCGACCAGCGAGTTGAAAACCCACACGCGCTGCTTCATGTCTTCCTGGTCCCCCGCCGTCGGCAGCAGCGGCCAGCCCGGGCTGATCACCAGGAAAAGCTTGCGGCCCGGCAGCGTCGCTTCATACGAAACCAGCTGGCTCAGTTGATTGAGCGATGTCTCCAAACGCTCCGCCGCGCCGTAAAAACCGGCATCGTCTCGGATCGAGCGCAGTTCTGTTTGCAGCTTGTCAAACGCCGTCAGGAGCACACCCCCATCCAGCGACGACACCCTTTGCGCTTTCACTCCTTTGTCAGCGAAGATCGCGATCGATGTCGGATGAGAGAGCTTGCCCCCGTCCTGCTTCAGAAACGTCTCCAGTTGCTGCCGTTCCCAGGCAACCTGAGTGAAACCTGTATTGATCATGTCGACGATGACCACAATGTGCGCCGGATCGCCCGATGAACTTTCCGCGTCGAGCGCTCGGAAACCAATCAGCTTCTGTGGATCGCGATTGTCGAGCACCGTGAAGTTGCCGGCTTGCAAGCCCTCCACCGGGTGCCCGAGTGGGTCGGACACCGTGACGTCGATCGTGATGCGGTTTCCATCGATCGCAGCACTGTCCGTCTGCGACCGCGTCTGCACCGCCGGACTTCGATCCTGGGCTAGAGCGTTATTTCCCAGACAGAACAGAGTCAGCCACAGTCCGGCGGTACACCCGGCAAGAGTCACTTTTGACCGTTCGAAGGAATCCATCGAAGCCCCCCTGAATCGACATCGAGCCTATCTCCAGAAGCTTACTTGCGAGTCCCTGTGACATTCACCACGATGTTTACTCTTTTTCTCCTTTTCTTCGCTTTTTCCCGTTTTGCACGTGTCGCATCCTGCTACAATCCCCTCGAATGAGTAGAAGCCGCCGCGTGTTTTCTGCCCAAAAACCAAAAAGTCGCGCCTGGCGAGCCATTTCAGAGGAGTTTCGCCATGCCAGTTCTCGATGAGCGCGCCAAAGCTGTAGAACTCGCCCTTTCACAGATCGAAAAGCAGTTCGGCAAGGGATCCATCGTCCGCCTCGGCTCCAAAGAGGCCCTGCTGCCCATCGCCGTCATCTCGACCGGCTCCATCAGCTTCGACGCCGCCCTGGGAGTGGGCGGTCTTCCCCGCGGTCGTGTCACTGAGGTCTTTGGTCCTGAGTCTTCGGGCAAAACCACCATCACCCTGCAGGTCATCGCCGAGGCCCAGCGCCACGGCGGCTTGGCAGCCTTTGTCGACGCGGAGCACGCCCTCGATCCTGCTTACGCGCGCAAGCTCGGCGTGGATATCGACAATCTGCTGGTCTCCCAGCCCGACTCCGGCGAGCAGGCCCTCGAAATCACTGAAGCGCTGGTCCGCTCTGGTGCCATCGATGTCCTTGTAGTCGACTCGGTTGCCGCGCTCGTCCCCAAGGCCGAATTGGACGGCGAAATGGGCGACTCGCACATGGGTTTACAGGCCCGCCTCATGTCGCAGGCCCTCCGCAAGCTCACCGGCACGGTCTCCAAATCCCGCACCGCGCTGATCTTCATCAACCAGATCCGCGAAAAGATCGGCGTCATGTTCGGTAATCCCGAAACTACCACCGGCGGCCGCGCCCTCAAGTTCTACTCCTCGGTCCGCGTCGACATTCGCCGCATCGCTGCCGTCAAAGAAGGCGATACCGTCGTCGGCTCCCGCACCAAAGTCAAGATCGTCAAGAATAAGGTCGCCGCACCGTTCCGCGAGGCCGAGTTCGACATCCTCTACGGCGAAGGCATCAGCCGCGAAGGCGATGTGCTCGATCTCGCTGTCCTCCACAACATCGTCGAGAAGTCCGGCGCCTGGTATAGCTACAGCAGCGAGCGCATCGGCCAGGGCCGCGAAAACACTCGCACCTTCCTCAAGGAAAATAAGGACATCTTCGCCAAGATGGACGCCGAAGTCCGCAAAAAGCTCGGGATCGGCGCCGCCGCTGTGGCCGCCGAAGTACCTGAAGTCCCGGTGGCCGGTCCCGCGGAAGCCAAAGAAGCTGTCCGCGTCCGCAAAGGCTGAGAACTCCGGCGCTCCAAACCGCGCACTCTCATTGTGATCGGCAGGGGTCTCTCTTCTTCGGCTCGCACATCTCGAGGCGGCTTCGCGAGTGCGCTCCTGCTGCACTACACTTGATCTGCGCATGAAGATCGTCCTCCGAGCGGCGTCGCGGATATTCCTGCGGGGGACTCTTGCGGTTCTTGCACTCGCCTGCTCGTGCACGTCCCTCGGTGCGCAAAGTCCTCCGCCGCCAGCCGTCTCTGCGCCGGTGCCCCAGCCCAGCCAGCCGCCCGCCGACTTTCGCGCGACCCTCAATCTCAACGGCCCATGGCGCTTTCAAATCGGCGACGATCTCGAGTGGGCTGAGACTGCCTTCGACGACTCCAAATGGCAGACCATCACCCTGGGCGACTCTCTTACCTCTCAGGGCACCGACGCCTACACCGGCTACGCCTGGTATCGCCTGAAGCTGCAGCCCGAGCAACTCACACGGCTCAACACCGCCAACCAACCGCTTGAACTGTTGCTCTCCAGCGACTCCATCGGCCAGCTCGATGTCTTTGTGAATGGCGTCGAAGCCGGCCACACGCGCGGCATGACTGAAAGTCCCGCAATGTATCGGTCCCCACCTTTCTTTGCGTCGCTCTCCAGCGTCGATCTCAAACACCCTGTCGTGATCGCGATTCGCTCGTGGGCCGGCTCGCCGGTCACGATTAGCCGAGGCCTTCTCGCCCGCGTTGAGCTTGGCGCATACGACGACATCGCCGGCCGTCTCGCCACGTCGGTCGACAGCCAGTGGAACGAGCGCGTCACTGCCCCCGTGGTCGTCACCTTTCTCTTCCTTTGCGTCGCTCTTCTCGGTGCCGCGCTGTATTGGTCCCAGCGCCATCACTCCGAGTACCTCTGGCTCGTTCTGCTCTGTCTCTCTGTCGCAGCCGGCGGCGTGGCGGAGGCCGCCTTCGGTCTGGGCGCTCTCTCCGCTTCGCCTTATCACATCCTCGCCGGCGTGTTCGGCCGCATCTTCATGGCCGTCACGCTCGAATTCGTTCTGCGTTTCACGGCTACTCCGCCGAGCCGCCTCGTCCGCGGCGTGCAGATCGGCGTGCTCCTACTGCCGATCCTCGCCATCACTGGCTTGGAACAGGTCTATGAGACTTTCTCAGTTACCGCTGAAGTCGTCTTCTGCGCTCTGGTCTGCGTGCTGCTCTTCCGCGCCTGGCGCCGCGGCCGTCAGGAAGCCGGCATCATGCTCCTGCCCTTCTTCCTCGCTGCCATCGCCGACTCGGCCGACACCATTGTCGACTACGCCGCGAGCCGCCACTGGCTGCCGGAAGCCTTCGCTTCGCATCACTTCCATCTCGGCCCGATCGCGTTTGATACCGGCGCCATCGCCTATATCGTCTTCCTTGCCAGCCTCGTCGCCGTAATCCTCTACCGCTTTATCCGGGTCAGCGAAGTCGAGCAGCGCTCCACCGCCGAGATCTCCGCCGCGCGCAGCGTGCAGGCCTTGCTCATTCCCACGCAGCTCCCATCGAACAAGAACTTCATGCTCGAAAGCGCCTACCTGCCCGTCAACGGCGTCGGCGGCGACTTCTTCCAGGTCCTCCCGCTCAAAGACGACTCCCTCCTCATCGTCGTCGGCGACGTCAGCGGCAAAGGCTTGCAGGCTGCCATGAACTCCAGCACCCTTGTCGGCGCACTGCGCAATGAGCTCTCGCACGATCCCGCCACCGTCCTCGAGCATCTGAATCATGTGTTGCTCGGCGCCGTCGCTTCGCCCGGTCAGGTTCCCGAACTCGACGCGGCGCCCTGCTTCGCCACCTGCCTCTGCGCCCGTGTCTATCCCGACGGAACGCTAACCATCGCCAACGCCGGCCATCTGAGTCCCTATCGCGATGGCCGTGAACTCGAACTGCCACCCGGCCTGCCGCTAGGCGTCATCGCGGACTCCCACTACGAGCAGGCCACCTTCCAGCTCAACCGAGGCGACCGCCTCGTCTTCCTCTCCGATGGAGTCGTCGAAGCAACCAACTCCGAGGGCGAACTCTTCGGCTTCGAGCGCACCCAGCAGGTCAGCCACGAGCCGGCACGCTACATCGCGCAAACCGCAAAACACTTCGGCCAAACCGACGACATCACCGTCGTCTCTCTCTACATCGCCTCGCGGACCGCGCATCCCGCCAGCCAGGCCCTCCAAACCACCTGATCACGGCTGCGTTCGCTAGTCCCTAGTCCCTCAGTGCCTTCGTCCATGCTTCCCACTGTAGAATCCTCCTGAGCCTTCCATGAGCGTCCGCGGCCTCTATCCCGGCACCTTCGATCCGCCTACCAACGGACACATCGATCTAATCCAGCGTGGCGCCAAGCTCTTCGAACATCTCACCGTCGCCATCCTCAAGAACCCCGTCAAGAATCCGCTCTTCACCCTCGAAGAACGCGTCGAAATGCTACGCGAGTCCACCGCCGCTCTGGGAAACGTTTCGGTCGCCACCTTCGATGGGCTCATGGTCGAGTTCGCACGTCACCTCGGCGCTACCGCCGTCCTGCGTGGCATCCGCGCCATCTCCGACTACGAGCACGAATTCCAAATGGCTCTGATGAATCGCCGCCTCGCCCCCGAAATCGAGACCGTCTTCCTCCAGCCCGCCGGCCGCTACTCATTCGTCAGCTCGCGCATGGTCAAGGAGGTCTTCGGCTTTGGCGGTGACGTCACCGGCCTTGTTCCGCCCAACGTCCTCAAGCGCCTCCGCACCCGCATCAACGGCGGTTAGCTTCTGCCCATGTCGCTTACGGAACCATTCCTCGACACCTCCACCCGCGACCTGCCCGTCCGCGGCTTCCTCTATCGCCCCGATACGCCCAGTGGCGACTGCCTCATCCTCACCCACGGCGCCGGCTCCAACTGCCGCACACCCCTGCTCGTCGCGCTGGGCGATGCGTTCTGCGCCTCCGGCCTGACAGTTCTTCGCTGCGATCTAGCCTTCCGCCAGTTGCGTCCCACCGGCCCGCCACCACCCCGAAGCGCCGAAAGCGACCAGGCCGGACTCCGCGCCGCCGTCTCCGCGATGCGGTCCAAAACCACCGGCCGCATCTTCCTCGGCGGCCACTCCTATGGTGGCCGCCAGGCTTCGCTCCTCGTTGCCTCCGACCCCACGCTCGTCACCGCGCTCCTTCTGCTCTCGTTTCCACTTCACCCCCCACAGAAGCCGGATGAGCTGCGCTCAAAGCACTTTCCCGACCTGAAGACCCCCGCCCTCTTCGTCCACGGCGAACGCGACGGCTTTGCTACGCAAGCCGAAATCGAATCCGCACTCCAACTGATCCCCGCGCACACGCGACTGCTCTCGGTCCCTGCGGCAGGGCACGAGCTCCTCAGCGCGCGCAATCGCCGCGAACTTCCACCTCAGATTGTCAGTGAGTTTCTCGCGTTCACCGATCCAACCAACGCGAGCTAGTCAGCTACTTGGTTGCGTTCAGCGTCCGCAACTCCTCGTCCACTACTTCTCGCGGCAGCGGCGCGTAGCCCAGCGCCGAGCAGTCGCGCTGACCGTAGATCAACGCCCAGCGAAACAGATCCTGCAGGACAGCGTGTTTCGCAGGACTCGATGACTCCGCCGGCATCACCAGCCAGGTGAATGCCGAGATGGGGTAGGCAAATCGAGCCGCCGAATTGGTGATCCTTGGATCGTGACCGGCAGACAGAACCACGCCCTTTGCGGCTTCCGACACACTGTCCAGATCGGCGCGCACAAATTCGCCTGCTCGATTACGCACCGATCCGTAGGCCAGCCTGTGCTGAATCGCATACGTCAGTTCAACATACCCAATTGAATTCGGCGTGTTCAACACGGCTTCCGCCACGCCGTCGTTGCCCACCGCGCCCCTCCCCACCGGCCAGCGCAGCGTCGTACCTCGTCCCACCGCCGAGGCCCATGCCGGACTCACCTTCGTTAAGTAGTCGCTCCACACCCACGTCGTTCCGCTGCCATCGGAGCGATGAATCACCGTGATTGGCGCACTCGGCAGATCGATTCCCCTGTTCCACTGCCTCAGAGCCTCATCGTTCCACTGCTTCGCCCGCCCAAGAAAAATATCCGCCAGAGTGTCCGGGGTAAAGCGCACGTCCTGGGTCACGCCGCTCAGGTTGTAGATCGGAACGACGGCTCCCAGCACCGACGGAATGCGCTGCAAGTGTTCAGCGGCCGATGTGCCTGCCACGGTTTCCGGCACAACATCCGATCCCGCGAAGTCGATCTCTCCGGCCATCAGTTTGTGCACGCCGGCCTCGGAACCAACAGCTGCGTAGCGAAAATGAACACCCGGGTGAAGCTCTTCGAAGTCCTGAAACCACTTCTGGTAGAGCGGCGCCGGAAACGTCGCACCGGCGGCTGTTAGCTCTGTCGGGGCAAGTGTTGAAGTCGAGGAGGCCGCCGCCTTTGCGCTCGCGGGCTGAGACTCCGCGGCCTCCGTCAGTTGTTTCGCTGCGCGGCTTGCCAGGTTGTCCACGATGTTTGTCCATGCCAGCCTGCCCGGTGTCGCCAGCCACGACCAGAGCGGCTGCCCATCCCGTCCGTTGACCTCGATCGAAAGATAGCCAGCATACACAGCCTGCCGGTCCGATGCCGGAGTGCGCGCACTGATCGAGATATATCCCTTGAGCCAGACTTCACCTGTCCCGTTCAAAACCGCATCCGCGTCCATGGGCGACTGCACAATCTCGAAATGGTCCCGATCGAGATGCCGCAGAAAGCTTCCGCGCAGATGCGCTGCCTCCTGCCCGCCATGAAAATCCGCAACGTACAGCTTCTTCACCTGCGCGAGCGACTCGGCATGCAGCAGGCCGATGCAGCAAAGCCACAGAGGCGCAAGTCGCAGCAGCGTTCTCGGGAGACGCGGAATTTCACGCAGCTTCATGTGCAGACTCATCGGGTTGATCGAAGGACCATACTAAAGCGACAAAAGACCGGCCGCGAGCCTTGATTTTAGCCGCTGGAACGCGCGGATTGCGCAATGTCGCGCTGCATTCATGCTGCTGTAACACGAAACCATCATTGAACGCGGTAGTTTGCTTCCATAGTTGAGAACCAACGTTCAGCGCCGCGGGAGGATCCTAAGCCGGCTCCATACAAAGGAATTCATTATGGCAACTGCCGAAGCAACCCCCATCCTGGCATCCATCGGCGACAACGGCGTTCTCAACGAACGCCTCTCGCCCGAGCTTTCGGAAATCTGGATCGATCGCGATCTCAGCTGGCTCGACTTCAATGAGCGCGTCCTCGCCGAGGCAATGGATGCACGCACGCCTCTGCTGGAACGCGCCAAGTTTCTTGCCATCTTTACCTCCAATCTCGATGAGTTCTTCATGAAGCGGGTCGCCTCTCTGCGCGGCGGAAACAACGAAGAACAGTCCGCGCGTTTCACTCAATTGAGAGACAAGCTGGTGCCGATGCTGCAGCAGCAGGCCCAATGCTTCCGCGACGCCATCGTTCCCGGTCTCGCCGCGCACGGCGTCTTTCTCCGTCGCTGGGACGATCTGACCGACGCGCAGCAAGAAGAGGCAGCCCAATACTTCGAGCGCGACATCTCGCCAGCGCTCACGCCGCTCGTCATCAACCCCGAGCATCCGTTTCCATTTCTCTCCAACCTCTCCACGTCGCTCACCTTCCGGCTGCATGATCCCGAACGAGGAGATCAGATGGTCGCGCGCATCAAGATTCCCGGCTCGCTCCGCCAGTGGGTCCCGCTCACCGTCGGTATCGAGTCAGGCAGGCGCCTTCTGGTTCCGCTCTACGAAGTCATCCGTGGCAACATCCACATTCTCTACAACGGCATGACCATCTCCGGTATGACGCTCGTGCGCACCACACGCGACGCCGAGGTCGAGCTGGTGGAAAGCTCCGAGGCGGAAATCCGCCTTCAGGTGCAGGAACAGGTGCGCCAACGGCGCTATGAGCCCGTCTTGCGCCTCGAATTCGGGCCTCACTCCGATACCGGCATTCGCGATACGCTGCGCGATCGTTTCCAACTGTCGCCGCCTGACATCTACGAACTCGACGAGGAAGTCGATTACACCACGCTCTTCGAAATCGCCGGCCTTCCAGTTCCCGAGCTCCGCGATCCCGCGTGGACTCCGCTCGTTCCGCCTGCGCTCGCTGAAGGCTCGATCTTCGCCGCCATTCAAGCCGGCGACCTCCTCGTCCATCACCCCTACGAGAGCTTCGACGCGTCCGTCGAGCACTTCATCAGCTCTGCGGCCGATGATCCCGAAACCGTCGCCATCAAGATGACCGCCTACCGCATCGGCGACGACACCCCGTTTGTCAAATCCCTGGTCCGCGCCGCCGAGCACGGCAAGCAGGTGGCCTGCGTCATGGAGATCAAGGCGCGCTTCGATGAGGAACGCAACCTGCACTGGGCCGCGGAGCTCGAACGGGTCGGCGCCCACGTCACCTTCGGCGTGAGCGGACTCAAGACCCATGCGAAGATCGCGCTCGTAGTCCGCAAAGAAAGTGGCGGGCTGCGCAGTTATGTCCACATTGGCACCGGAAACTACCACGTGAAGACCGCGCGTCTTTACGCCGACTTCGGACTGCTCACTTGCGATCCACAATTGACCCGCGACGTCGTCAATCTCTTCCACTACCTCACCGGCCACGCGCACGCACCCGCCTGTACGTCGCTGCTCGTCGCGCCGTCCACCATGCGGCCCCGCCTGCTCGCGCTCATCAAGCAGGAAATCGTCAACCGCAGGGAAGGGAAGCCCGCCCGCATCGTCGCCAAGATGAATCAGCTCGAAGATCCCGCCATGATTCAGGCGCTTTGCGATGCATCCGCTGCCGGTGTTTCGATCGACCTCATCATTCGCGGTTTTTGCTGCCTGCGTCCCGGCGTGCCGGGACGCACCGAGAACATCCGCATTCGCTCCATCATTGGCCGCTTCCTCGAACACTCGCGCATCTTCTACTTCGCCAACGGCAGCGAGCAGCCCAGTGAAGGGAACTACTTCATCGGCTCCGCCGACTGGATGTTCCGCAATCTCTCCAGACGCATCGAGGTGGTCACGCCGGTGAAAGCGCCCGTCGCTAAAGAAAGGCTCTGGAGAGTGCTAGACACCCTTCTCCGCGACCGCCGCCAGGCCTGGACCCTCGAAGCCGACGGACGCTACATTCAGCTCCATCCGGAAGGCGACGGCGACGGCCCCGAAGTCGTCGGCACGCATCAATCGCTGATGGAGGCCACCCGCAACGCAGTCAACGCACAGTTCTAGCCCGGCCCTCGCCGTCTCGATCTCCACGACTCTGGGTGCCCCAGGTCCGATTTTGGGACCTGGGATGGCAGGCTCGGTCATGTAAGGACCCCTGGTTCCCCCATCCCCCGAAATCTGCAAGAATAGAAGCATCATGACCGTCGCTGCTCCCGCCAAAGTCTTCGCCGACCGTATCGGCCGCATTGAAGTCTCCGCCACCATGGCTGTCGCCGCCGAGGCCGCTAAACTGCGCGCCCAGGGCATCAACCTCGTCGACTTCGGTGCGGGCGAACCGCACTTCCCCACGCCCCGGCACATCAAAGACGCAGCCATCGTCGCCATCGAGGCCAACTTCACCCGCTATACGGTCGTCCCCGGCATCCCCGACGTGCGCAAAGCGATCGTCGAGCGGCACGCCTGCGACTTCGGTTCCGACTACGGCATCGACGAAGCCATCTTCACCACCGGCGGCAAGCACGCGCTCTTCAACACGCTCCAGATCCTCGTCGATCACGGCGACGAAGTGATTCTGCCCGTCCCGTTCTGGGTCAGTTTCAAAGACATCATTCAGTACGCCGGCGGCAAGGTTGTCTTCCTCGAGACCAGTGAAGCCGAAAACTTCCGCATCACCGCCGACGCCATCGAAGCCGCCATCACGCCGCAGACCAAGGCGATCATTCTCAACTCGCCCTCGAATCCTGCCGGCTCCGTCGTCTCCGGCGAAGACCTCGAGCGCATCGTTCACGTCGCACACGAGCGTGGCATCTATCTGCTCCTCGACGAGTGCTACGTCTATCTCAACTACGCGGGCAAAGCCGTCTCCGGTGGTTCCTTCACCTGGGCCAAAGACCACATCGTCGTGCTCGGCTCGCTCTCCAAAACCTACTCTATGACCGGATGGCGTGCCGGCTACGCTCTCGCCGCCAAGCCCGTCATCGCCAATCTCAGCAAGTTGCAGTCGCAGCAGACCTCGAACGCGACCAGCTTCGTACAGAAGGCCGCTATCGCTGCCGTCTCCGGCCCGCAGGACTGCGTCGCCCAGTTCCGCGCCGAGTTCATCGACCTCCGTGACTACATGCTCGCCAAGCTCGCTCAGATTCCCGGAGTCACCTGCACCAAGCCCGAAGGCGCGTTCTACGTCTATCCCAACATCGGGGCCTTCCTCGGCAAGGGGGGCATCCGCACCGCGACCGAACTCGCAGCCAAATTGCTGCACGAAGCGCACGTCGTGACGGTTCCCGGCGAGGCCTTCGGCACCGGCGAGCACATCCGCATCTCCTATCCGGTCACCAAAGAAACCATCGACGAGGGCACTCGCCGCATGTGTGAATTCCTCGGTCGTCTCGCATAGCGCGGAGCCTCATCGATCGCGCGTCGCGCGAAATGCTTGATCCTGCTGGGTGATCGGGCTCACCTGCCCCGCGCTAAATCGTCTCCGGGGCTGGGCAAACCTGCCTTACGTCGATTAGGATGGGTCTTCCATGCCCAGTCCGATCGATTTCCGACCAGTCATCCTCGCCGGCGGCAGCGGTACTCGCTTCTGGCCGCGTTCGCGTCGCGCCCACGCCAAGCAGGTTCTTGCGCTCGATGGCGAGCGCTCCATGATTCAGCAGACCGTCGAACGCCTCAAACCCATCGTCAAGGCCGACAAGACCTGGGTCATCACCAACGAGTACCTCGCTCATGAGATCGGCGAGCAGCTGTCGGGCGTGCCCAAAAAGCAAATCGTCCAGGAGCCCGTTGCCCGCAACACGGCCCCTGCCTGCGGTCTGGCCGCCTTTTTGATCGAGCGCGAAAACCCCGACGCCGTCCTCGGCGTCTTCCCGTCCGACCACGTCATCGCCGATGAGCCGCGCTTCCTCAAGGCTCTTCACAAAGGCATTGCCCTCGCCGCAAGTGGCGAGAACATCGTCGTCCTCGGCATTGAGCCTACCCGCCCCGAAACCGGCTACGGCTACATCGAAACCGGCGACGACGTGGGCGACGAAGGTGCGCTCCATGTGCGCCGCTTTACCGAAAAACCGAATCTCAATCGCGCCGAAGATTTTGTCGCCGCAGGCAACTACTTTTGGAACTCCGGCATGTTCCTTTGGTCTGCCCGCACCCTCGCCAACGCCGTACGCGAACACGTGCCTGAGACCGCACCGCTTCTCGAATCCATTGCTGCTGCCTACGGCACGCCCGACTTCGAAAAGGTCTTCCAGAAGCTCTACGCCAAGTGCGAAAACATCTCCGTCGACTACGCCGTCCTCGAGCCCCGTTCCGCCAAAGGCGAGCATCTGTCGAATCTCTATTGCGTCCCAGCGGAGTTCAGTTGGAACGACCTCGGCTCCTGGGCCTCGCTCTACGAGTACCAGCTCGAGACCCGCTTGCGCGGCGACGGCGATGGCAACGTATCCGAGACCGACGGCCATCTCGCCATCGAGGCCGGCAACAACTACATCTATAGCCCCAAGAAATTCGTTGCGCTGGTCGGCGTTGAAAACCTTGTCGTCGTCGATACCGACGACGCCTTGCTCATCGCCCATCGCGATCACTCGCAGGACGTCGGCAAGATCGTCAAGGAACTCAACCTCACCGGTCGCAGCGAACTGATCTGAGGATGGTCTTCGCCAAGCGTCTCCGCGAGGGCGTGAAGCAGGGAAAAATCACCTGCACCGTGCGGATTTGGAAAAGCCTGCACGTTCGGGTCGGTGGCCGTTACCGTGTGGACGAGGGCGAGATCGAGGTCGAAGCCATTGACCCGATCGGTCTGCCGGATATTACTCCGCAATTGGCCCGAGAATCCGGATTCGCCGGCGTCTTAGATCTCCTCAAGGTCGCGAAACACGGGACAGGTGACAAGATATATCTGATTCGCTTCCGCTATATTCCACCGCGTACACGGTCGATCAAACAACCGCGGAGTGAATAGAGGGATGTTGACGCATCAAACGATCCATCGATAGGTTTCGATAGACTTTTGCAAGGAGAACGCCCCACTCACCATGCCCCACCCCCAAATCAAGTTCGGCACCGACGGCTGGCGCGGCGTCATCGCCGGCGACTTCACCTTTGCCAACGTCCGCACCGCCGCCGAAGCCATCGCCGCCTACGCCCATGCACGCGCCGGTTCAGCCGACGAAGATCCCGCACGCGGCCTCTGCATCGGCTATGACACCCGCTTCGGCTCCAAAGCCTTCGCGCGCGCCTGCGCCGAAGTCGTCGCTTCCACCGGCATCCCCGTCCAGCTCGCCAACGACATCACCCCCACACCCGCGCTGAGCTATGGCGTGCGCGGACGCGGCGCCGCCGGCGGCATCATGATCACCTCTTCGCACAATCCCGCTCAGTGGAACGGCGTGAAGTACAAAGCCTGGTACGGAGGCTCCGGCAAGCCCTCTATCATCGCCGCCATCGAGACATATCTTGGCAAGCCTGTCGCCCGCGCCGCACGGCCCGCGCCGATCGTTGAAGTCGATTTCCTTCCCGACTACCTCAAGGCCGTCGAAAGCTTCGCCGACCTCGACCTGATCGCAAAGTCCGGCAAGAAATTCGCCATCGACTCCATGTACGGTTGCGGCCGCACCATTCTTTCCGACATCTTCACCCGCATCCGTGTGGCCAACGTCCCCATCCGCTCCACACCCAACCCGCTCTTTCCCGGCATCAACCCCGAACCCATCGAGCCCCACATCCGCGCCCTCGGCGAAGCCGTCGTCGCCAACCATTGCGACGCCGGCCTCTGCACCGACGGCGATGCCGACCGCATTGGCGCCACCGACGAGCACGGCGAATTCGTCGACCCCCACAAGATCTTCTGCGTCCTCCTCAGCTGGGTTCTCAGGCGCAAAAACTGGCCCGGTGCCGTCACCCGCGCCTTCAACACGACCAAAATGCTTGATCGCATCTGCAAGAAGCATGGCCGCGAGCTCCTCGAGCACGGCATCGGCTTCAAGTATGTCTGCGACCTGATGCTCGAGCGCGAAATCCTCATGGGCGGCGAAGAGTCCGGCGGCATTGGCTTCCAGCGCCATCTGCCCGAGCGCGACGGCATCCTCAACGCGCTGCTTCTCGCCAACGTCATGGCCGAAGAAGGCAAGACCCTGGGCCAGCTTGTCGCCGACTTGCAGGCCGAGTACGGCGAACACCAGTATGGCCGCATCGACCTCCACATCCCCGACGACATCAAGAGCGCCGCGATCACCCGCGCTGAGGCTCTCAAACCCGGCGACCCCGTCATCGCCGGAATGCCCATCCTGCGCCAGGAAAACCTCGACGGTGTCAAGTTCTTCCTCGATAACCCCGAAGCCAAAACCAAGCCCAACGCCGCCGAAACCTGGATCCTCTTCCGCGCCAGCGGCACAGAGCCGCTCATGCGTATCTACACCGAGTCCACATCAAAGGAAGCCGTCGCCAAACTCCTCGAATCCGGCCGCACTTTCGCTCTCGCGAACTAGGGGAGGGAAGAGAAATATGTTCATTCACATCTTTGGATTTCGCTGGAAGCTCGAAGCCACCGATGCCGACAAGATCCGCGCCGCGCAGGATATCCTCGCCTTCCGCGGCAACGTCCCCGGCCTGCTCGAGGTGCACGTCGGCAACAATCTATCGCCGCGCGGCCGGGGATACTCGTTCTGCGGCCTCATGACCTTCACAGAGAAGGCTGCCGCCGACGCCTATACGAAGCATCCCATGCATCTCGCCCTGCTCAAATGGCTGCTCCCGCTCATCGACCCGGTCGAGCTCGACTTCCAGGCGTAGCCCCGAGCGTCCAGCCTGACGCAGCCCATTCTGGGAAGCTGGGTGCTCCATCCTTCGAGCGAAAACATTCGCGCGTAGGGTGGGAAATCCACGGTTCCCAAGCCCATCGCTCAGAGAATTCCTCTTTTCCTGGCGACAACTCTCTTCGTTTCGCGCTACACTCCAACTCCATAATCCCCGGAGCCGGCGGCCCATTGCGTTTTGCCGGCCCACACATCCAGGAGGTCGCATGCGCATCGACGGCACCATCGGGCTTGTGTTGAAAGGCAAACGGCAGAACCGCATCCTGTCCATTGCCCCCGACCACACAGTCTTCGAAGCTCTCGAACTCATGGCGCAATACGACATCGGCGCCCTGCTCGTCTGCGCCGACGACCATCTGCTCGGCATCCTCTCCGAGCGCGACTACGCGCGGAAATGCGCTCTGCTCGGCCACACCTCGAAAGAGACGCGGGTTGCCGACATCATGACCAGCCCCGTTCTCTCCATTACTCTTCGCCACACTATCGACGAGTGCCTGGCCCTCATGACCGAGCACCACTTCCGACATCTCCCCGTCGTCGAGCACGACAAAGTCGTCGGCCTCGTCTCCATCGGCGATCTGGTCAAGTGGGTCATCAGCAGCCAGCAGGAAGCCATCGGCGCCCTCGAAAGCTACATTACCGGCGGCTACCAGGCCTAATTCCTCCAAGCGCGGAGGGAGCGTGGGGCTTCAGCCCCACGCGATATGCGCAAGAACGAGTCCGGCCTTTAGGCCCAGGGCCAATCCTTCCGCAGCCACGGCCATGGGTGCCCCATGTCTCGATTGTCTCCAGGGTCCCCAGCGACAGGTCTTCGTCGCTGGAGTGGTCTGAGACGTGGGAAAGCACGAACCTATCGCGATCACAGCCACCTTCGCATGTACCAGCGCGTCGCTACCAAAACACCAGCACTGCGCTCGCTGCAGGCACTCGAATCCGAGCGATCCCATCCCGCACATCGACACGCTCCGCCTGCGGTATCCACTGCGCATGATCGCGAATCTCCGTTCCGGCGAGCGTCACATCTTCCGTCGCATCGAGCCGAGGCCCTTCCAGCCTCCACACGCGAACTGATCCCGAGCCCAATCCGCCGCGCACGGCGATCCGTAGCGCAGCCTCCGCATCCTTATTTAAAACCGCCACGCGGACTCCATCAGGCCCCCGCGCTGCATACGCCGTCGCGTTCACGCCCTTCCAGTCGCACTCCACGTGCATCATCGTGCAGCCTGCAAATTGATCGGCCAGCATCATCCCGTAAAACGCCGGCATCGCCTTCACCGCTCGCCCAACCTCACTCTGGATAGGGCTGTAATATCCGTTGCGCACCGTCTGCGGCGCTTTCGCCGAATCCATGCCCGGCGTGTGGCCTCCCAGTCCTGCCGTCAGGAACTCACTGCGTCCGCCATGCAGATTCACTCCCGCGCATCCCAGGCTCGCAAGCTCCAGCATGTAGTCGCCCGCCCACAGCGCCGCGGCAAACGCATTGCTCATTCCCGGCTTTCCGCCGCGATAACACGAGTTGCCTTCGCTCATGCGATAAATCCGTTGCGGCGCCCGCGCCGCCGCGACAATCTCCTTCGTCGCCTGTGCGACTTTTGGATCTCCCGCTAGCAGCCGTTCGATCGTCACGTGCGGATCATCCGGCGGCCCCATGGCATAGTAGTGCCCTGTCAGCGCCACCAGTCGCGACGCAATCAACGCGGGCACATCCGCGCTGACCCGCGTCACCCAGTCCGACGAAGCCGCGACATCCGGCCCTCCGAACCGCGCGCTCGGAACCTTGGCCGCAATCGCCTCGGCAAACCCCGTCCACTCCCGCACATAGTCCGCAAAACTCCATCCAGCGGGCCGCGTCCCGTTGCTCGCCTTCGTGTAGAGATCCGGCTCGTTGCCGATCTGAAAAAACTCCAGCCGGTCGCCGATCTTCTCCGCAACATACGCAGCCTCTCCCGCAGCCGTCTGCGGCGTGCTGTTGCCGAAATTCAGCCCATAAATAAGCCGCCATCCGGTCGCGCGCAGAAATCCTGCCAGCGCATCAATCGATGCAGGTGGGAGCGCAAACAGCTGGTGCGGCATCCAGTTGGCGTCGAGATTTCCCTCCGGCACGCGCAGCGTCGGCTCCGGCGTCGACGCGTTGGCACGGAACCAACAAAACTCGCTCGTATTCCCGCCGAGCCGCAGGACCCCGTTCGGGCTTAGCAGCCGGAAGTACGCAACCAGGTCTGTGTTGTCCTCGGAGAAGAATGTCGGAGTGCTCAGCTGCGCGAGCTCATAACTCAGTCCTGTATACGTGAGCGGAACCCGCGGCCCGTCCGAATCATCGCGCAACGTGAGCTCAATCTGAATCTCGGAAGCTGCACGACTCAAGGGCGCATATGCAGAAGCTGCAGCCACCGCAGTCGTGCTCAACAAGAACCTTCTGCGGTTCATGACTCACTCCTACGAGATCACCGCCACCTTCGCACGTTTCCCCAACCGCACCACGATCCTGGCCGGCAGGGAGCTGAGCGAGACGACGTTACCCGTCGCCGGCTCCCCATCGAGCTTTACGGCACTCTCCGCAATCTTGCGGTACGCTTCAGCGCCGCTCGACGCCAGCCCCAATGCGACTAGTAGCTTCGGCAAGCGAATCTGATACGGCTCTCCCCCAGCCACATCTGCGTAGGAGAGCAAGACCTCTTCCAGGTCCTCAGCCGTCTCCTTCTGCTGAAACATCCGTGCCCAGTTTTCATCCGTACTCGCGGCCGCCTCCGCTCCATGGAAGTCCGAAACAATCGTCCGCGCCAGCCGCTTCTTCACATCCATCGGATGCGCCTTGCCCGCAGCCACGTCCGCCTTGAGTCCCTCGATCTCTGACCCGCGCAGATCGGTCAGGAAAAGAAAATACTTCCACATCAACTCATCCGAGATGCTCATCAGTTTGCCGTACATCTCGCTCGGCGGCTCATTGATGCCGATCGCATTATTGAGAGACTTGCTCATCTTCTGCACGCCGTCTGTGCCCTCGAGAATCGGCGTCATCAGCACGATCTGCGGCTTTTGCCCGTAGTGCCGCTGCAACTCGCGCCCGCACATCAAATTGAACTTCTGATCCGTCCCGCCCAGTTCCACGTCGCATTCGAGCGCGACCGAATCGTAGCCCTGCATCACCGGATACAGCAGCTCGTGCAGGCTGATCGGCTGCTCCGATTGAAAGCGCTTGTGAAACTCATCGCGCTCCAGCATCTGGCTCACCGTGAAATGCGCCGTCAGCCGAATTGTTTGCTCGTAGCCCAGTTTGCCCAGCCACTCCGAGTTGTAGCGAACCTCGGTTGCCTTCTCATCGAGAATCTTGAAGACCTGCTCCTTGTAGGTCTCGGCGTTCTTCTCAATTTGCTCGAGCGTCAACGGCTTCCGCGTCACGTTGCGTCCCGTCGGATCGCCGATCAGCGACGTGAAATCGCCGATCATAAAAATGACAGTGTGGCCCAGCTGCTGAAAATGCCGCAGCTTGCGCATCAGCACCGTGTGACCCAGGTGCAGATCAGGCGCCGTCGGATCGAATCCCGCCTTCACCCGCAGCGGCCTGCCCGTTGTCAGGCTCTCTTCTAAGCGCTCGCGCAGATCGGCTACGCGAATAATCTCCGCCGCGCCCTTTTGTAACAAATCCAACTGCTCATCGACTGGAAGAAACGTGCTCATGCCGTCTTTCAGTATAGAGTCCGCGCATCACGGCCAGAGGGCTCCAGCGGCCGCGCAAGACTGTGCGAGACCGCTCTCGAGACTCTTCGTTTCCTCTTCGAGCTGCGCCACTTTGAACCGTAACTGTTGGTTCGTCGCCAGCAATTCACCCACCAGCGTCTGCAGTTGGTGATTCTTCGCCTCCAGAACGCGAGAAGCGTCAGGCGCGGCACTCATCGTCTGCTCTATTTGCGCCATAGTCCTCTTCTCCCTCACACCTCATCGATCGCCCGCGCCGCTGCATCGAGCGCTTCAGCGACCTTGCTCACCTGCTCGGCAGTCAGGTTTCCGCGCTCCACGCGCATCTTCAGCGCGAACTTCAGATTCATAATCGCGCGCTTGATCTGCGGCGATTTGCCCCGCCCAAACATCTTGCCTGCTTCATGCATCCGCCCAAAGATCGCCTTCAGCAGCACCTGGTTGGTCTTCAGATGAGCCTTGCCTTCTTCTGTCGCTGTGTAGAGCCTCTTGTTGCCGTCCGCAGAAGCGACTGTCGCCAGCCCCTCTTCTTCCAGCAGCGTCAGCGTCGGATACACCACGCCGGGGCTGGGCGCATAGCCGCCCGAAAGCCGCTCCTCAATCGCTTTGATGATTTCGTAGCCGTAGCTTGGCTTATCGGCAATCAGTTGCAGAATCACCAGCCGCAGCTGGCCATTATCGAACATGCGTTCGCGGCTGCCTCCTGCATAAGCCTCCCACCGCTCACGTCGGTGGTCATCCCACCAGCCGCGCCCGTGGCGATGCCGGCAGTCGCCGCGCTCGGGTTCCTCAAGTCTTTCTCTCAAATGCTCAAACATCATGGCTCCTCTCCGATCTATCAAGATATATCTTAAGATATATCGAAACTCGGTCTTAATCAACCCCGCCTCTATCTTGAACAAAACATTCATCGTTCTTCTGCAACTTCCACAAGACCGCTCCATCCAACTCGAAGGAGAAGCACCCCATGTCTACTGTTTCCGGCCGTTCCGTGCAGGTCCCCGCCGCTGGCGGGGCGTTCCAACTCGTCACCAAAGAATTCCCCGACCCCGGACCAGGCCAGGTGCGCATCCGCGTACAGGCCTGCGGCGTCTGCCACAGCGACTCACTCACCAAGGAAGGCATGTGGCCCGGTCTGCAATTCCCCCGCGTGCCCGGACACGAGGTCGCCGGTCTCCTCGACGCCGTTGGACCCGAAGTCCCCGTCATCAAGGTCGGCCAACGCGTCGGCCTGGGTTGGCACGGCGGCCACTGCAACTACTGCAAGCCCTGTCGCCGCGGCGATTTCATGCTCTGTGAAAATCAGCCCATCAGCGGCATCAACTACGACGGTGGCTATGCCGACTACGTCATCGCCCCCGCCAACGCCATCGCGCTCATCCCCGATGACCTGAAGGGCGTCGATGCCGCACCCCTGCTCTGTGCCGGCGTCACCACCTTCAATGCCCTACGTAACGGCGGAGCACGTATCGGCGATACCGTCGCCGTCCTTGGCATCGGCGGTCTCGGCCACCTCGCTATCCAATACGCAGCCAAGGCCGGCTATCGCACCATCGCCATCGCCCGCGGCCAGGATAAGGGCCCGCTCGCTAAGCAACTCGGTGCGCACATCTACATCGACTCCACTACGCAGGATCCAGCCAAAGAGCTCCAGAAAATCGGCGGCGCGAACATCGTTCTCTCCACCGTGACCAGCGCCAAGGCCCTCGAGTGGGTCATCGACGGACTCGCCCCCGCAGGCAAGTTCATCCTGGTCGGCGCACCCGACGGCCCCGTCGTCATCAACCCCTTCCCGCTGCTCCTTGGCCGTCGCACCGTTGCCGGTTGGCCCTCCGGCACGGGGATGGACTCGGAAGACACGCTCAACTTCAGCGCCCTCACTGGCGTCAAGCCTATGATCGAGACCTACCCGCTCGAGAAAGCTGAAGAAGCTTACGCCCGCATGATGAGCGGCGCCGCGCGTTTTCGCGTCGTCCTCACCACCGGCAACTGAGGTCGTTGCGCGCCGCAAGCTCTTCGAGATCTCTCGCGCAACGACCGCGCAGCACAGCCGGGCCGATTTGCCCGCGGTCCCTTTTGGGCCCTTGCAGTCGAACAGGCCCGCATCCGGCCGATCCGCTTCGCCGCGCGCTGCGCGTGCCGGCAACCGGATCGGCCGCGTTCACGATCCGATCGGCGCCTTCGGCGCCGATCGGATACTTCCTCCTCGCTGCTATACTCTCTTCATGCACGCAGCCCTCATTGCCGCCTCTCCCCGCGCCTTTGCGTGCGCGGCTCGTGCTGCGGCGGCTTCGGCCGCCTAGACTCGTCCCACCTCATCCATCGCAGCGCCTCAAAGTTGACGGTCCTTAGTCCCTGTTCCCTTAGTCCCTCTGTCCCTGCGCGTCGCCCAATCAGGGCCGGCGCTAAACTGGAGTCATCCCAAACCGGAGTCATCATGGATCAGTTCTCCCGCATTCAGCGCCTTCCGCCCTATGTCTTCAACATCACCGGCGAAATGAAAGTCTCCGCGCGCCGCCGCGGCGAAGACATCATCGACTTCGGCATGGGCAATCCCGACGGCGCCACCCCCCAGCACATCGTCGACAAGATGATCGAGGCCGCGCAGAAGCCTGTCACCCATCGCTACTCCGTCTCCAGGGGCATCCCGCGCCTGCGCAAAGCCATCAGCA
Organism: uncultured Occallatibacter sp.; assembly: GCA_964585715.1. Taxonomy (GTDB): domain Bacteria; phylum Acidobacteriota; class Terriglobia; order Terriglobales; family Acidobacteriaceae; genus Telmatobacter. The sequence goes on from CAZPEZ010000002.1 coordinate 70,957, forward strand.
ATTGGTACAAGACCCGCTACGCCGTCGACATCGATCCCGACACCGAGGCCATCGTCACCATCGGCTCCAAAGAAGGCATCGCCCACCTCTGTCTCGCCATCCTCGACTCGCGCGACACCGTCTTGGTCCCCAATCCCTCCTACCCCATCCACATCTACGGCCCTGTCATCGCCGGAGCCCACGTCGTCAGTGTTCCCATCCACGACACCGAACAGTTTCTGGCGGATCTGGAAGACCTCATCCCGCGCATGACGCCGCGCCCCAAGGCCCTCATCGTTAACTTCCCGTCGAACCCGACCACGCAAACCGTCGAGCTGCCCTTCCTTGCACGCCTCGTCGCCCTCGCCCACCAGCACGGCTTCTATCTCATTCACGACCTCGCCTACGCCGACCTCGGATTCGACGGCTACAAGCCCCCCAGCGTCCTCGAAGTTCCCGGCGCCAAAGAAGTCGCCGTCGAGTTCTTTACACTTTCCAAGTCCTACAACATGCCCGGCTGGCGCGTCGGATTCATGGTCGGCAATCCGGTCCTGGTCAACGCCCTCGCTCGTTTGAAGAGTTACTTCGACTACGGCACCTTCACGCCCATCCAGGTTGCCTCGATCCTTGCCCTCGAAGGCCCGCAGGACTGCGTCGCCGAGATTCGCGAAACCTATCGCCTCCGCCGCAACGTCCTCATCGAAGGATTGAACAAGCTCGGCTGGCACGTGCCCTCGCCGAAGGCGACGATGTTTGTCTGGGCGCAGATCCCCGAGGCTTACGCGGCCCTTGGCTCTCTTGAGTTCTCGAAGATCCTGCTCACCGAAGCCAAGGTGGCCGTCTCGCCCGGCATCGGCTTCGGCGAACACGGCGACCGCCACATCCGCTTCTCTCTCATCGAGAATGAGGAACGCACCCGTCAGGCCCTCCGCGGCATCCGGCAGATGTTCGCGAAAAACCCCGCCGCCAAAGCGCTGGTCACTGCCTGATCTCGCTTCTCGCTCAGCCTCAATCCGCACGAACATGGGTGCCCCAGGTCTCACTTCTGAGACCTGGGAAACGACGAATTCCACCTACCGCGTGTCATCCCGAGCGAAGCACGCTTGAGGCCCTGCGAACGGCGTGGCCGTTCATGGGGTAATCGGAGCCGAGGGACCTGCATTTGTGGCTATCGAAGCAATCGCTGACGGAAGTCAGTCGTGAGGCATCGGCTTCGGCGAACACGGCGACCGCCACGTCCGAATCGCCCTCATCGAGAGTGAGGAGCGCACCCGCCAGGCCCTCCGCGCGGCATCAAGCAAATGTTCGCCAAGCCTGGGCTAGTGGGTTGAAGGCGATCCTTGCGAGCTGAAGGAATGTGACGCTCCTTTGCTCCGAGAATCGTAAGATTGGTGATCATGCAAGTTTCTCGATGGAAGAAGGTCGCGTTGGGCCTTACGGCGACGATCCTGGTTGGCGCACTTGGTAGCGGGCTTTGGGAACTGGCGACCCGTAATTCTTCGCAACGAATCACACCGCACCACGCCACAAAAGTACGGCGCACAGCAGGCGAATTGTTCCACGTGGAACATTCCCAGCCGTGCCACGCGAAGCCATCGCCTGGACGGCTAGTCCTGTCGTAGCATGGGAGGAACGTCCCCGAACGAGGTCCTCCATGAGCGACACGCTTGCCACTCCCGATCTTTCCGCCGAGCAGATTGCGACCCTCACGCGCCAAACCAACTACGGCACATGGCGCTTCCAGAAAACCTGGAAACCCTTGTATATAGCCGACGCCGAAGGTTGCTGGTTCACCGATGGAACGGGCAAGCGCTACCTCGACTTCAGCTCGCAGCTGATGTGCGTCAATCTAGGGCACAAGAATCCCGCCGTCATCGAAGCCATCGCCCAGCAGGCCCGCGAGCTCTGCTACGTCGCTCCCGGCTACGCAACCGCCGCGCGCGCCAAGCTGAGCGCCAAGCTCCTCGAAGTCCTACCGGAAGGGTTGAACAAGTTCTTCTTCGCCACCAGCGGCACCGAAGCCAACGAAGCGGCCTTCAAGATCGCCCGGATGTATACAGGCAAGACCAAGATAATTTCGCGCTACCGCTCCTATCACGGTTCCACCATGGGCTCGATCGCTGCCACCGGCGATCCGCGTCGCTGGGCGATGGAACCTGCCGGCAAGGGCGCCGGAGTGGTCTTTGCGCCCGAAACGAATTGCTACGACTGCCCCATCAAGCACACCTATCCGACCTGCAACGTTGCCTGCGCCGACTACATCGAGCACATGATCGAGAACGAGAGCGATGTGGCCGCGATCATTCTCGAGCCGGTTGTGGGCACGAATGGTGTACTTATCCCTCCGCCCGAATACTTCCCGCGCCTGCGCGAGATCTGCAACCGTCACGGCGTGCTGATGATCGCAGACGAGGTGATGGCGGGCTGGGGTCGCACGGGCAAATGGTTCGCGGTTGACAACTGGGGCGTAAAGCCCGACATTCTCGTAACGGCCAAGGGCATCACCTCGGCCTACGTGCCGCTCGGCCTGTGTGCGACAACCAAAGAAATCGCCGACTACTTCGAAGACCACTACTTCTCACACGGACACACCTATGAGGCGCATCCCATCACGCTTGGTCCGGCTACAACCACGATTGAAGAGATGCAGCGACTAAAGCTGGTTGAGCGTGCCAAGGAGCTAGAGCCCTACGTCCGCGAAAAGCTGGAAGCGCTTAAGGCCAGGCACGCGTCGATCGGCGATGTGCGCGGTATCGGCCTCTTTTTCGCAGTCGAATTAGTCAAGAACCGACAGACCAAGCAGCCGTTCAACACCATGCGCGACAAAGTCGAGGGCAAAGCGCTGGTGGTCGATCAGATCGCGGCGAAGATGATGGCGGATGGCGTGGCGCAGCAGGCGTGGGTCAGTCACTTTGTGATTGCTCCGCCGCTGATCGTGACTAAAGAGGAGCTTGACTTCGGTATCGATGCGCTCGACCGGCACCTAAGCATAGCCGACTCGCTCGCCGACTAAGTGACCATTTCTTCCAGAGCGTAAAAAGAGCGGAGTCTAGGGACTCCGCTTTATTTGTGTACTGTTTGTCTTAGTCGAAGACCACGGTCTTATTCCCATAGCACAGAATGCGCCGGTCGAGGTGCCAGCGGACTGCGCGCGACAGCACCAGCCGTTCGAGATCGCGGCCTCGCGCGACCAGGTCCTCCACCTGGTCTCGATGCGAGATGCGGGCCACATCTTGCTCGATGATGGGTCCATCGTCAAGAACCTCGGTGACGTAATGGCTGGTGGCTCCAATCAGCTTGACGCCGCGCGCATGGGCTGCATGGTAGGGTCGCGCACCGGTGAACGCCGGCAGGAATGAGTGATGCACATTGATAATCGCGGCAGGGTAGCGCGCGACGAAATCCGGCGAGAGAATCTGCATGTAGCGCGCAAGCACGATGAGATCGACCTTCTGCTGTTCAAGGAGGGCCACCTGGCGCGCCTCCACTTCAGCGCGGGATTGGGCTGACACCGGAATGTGCTCGAACCGGATTCCGTAAAAGCCGGCCAGCTTCTCGACCTCGCGATGGTTCGAGACAATGACCGGAATCTCACAAGCGAGTTCGCCCGTGCGCCAGCGGTGCAGCAGGTCGGCCATGCAATGGAGGTATTGGGAACAGAAGAGCGCGACGCGCGGACGCAGAGCGCGAGCACTCAACGTCCAACGCATGTTCAGCTCTGCAGCCAGCTTTGCAAACTCTTCCTTGAATTTCTCCAGATCGAAGCCGGTTACGGCGCCTCTTTCCACCTGCCCGATGTCTCTAAGACTCCACTCGACGCGCATGAAGAAGAGGCCGAGATCGTGATCCTGATGTTGATCGGCGTGCAGGATGTTTGCTCCGTGTTCGTAGAGCAATCCGGCCACACGAGCCACCAGCCCTTTGCGGTCAGGGCAATCGATGAGAAGAACGGCAGAATCCTGCATCCTTCTTTCAGCTTAAGGGATCGGAGCGCGCCGGCGAGGCGCGCAAAAGCGACCTCAATGAGGACGTCTAAATGTACTCATCGAGCTGCCGGGCGACCGGGTTGAGTGGGGGAGCTTAACTGTTGCCGGAGATTGTTGGCTAGATCCGCCACGATGCGCAGCGTGTCGGCCACAGCCGTGGGCATCTCGCCCGCAGAGAGGGCTAGTTGAGAGTGCAGCGCTCGCATCGAGCTGAGGAGTTGTGCTTGAGCCCTCGTCAGAGCTCAAAGTGAGCAGACGGTTCACCAGACCGCGACTGGCGCTCGCGACCATCTTCAGCTCTCCTCCGTAGTGCCGGTAGGGCTCGGCAAAGACGCCCGGCTCTTCCAACAGATCGCAGTAGAGTCCGAGTGCAGCCACCATATTCCGGGCTTCATGTGCGATTTTGGCCAGGCCGGAGGTGGCTCCCAGCGAGGGATTGAGAAGAGGCACGGGCGCTCCGCTGTTGATCTCGAAGCCTGTCGACGTCGTTGATTGTGTCTGATCCATGCTTGGCAAACCGTCCTTTCGCGCTCCCGATTTTTCGCTGTTTTCGAACGGGCGACTTCATTGTCCTTCGATTTCCAGCGCAATCTGTCCTGTTTCAATACACGTCGGCGGCCAAATCCGGAAGACTTGCTAAGGGACTCAAAGGCCGGTGGTTAGGGAGAAAGCGGGCGAGGTTCTAAAACGCGCTTGCAAAGGCCGCCAGTCTCAAATTGGGAAGCAGATGGATGCAGCACCGTCGAACGCGTGTGGTGTCAGTGGCTTATGGCGCTTCCCATATCTGTCCTCAAGAGGGGTGCATTTCCCACGATGGAATTGGTCGGGCCAGACTGGAGCGCTTGCTCTCGTACAATCCAACTATGCAGACGATGAACGCCTCTTTTCTCCGGCCGGAGGGACGGTCCGCCAGCCAGTTGCGCCCGATTACTCTGACGACCGGTTTTGTGCAGACCGCGGAAGGTTCGGTGCTGGTATCCCTTGGCCACACACGGGTTCTGACCAATGCAACGATCGAGCCGGGCGTTCCAGGGTGGCTGCGTAACTCAGGCCGAGGATGGGTGACCGCCGAATATGCCATGTTGCCGCGGTCGACCGCAACTCGCACACCACGCGAGAGCGAGCGGGGCAAGATCGGTGGAAGGACGCATGAAATCCAGCGACTGATTGGGCGCAGCCTGCGTTCGGTCGTCGACATGCAGGCTCTGGGTGAGCGAACGGTGATTCTGGACTGCGACGTCATCCAGGCCGACGGCGGCACACGGACGGCTGCAATTACCGGCGCCGCGGTGGCCCTGGCGATTGCGCTGAATGCGCTGGTGGCTTCAGGGGTGTTGAAGCAGTCGCCCATGAAGCAGATGGTGGCGGCGACATCGGTGGGCATTGTGGAGGGCACGGCCCTGCTCGATCTCTGTTATGAAGAGGACTCGCAGGCCGATGTGGACATGAACGTGGTGATGACGGCTGACGGTGGCTTGGTGGAGACGCAGGCAACAGCGGAGAGAGGAAGTTTCTCGCGCAAGGAACTCAATGGTCTCGTCGATCTTGCTGAGGTCGGTCTGCGGGAGATTTTTGCTGCGCAGCGCTCGGCGCTGGGAGCATAGACCCCGAGGCCGCACCGACTCCGGAGTTCATCTCTGTCCGATCACGCTGGTAACTCCGCAATGCGCGGTTCGGCTTGCGTACGAGAGGTGAGAAGTTATTCTGGTTCTTGGGTTGGGGAGCGGAGAATGGAACCACTGTCTCGACCGGCGGTTTGCGGCGAGGATAGGATGAGCGAGCTAAGAGAGGATGGACGATCGCTATGACGGTTGCGCACTGCATCCAATCTCTGCGCAGCTGGGTCCGCCTTCTGTATGCGGCCGCGCGCGGCGATGCGGGAACAATTGCTGCGATGAAGGAAGAGGAGTTCCGCATCCTGGCAGAGAACAGTATGGATCTGATCGTGCGTGTCGGACCCGATCGCCGCACCAGTTATGTCTCTCCTGCATGTTCTCGCATTCTGGGCTACGAACCCGAAGAGGTGCTGGGTCGGCCCGCGCAGGAGTTCGTTCTGGAGCAGGATTTCTCTGCCATTGTCCGGGCATCGAATCGGCTCGCGACGGATCCGTCGGATAGAGTGACCGCCGAGTTCCGCATCTATGCCAAGAATCGCGACCTCATTTGGATGGAGGCGAGCGCACAGATGATCCGTTGTGCCGGTCCAGGAGGGAATGCACTTGTCGTTCTGCGCGACATCTCTGAACGCAAGAAACTGGAAGAGGGCCCTTCCCAGGATGGGCGTGCGGATGAGCTGACCCGACTGATGAGTCGCTCTGCCTTCGAGGAAGTTCTGGGCAAGGAATGGCGCCGCGCGGTGCGCAATGGGTCGAGACTGTCGTTGCTTCTTGTGGGCGTGGATCATCTGAAGAAGTACAACGATCTCTACGGCCAACCGGCTGGCGAGGATTGCCTGTGCGCGGTCGCAGAGGCAGTTCACCGTGTGGTGCAGCGATCGGGCGACGCGGTGGCCCGCTATGGCTGGGAAGAGATTGCCACGATTCTTCCGGAGACAGATCTTGAGGGCGCCATTACTGTGGGCGAAGAGATTCGCAAAGAAGTCCGGGCGGCAGGTCTTCGCTACCCAGACCACCCGGATGGCAAACCGCACGTGACGGTGAGTATCGGAGCGGCGAGTGTGCAGGCGGTTCCGAGCTATCTGGGGTACCGTATGCCGGAGTCTCTGCTGATTGCCGCGGATGAAGCTTTGCGCAAGGCCGACAAAGGCGGGCGCGATGCTGTGTATACGGCAGCCATTCCGGGGCCTGACGGGCGAGAGCTGACCGCCTAGGCCGATGCAGGCGTTCTCAGAACGCACTGTGAAACACATCTTACCGGTGAATCCAGTTGCCTCGGATGAGCGCCAGCGAGCCGGTGGCCACGACAATCCACAAGAGAATGCCCTGCAGGAGCGGACGAAATCCGACTTGGCGCAGCGTCTTCATCGATAGACCGGTCCCGATCAGATAGAGCGTCACGGTGAGTCCCAGAATGCCGAGATGGCGCAGCGTGAGATAGGCCGCGTGGAACGGCATCAGATAAGTGTTGGCCACGGCTGCCAGACAAAACAGAAGTATGAACCAGGGCCATTGGACCCGGGCCGTGCTTTTCTTTGCAATGGCTGTCCCGAGAGAGAGAGGGACGATCCACAGCGCGCGCGCCAGCTTGACTGTGGTGCCGACTACGAGCGCAAGGGCGCCGAACTTTGCCGTGGCGCCGACGACAGAACTGGTGTCATGAATGGCCAACTCAGACCAGAGGCCGAACTGTGTCTGCGAAAGATGAAGCGCCGTGCCGATGAGCGGGAAGGCAAGGAGCGCGACAGAATTCAGGACGAAGATGGTGCCCAGGGAGACGGCGATCTGTTCTTCACTGGCTTCCGTGATGGGAGAGATGGCAGCGATGGCGCTGCCGCCGCAGATCGCGGTTCCCGTGGAGATGAGAAAAGAGGTTCCCTGTTCGACGCGGAGCACTTTGCCGGAGGCCCAGCCGAGCAGCATGGCCAGAACGATGCTGCAGGCGGTGTAAACGAAGCCGGAACGGCCGGCTTGCAGAACCTGATGGAGGTCCATGCCGAAGCCAAGGCCGACCACCGAGGCCTGCAAGAGGAACTTCGAAAGGCGGCGGGCCTCAAGATGGAACGGGTGATCGAGCGAGAAACCGTAGAGCAGGCCTGCTGCAAGAGCAAGCGGCGGGGAGAGCAGGCCGCTTGCGGCGAGGATCATTCCGATGAAGAAGACGTTTCTTGTCACAGACCCAGTCTGTGCTGGATCGGAGCACCAAGTCCAAGCAGAAGGAGTGATGCCGCATCAGGCGCGCTTATTGGACGATGAAGAACGGCGAGGCTTTCGGGAGGCGTCGTGGCGGGCGAAGAGGAAGCCGCGAAACTCCTCGGCAACGGGTTGCAGCGCGACGCCCTTTGCCGAAGTGATGAGGAAGTCCCGCCGGACGCGCAAACTGGCAACGTCGACGATCTTGAAGGTGCGGCCGAGGCGCAGGTCTTTGGCGATGGCCCAGCGCGAGACGAAGCCCACGCCAAACCCAGCTTCGACGGCGGATTTGATGGCTTCGGTCGAGTCCAGTTCCATCGCGACGTGCAAAAGGCGGCGCTTGACGCCGGCGCGTTCGAGTGCCTGTTCGAGTACCTGACGCGATCCGGAGCCGCGTTCGCGCATCAGCAAAGGAGCGCTGGAGAGTTCGCCGGGAGGGACTGAGACACGCTTGGTCCATGCGTGCGCTGCAGGAACGATCAATACCAGCTCGTCCTGAAGAAATGGATCGGTCTTCACATCGCGGCTGTGCGGTGGGCCCTCGATGAAACCCAGCGCAATGGAATGATCTTCGACAGCAGCGACAATGTGCTCGGTATTGCCGCTGAGAAGCGTGGGGAAGACGCGCGGATACTGCTGGCAGAACTCACTGAGCAGTCCCGCCAGCACCTACTGGGCAATTGTGGTGGAGGCACCGAGCGTGAGGGGACCGGCGTTGCCGCCGTGGAGCGAGGCCAGCTCGTGCTCGGCGCGCACCAGCAGTTGGCTGGAACGTTGCGCATACTTCAGGAGTGTCTTGCCCGCGGGCGAGAGCCGCACCTCCGATCCGGAACGGTCAAACAACTGTGTACCGAGCTCGTCTTCGAGAGCCTTGATCTGCTGGCTGACTGCCGGCTGGGTCAGGAAGAGTTCCTCGGCGGCCTTGCGAAAGCTGAGATGACGGGCGACGGCGCGGAAGACAACGAGACGGAAGTTATCAAGACGCGCCATAGGTCGATTAGAACACCAGGGCGCTGGACGCAAACCGACTTTGCTTTGTCTTCCCAGGGTGATGCTGGCGGTTTCTCGGAAAGAATACGCATCTTCTCCGGTGGTTCAGAATCTGAAGGGCAAGTGACCAATCTATCCGAAAGCGGGGCTTCGACTTATGGCGAATGATGCACACTTGCGGGAACACCTGATCAATCTGCTAACCAAGGGCCAGGCCCACGTCACCTTCGAGGATGCTGTAAAGAACCTGCCGGTCGAACTGCGCGGCAAGCGGCCCAAGGGAGCCGAGCATTCGGCGTGGGAGTTGCTGGAGCACCTGCGCATTGCGCAGTCGGACATTCTGGAGTTCTCGCGCGATGCCAGGCACAAGTCTCCCGACTGGCCGAGCGGCTACTGGCCGAAAAGCGCCGCGCCACCGGATGAGAAGACGTGGGACAAGAGCCTGCGTGCCTTCCGACGTGATCTGAAGGCCATGTGCGCCCTGGTCTCCGACGAGAAGACCGATCTGTACGCGAAGATCCCGCACGGCGAGGGGCAGACAATTCTGCGCGAGGCGCTGCTGACTGCGGATCACAATGCGTATCACCTGGGAGAACTGGTGTTGGTGCGGAGGCTGCTGGGAGCGTGGGGATGAGAGACAGCCATCAGCAAAGCCGTCGGCAATCGAGAGTGGCACGCCCAGAACGACATGTCTCCCGCCACCGTTTCGCTGAAGGCTGACAGCTGGATCAGCTATCCCAGCACCGCGGACAACACCAACGTCGCCGCGAAGCCCACGATCGAAAGGATCGTTTCCAGCGCCGTCCAGGTCGCAAACGTCTCTTTCATCTCCAGATTGAAGAAGGTCTGCACCATCCAGAAGCCGGGGTCGTTGACCTGCGAGAAGATCAACGATCCGGTGCCGGTGGCGAGCACCAGCAATTCGGGCCGCACTCCAGCGTGACCGGCCAGTGGGGCCAATACAGCGGATGCGACGGCCATCGCAACCGTAGCTGAACCCATGGCGACGCGGACCACAGCAGCGAGCAGCCATGCGAGCACCAGCGGCGGCATGTGCGCGTCGAGGGCGAGGCCGATGGTGGCCTGGGCCGCGCCCGAGTCCCGCAGAACGCCGCTCAAACCGCCGGCCGCAGCAAGAATGATCAGCACATTCGCGATGGGCTCAAAGGATTCCGAGGTGAGCTTGCGCAGAATTTCGCGGGCGTGATGGCGACTGGTCCGAATGTGCGGCCCCAGCAGGATCAAAGCAGCAAGCACAGCGATCAGCAGCGCGACATCGGGGCTTCCGATGAAGTGGAGCGCAGCGTTCAGGTCGCTGCCCGGCGCGGCCAACGGGTCGGCCCAGCTACCGAGAAAGATGAGCCCGATCGGCAAGAGGACCGCAAACGCCGCGCGGATGGGGCCAGCAGGCGGCGGTGCGGCCAACTCTTTGGATTGAGAGTCCGGCACGGCAGCAGACTCGGCAAAGAGCGTGGCTTCTTCTGTCGCCGGCTTGTGCCAAAAGCGCGTGAGCACCCATTGCAGCACCGGCCCTGCCATAATCCCTGCGGGAATTCCGACGAGTACGCCCCAGACGATGGTGCGGCCCAGGTCCGCGTGGTATTGCGTGGCGGCAAGCATAGCGGCCGGGTGAGGCGGGATGGTGCCGTGAACGATCGAGAGTCCCGCCAGCATAGGTAGCCCCACGAGAATAGGCGGCCGATGGCTGCGCTGCGCAGCAGCGGCGATGATCGGCATCATCAGGACCAGACCCACCTCGAAGAACACGGGCATGCCGACCAGGATGCCCAGGCCGAGCAGCGCCCACGGAAGCACGCGGGGACCGCACCGCTCCACCAATGTGCCCCCCAGTGCTGCCGCGCCGCCGGAGTTTGCCAGCAACCTGCCGAGAATCGCACCGAGGCCGAGCACAATCGCAATGTGGCCCATCAGGCCACCTACTCCGGCGGTGAACGAAGCAGGCACTCGGGAGAGTGGCATGCCCGACACGATGCCGAGCGCAAATCCCGAGACGGCAAGAGCCAGGGCGGGATGCAGCCGGACACGCGCAATCAGAATGAGGAGAAGCAGCACCGTGCCCGCTGCGCAGGAAAGGAGAAACCAGCTCGATGGAGTTGCGCCGGCGACGGGAAGCACGCAGGGATTATTCCATACGCCTGTGTGTTGTGGCGCAATGTGTTACGGCGCACACTTGGGCTTTTCCCGCGTCTGCTACCATAAAAGCGATTGCAATGCCCGCGACTCGGCGGTGGACGCACAGTCCGCAGAGGGCAAAAGCCAACCGGCAGCGGGACCTAGCACAAAGGAGATTTCTATGCCTCTAGTTTCCATGCGGCAGCTGCTCGACGAGGCCGCCAAGGGCGGATACGGCGTCGGCGCGTTCAACGTAAACGATATGGAACAGATCCAGGCGATCATGATTGCCGCGAAGGAGACTAAGTCCCCGGTGATTGTGCAGGCTAGCCGAGGCGCGCGCAAATTTGCCGAGGATCTTTATCTTTTTCGTCTGATCCAGGCTGCAGCCGAGCTGAATCCTGACATTCCGATTGCGATGCACCAGGATCACGGCAACAGTTTTGAGACCTGCAAGAGCGCCATTGAACTGGGCTACACCTCGGTGATGATGGATGGCTCGCTCAAGGAAGACGGCAAGACGCCATCGACGTTTGAAGAGAATGTGGAAGTGACGCGGCGCGTGGTGGAATATGCGCATCCCCGTGGCGTAACGGTGGAAGGCGAGATTGGCGTGCTGGGCGGCATTGAAGACGGCCACGGCGCGGGCGGCTCGGGTCTCGAGCACGTCACCGATCCCGACCAGGCAGTCGAGTTTGCCGAGCGCACCGGTGTGGACGCGCTGGCGATCGCCATCGGCACCAGCCACGGCGCTTACAAATTCAACAAGAAGCCGGATGGCTCGGTCCTCAAGATGGACCTTCTGATCAAGATTCACAACCGCCTGCCGCACACGCACCTGGTGATGCATGGCAGCTCGTCGGTGCCGAAGGATTTGCAGGACATCATCAACCAGTACGGCGGCAAGCTGAAGGAAACCTGGGGCGTACCGGTGGAAGAGATTCAGCTGGGCATCAAGAACGGCGTGCGCAAGATCAACGTCGACACCGACAACCGGCTGGCTATCACGGGTGCAATCCGCAAGGTGTTCGCCGAGACGCCGGATAAATTCGATCCGCGCGACTACATGAAGCCGGCGCGCGAGGCAATGGCCAAAGTGGTCGCGCTCCGCATGACCCAGTTCGGCCAGGCCGGTCATGCAGGCGACTATACCCAGATTCCGATTACCGAGATGGCCAAGGGCTATGCGAGCGGCAAGCTCGACACCCGGCCCTCGCTGGTGGGCGCCAAGTAGTCCGAATCTTCCGGACAGCGATCAAAGGCCGTTCCGCGATTGCGAAGCGGCCTTTTGCTTTGCACGAAATAACCCTTGAGCGCGAAAACCTCCAAGGCTATTTGTGCGCGCCGCCGCTGGACGTGCCGCCTGAACTCCCGGCGGAGCTTGCCGCCGCGCCGGAACTGGCGCTGCTGCTCGTCGCGCCGCCGTGCGATGCGCCGCCCGAAACCACGGTGCTGCCTCCGCCGCCATGAGAACCAATCGCACCATTGAAAACTCCGGAGTGCGATTGCAGATCGCCGGAGCGGTTGCTGATCGGAGCAACGACGGAGACCGGATGCCCCCCTTGCATGACCTGATGGGGCATCATAAAGTTCTGCGACTTGGCGTCGAACGTGATGGGAGTGCCGGGCATTGCTTTTGCAACGGCGGGATCCTTCAACTGATGGGCTTCCATGTGAGGCTCGCTGACGCGGGGTAGGGGCATCGCAAACGCCGTGCGGAACTCGCGCGGCGGCTCCTTCAGAAGCTCAATGGGGTGTTCGTTGCCCAACTGCAACCGCTCGATGTACCGGCCATTCTTGACGTCAACGGCGAGTACTGGCGCCTTGCGATTGACCGGCAGATGGTCCTTCACATCGTGAGGATGGATAGGGACTAAGGCAACTGTGCGGCCGCTCTTGATCCAGTGCACGCAGGGACGATGATGGCGGCGGCCGACAACCCACACATAGCGATTCCCCTGGTAGATCCAGCTTCCGGAGTGGCACACCGCCCAGGACCACGGCTGGACGTGGAACTCAGCTGGGGCGGGAAGGACTCCGAACGCGGCACGTACGTCATTCGGAATGCAGGGAAAGAAAGCATCGAGATCGGGGGAGCCGGAGGGCACTCCGGATTGCGCGGGCGGGCCGACAATGCGGATGTTACGTCCAGGCGTGGAAGGCAGAGTCGACGAACCTTTGGAGACAACGTTCGAAATCACCTCGTTCGGCCTTGCAGCCGCGAGGGTCTCTACTGGAGCCGATGATTGGGAGTGCGCCGGAGCGGACGTCAACGGTTCCCAGCAGGTGCCATACGGTTCGCAATTGAAGAAGTAGCCTTTGCCATTGAGATCCGCGAGTCCGGGAACGGGAGCACTTAGCCCGGAAGCCTTCAGCACCTCAGTGGTGGCTTCCGTGCGTGCCGCGATCTGATCGGAAACCCAGTGATCCCAGCCGCTGAAATCCGGCGGATGGATCGGTCCTGCATCCATGATGCGATAGTTGTCTTTGAAATAGAGGGTCTGGCCGGGCGTGAGGTCTTCCTGCCCTGGGCCAAGGCCGCTCATCACCCCAAGCGTTCCTCCGCTCATCGGTGTGAGGGCCATTCCATCGGTGTAGCTGCTGATGCGGAAGTACCCCGTTTGCGGATATTTGGTGAGTACATTGTCAGTCGACGTGCGCAGGATGAATGTCTCTCCCGCAACGTAGGGGTGCACATGGAGCGTAGCGGTGCCCGAGAGCAGTGCGAGATCGGTGTGCGGTACGCCAGCCGTAGTAGTCAGGTCGTTTATGGTGAGCACCGAATTGGGTGCGAGGTAGAGGGTCGAGGCGTCTTCGAGCTCGATCTCGGCGCGGCCGTCGCCGGTCACGATGCTGTAGCCGCTCTCGAGAGCAACGCCGTTGGCTGCAGCCTCCCACGTGATGTCCTTGCTATGAGCTCTCTGCTGGCGGCCGCGCTCGATCCGCACGTCGCCGTCGACAAAACTGAGTCGCGCAATCTGCGGATAGATCGTGTCGGTGTGGTGCTCTCCCATAATGAAGAGCGCGCCCTGTTTGAGCTTCTCGGAGGCATCGCTGTTGAGAATGTCGTCGATCTGCGCCAGGGCCTTCTTTTCGTCGCGTTGCATGAGCGACGCCAGAGCTAGCAGCTTCAGCTCGTCACTTTGCTCTGCTCCGGGCGGCACAGGCTGGCCGCTCCTGGCGCGAATCTCAATCTCCAGCGCGCCGCACTCTTCAATCCAGGTGCTGCCGGGATGCTCATGACGCAGAGTGCCGCAGGTGTCCAGAGCGGTATTGGCCTGGCCTTGCTTGTTTTCGGCATAGGCCTTCCAATAGAGCGCGCCTTCTGCATGGGAACTGCCCTGGGCGGCAACGCGGGAAAAGATTGCAATCGCGTTGGACCATTTGCCGGCGTTGATGGCACGTACCCCGTCGGCGTAGTCATTGTCGTCCGATGAGCTGCCCGCTGCGGGATCTGCCGTCAGGCTGGCCGCATCGCCTGCGGGGAGCAAACCCTGTCCGATCGCGGTTTGCAGGCCGTACGCCACCGACGAACCAAACAGCGCTGCAAGCGAAAAGCTCAGGAACAGGCCATTCGTCTTCATGCGATTCCTCCTGTACCGTGCTTGTGAATGGACGCCTCGTGATCGGGGATGCGCGAGCGCAGGACACGCACTTCGAACAAAAGGCCCTCCGCATCCATCTCCTGCCGCAACTTGGCGATCGCCTCCGCGTTCAGGCCGCCGGGATGATCGGCAAGTTCGGTGAGCACGCCATTGAGGTGGTCGAGAGCTTTGGTGAGTACGGGGTCTCCCGATGCCTCTGCCTCCTGCTGACATGTGCGGTTGGCGGCAAGAAGGCTTCGGGCCTCGTCGCGCAACGGCAAAGCGAGTTCGTCATCGTCGGCGCTGGCATGCTTGAGCTCAACCAGAAACCTTTCAGAGCGTTCGAGATGGTCGCTGAGGACAACGACGACGACGCGTGGCGGCGCGGGCGGAACTGGCTTGGTTACTGCGGCGGACTGGACCGGAGGTTGGCGGTGCTCCCACATGCGGCCGGCGTAGAAGGCCGCAACCAGCAGAGCGCAGGCGGCTGCGGCGCTCAAGCCCAGCCATAGGGGTCGAAGAACCCAGTGCTTCTTGGGCGGCGTGTAGGCGGGCAGACGATCCGCAATCGATTCCCAAACCTGCTGTCCGTAGGTTTCGTTCCGCAAGGGTGGCTGCACCGGCTTCATGTCGCCGAGATCGGCCTGCAGCCCCTCGTAATTCCGGGCGCACTCCGGGCATGTGTCCAGGTGGCGCGCGGCCTCGGGGCCGTCTTCGCTGTAATAGAGTTCGATCAGCTGCTCTTCGCTCAAATGATTCATGTCCTCACCTTCAGGAGTGCAAGACGCTGTCGCAATTTGTGCACAGCGCGATAGACCGCTTGTTTAGCCGCGTTCGGTGCAATCTCCAGCACCGCCGCGATCTCTTCCATCGAACAATCCTCCATGTGCCGCAGCGTGAACGCCGTCCGCTCCAGCGGCGTCAGGCTGTGCATCGCCGATTCGCGGAATGCTCCAATCTCCCCGCTCAGCACGAAGTCTTCCGGACTAGGCGTCCGATCCGGTACTTGGATCGTTTCCGGTTCCGCGTCGATCGGAATGGTCGTCTGCTGATGTTCGTTGGCCCGTCGTCCGACTTTGTCCAGCGCGCAACGGACGGCAATGCGATAGATCCAGGTGCCGAAATTCGCGCGCGATTCAAAACTCTCGAGCTTCCGATATCCGCGTATGAACGCATCCTGCACCACCTCTTCGGCGTCGGCCTCGTTGCCGGTGATGCGATATGCCACGCGAAACACGCTGCGGCTATGATGCGCGACCAACGCTGCATAGGCATCCCTGTCACCGCAGAGAACTGCACGGATCGCAGCCTGGTCGTTCGTCTCCATGCGACCCATTAGACACCAGGTTTCCTGGGGCGGTTAGGGAAAGATGGGGCGAGCAGAAATCTAGCGGTGAAGAGCGCCTAAGCAGTCTTCAGAAGCAATCTACGGGTCATCCTCTTTAGCCGTCTGGATGTTGCTGTTGCATCGGTTTCTGGCGGCTGACGGACTGACCATCATCGCGCTTGAGACCGGCGAAGACGAGAGTGGACACGACCGTCAGCGCCCCAAGCGCACGAAATGCCAGATGGATGCCATGAATCATTTCCGCCGGGACAGACGACGCACCGCTCGGTATAAAAAATGCAGTGGTCAGCCCGGCTGTGGCGACGCCGAAGCTGATCGACATCTGCTGCATCGTGCTGGCGATGGAACTTGCCGCACTGGCGTCGTGGTCCCCAATGTCCGCATACACCAAAGTGTTCATGCTGGTGTATTGAAGCGATGTGAACCAGCCGTAGAGGAACTGCAGCAGCACGATGACCCAGACCGGGGTGTGCTCGCCGATGGTGGAAAAGAGTGCGAGCAGCACTCCAATGACGAGCGTGTTCGAGATGAGAACGCCGCGATATCCCAGCAGCCCCAGCACGCGCCGGAGAACGGATTTGACGCTCATGGCGCCCAATGCCTGCGGCATGATGAGAAGCCCTGACTGGATGGGGGTATAACCGAGGCCAGTTTGATAGAGCAACGGCAGCAGGAATGGCACTCCGCCGATGCCGAGCCGCGTGAACAGCCCGCCGCTGACCGAGACGCGGAGGGTGCGAATTGCGAGGAGCCGCAGTTGCAAAAGGGGATACTGAAGCGTCTTTGCATGCAGCCAGTAGCCCAGCAACAACGCCAGCGACAGGCCAAGCATGCTGGCGATCTCGCGGCCGCTCAGGGTGTGCTCTCCAAAGACCTCGAGCACATACGACAAGAGCGCAATCCCGGAACCAAACAGAATGAGCCCGACAGCATCAAGTGCATGGGTTTCTTCGGAGTAGTTGGGCAAGTGGAGATAGACCATAATCAGCCCGACAATGCCAATCGGAATGTTCAAAAAGAAGATGACGCGCCAATGGAAGTAACCGACGATCAGGCCGCCCGCAATGGGCCCGAGCATCGGCGCAACCAGGGCGGGAATCGAGACGAAGCTCATAATGCGAATCAGGTCGGACCTGGGGAACGTGCGCACCAGCGTGAGCCGGCCAACAGGAACCATGAGTGCTCCGCCCATGCCCTGCACGATGCGGCAGGCGACGAGGAGATGGATGTTGCTGCAGAGACCGCAGAGCAATGAGCCAAAAGTGAACAGACCGATGGCGGAGGAGAAGACGCGGCGAGTACCGAAGCGATCGGCCATCCAGCCGCTGATAGGAATGAATACTGCAAGGCTGAGCGTGTAGCTGGCGAGCACGGCCTTCATGGCGAGCGGAGCGACGTTCAGCGCTTCGGAGACCGCTGGAACGGCGGTGTTCAGAATAGTCGTGTCCAGCGACTCCATGAAGAACGCGACCGCAACCAGCCAGGGAAGCAGCCGCTTGCTTGATTCAGAGGGCTGGGGCGATTCGGCAGCAAGACCAGGGGAAGTGGATGCGCTCATAGGGTGAAATCGTTCGATTGAGTCCTGAAGGCGGGCACTCCCTTAGATGGATGAGCTTGCTGATCAGACGGACGCAGCTCGCCACGCCAAGCGAACCGTCAGACGAGCTGTTGTGCGGGCCTGCCCGCTCTTCGTGAATCCGTCTGGTTTCCGGATTGGGATTGCATCAGCAGCCAGTAGTTGAAGCCGTCGACAATAGCCATCAGCGCGGCCTGGTTCATATCGCTGCTCACACCCGCCGTGATCCAGGGTTCATAGCCATCGGCGTGGAAGCTGACCGTAACGCGCACATGCGCCGCCGAGTCGTGCGCGGAGACGTCGAGTGCTGTCACGGTGAAAGTGCCCAGCCGCATCTGAACCAGCGCTGGATACCACTTCTCCAGCTCGGCTCGCATCGCCTTGGTGAGCGCATCCACCGGGCCTGCGCCCTCGGCGCGCGTCGTGGTCACCGTTGAATCACCGACCGAGAGGGTCATGAAGGCCTGCACGAAACGGTTGCCGATCTCGTCGGACTCGTCGAAGACGCGCCAGCTGCGGATGCCGAAGCGGTCGGGTAGGATTCCAAGGACGCGCATGCAGGCCAGGCGAAACGAGATTTCGCTCGCCGTGAAACCGCCGCCTTCGATCATTGCATCGTTGGCATCCATCAGAGCCTGCGCCTGCGCTGAGTCGAGCGCAACGCCGAGATCGGCGGAAAGCAACATGATGTTGGCCTTACCCGATTGCCGGTTGACGCCGATGGTCGGACTGGCGCCGACCGCCGCCGGATCGCACCAGAGATATGCGCCTGGATTCTTGCGTTCGCTGCTGCCATGCATGCCCGCCCACGTTCCAAAGGCACCCAGGCCCACGATGGGAGCGCCATGCGGCGTATCGAGGCTGAAGGCCGCATAGGCGGAGTGGGCAAGGCTGGTGAGCCCGCGCAGCGATTCTGTGGGGACGAATTCGGCTTCGCCGCGCAACTGCATGCCGCCGATCACGGTGGTCAGATTCACATTGCCGCAGCGTTCACCGGTGCCCAGCAGCGTGCCCTGCACCTGGACCGCGCCGGCAAGAATCGCCGCCCGGGTGTTGGCCACACCCAGGCCTCGGTCGGTATGGCCATGGAATCCGAAGCGCATGCCTGGATAGCGCTGCACGAGACCTCCGATGCCGTCCGTGACTTCTTCCGGGCTGGCGCCGCCAGTGGTGTCACACACGACGATGCGGCTTACGTTCTGCCGAACACATTGTTCCGTGAGCTGATGGAAGTAGTCGAGGCTTCGTGTCTGGAAATCGGGATCGCACACGATGCCGTTCTCGCGTCGGCCGAAGTTGGCATCCATCGCGTGCTCGAAGTCGACGATGATTTCAAGGCCGTTATCCTGAAGACAGTCGATGGTCTCCCACGTCATGCGGAGATTCTCATCGGGTGTGGTCTCAAGAGATTTTTCAACGTCGAGCAGCCGCGATTTGACCACCACCACGGCAACCGGAACTCGCCGTTTGTAGCGAATGATGAACTGCACATCGGGCCACTCCTCGACCTTGGCTCCGCGGCCGCGGGTGCGGCCAAAAAGTGCGAGCTTCATTGCGCCGGTGTCGGCAGACGCAAGGCCGGCGGTCAGGTCGGCGACAAACTGGTTGGACCCAGCGAAACCGATTTCCGCAAATTGCACGCCGAACGCGCCCATGCGCTGCAGAAGCAGGACGGCGCTGGGTACGGAGATCTCAAGATTCGGCTGCTGCAGTCCATCACGCAGGCTGGTATCGAACAGCTCGACTCTTCTGGGTTTGGGCGCTTTCATGGGGCTTCGGTCACCGATTTCCTGGCGCCGCTTCAAGAAGAGTTGCGCAGGTTCTTCGACCCTCTATGATAGCGCGAATGCGGCATGGAGGTCGCATCCGGTCACGCACCGACAACCATTCGTCACAAGGCGGGAGCAATAGTAGGCTCTCGCACGGCAAGGGGGGGCGGACCCATTTCCTGGTCCCTATACTGCAATTGATAGAGCTTCCAGTAGAGCCCGCGCATGGCGAGGAGCTCCTGGTGGCTGCCGATCTCCCGTAACTGGCCCTTGTGCATCACCAGAATGGTTTCGGCACGCTGCACCGTGGAAAGCCGATGCGCGATCAGCACGCTGGTGCGCCCCTCGACCATGCGTTCGAGTGCGCCGCGAATCCGGAGCTCTGTCTCGGTGTCGACGCTCGAAGTGGCTTCGTCGAGGATGAGGATGCGCGGATTGAAAGCCAGGGCGCGAGCAAAATTGACGAGCTGCTTCTGGCCCGTGGAAAGCGAACTGCCGCGCTCGCGGACCGGTTCATTGAATCCACCGGGAAGGCTCTCGATGAAATCGAGCACGTTGACGTCACGCGCCGCGAGCCGCAGGTCCTGATCTGCGATCGCGTCGTTGCCCAGCCGGATGTTCTCGGCGATCGTGCCGGTGAACAGGAATGGATCCTGCAGAACGACCGCGAAGTGCTGGCGGAGTCTGATCAGATCGTGCTCGCGGAGATCGACGCCGTCAATCAGAATCTGTCCGGCCGTAACGTCGTAGAAGCGCATCATCAGACTGGTGAGCGTCGTTTTGCCTGCGCCGGTGTGGCCGACGATCGCAACCGTCTGCCCCGGTTCAACCGTGAAGCTGACGTTCTTGAGAATCCACTCAACGTCTTTGATCGCCGCAAGCTCCCCATGCGGGTTGGCAGAACCTGCGGCGCGATCGACCGCGGACTGCTGCCCGGATGTGAGCTTTTGATACGTGAACCAGACGTGGCGGAATTCGATGCGGTTGCTCTCATCGCCCGTCCGCGGGTAGGCCGGACTGACAATCTCCGGTGCTGTATCGAGCAGCTTGAAGATGCGTTCACAGGCGGCCATTGCGGCTTGCAGGATGTTGTACTTGTCGCTGAGGTCCTGGATCGGGCGCCAGAAGCGCTGTGAGTACATGTTGAAGCTGGCGAGCATGCCGATGGTGACCGAGCCGGAGAGGACGCCGAAGCCGCCGCGCCAGATGACCAGAGCGATCGCGATCGCCGAGAGCAACTCCACCGCCGGGTAGTAAAGCGCATAGGCGAAGATCGTGTCTTTGAACGCGACCATGTGCAGGCGATTGACGGCCTCGAAGTCCTTGTAGGCGCGTTCTTCGCGATTGAAGAGCTGCACCACCCGCATACCGCTGACGTGCTCCTGCGTGAAACTGTTGATGCGTGCGATGGCCGCGCGTACGCGCCGATAGCTTTCGCGCACGCTGTTGCGAAACATACGCGTGACCACGAGGATGATGGGCAGGACGGCGAAGGCCAACAACGCCAGCCACCAGTTGATGCTGAGCATCACGATGGCCATGATCGACAGCGTAAAGAAGTCGTCGACGATGGCGAGAATGCCGCCCGTGAACATTTCGTTGATGGCATCGACGTCCGAGGTGAGGCGGGTGACGAGTCGGCCGACGGCGTTCGTATCGAAGAATCCGATATGCAGACGTTGCATGTGGCGGAAGATCTCGCGGCGCAGATCGAACATGATCTTCTGCCCGGTCCACTGCATCAGGTAGGTCTGAATGAACTCGAACAGGTAGGCCGAGATCTGCAGACAAAGATAAATCGCGGCGAGCTGCGAGATGCCGCGTACCGGGTCGGAGCTGAGGCGGTGCGTGAGCCAGGCAGCCTCACCGAGTCCATGGCTTGCTAGGTGGGTGTTTGAACCGGTGGGAAAGTAGTGGTCGATGCCGACCATGACCAGGAACGGGCCCGATACATCGCTCAGGGATTTTAGGGTGACTGAAATCGAAGAGATCGTCGCTTGCCACCAGTAGGGGAGCAGATAGCGGCTCAGCCGCCTCATCAGCCGCGAGTCGTAGACCTTGCCGACTGGATCTTCGTCGGCCTTGCGCGGGTCGGGCTTGGAAACCTGCTTTTGCGCGGGTGAAGCGGGTTTGCTGTTCTCTGCGTTGTCCGCCATGGGTCCGGGGAGCGTCCTTTTCTATTGTACGGGGCTGGTATTGTGGCGAAGCGCCCGAGCGGCTAATGTTTCCTCGCCGTGCGTGTGCTCTGATTCTTGCGGGCTGGACATGCGATGTCCTGGAGCAGGTCCCCCAGGGATGCCTGGGCATCGCGCAGGGCGGTCCTTGAGCCTTCGAGCCGGCTGATCATTAACGCGCCTTCGAGTGTGGCGATGATGGTGTTGGCAATTCGTAAAGGATCGGTGACACGCCGAATCTCCCGGCGCCGGATGCCTTCCCGCACGATTGCGGCAAGCCGCATCTTCCAGTCTCCGATTGCGTCGAGGGCAAGCTTGCGCAAGACGGCGTTGCCATCGTCCGCATCGATGGCGGTGTTCATCAACGGGCACCCGCCGGGCATGAACGACGGCTCCTCAACAAAGCGGCGAATCAGGTAGCGAAGCTGGTCGAGAGGATCGCCAACCGCCTGCAACCCTTCCGTGCGGGTCTTGAGAGTGTTCTTCAACGAGTAGCGAAACGCCTCGGCTGCCAGCTCCTCCTTACTGGAGAAGTGACGGTAGAGGCCGCCCTTCTCGAGACCTGTCGCCTGCATCACGTCCTGCATCGAACAGCCCTCGAAGCCTCGCTGGTTAAAGAGGGGCGCCGCGAGCGCAACGATCCGTTGCCGGGTTAAGTCTCCCTTGCTCATGGAGTTTTCCTTGCCGATCAGCTTACCGCAAAAAAGACGCATCGGTCGCAAATCCACTGAATCAGATGAAATACGAGACCGAACGGTCTCAAATTTCTTCCCCTGGGGTCCCACGTGGCAACCGCTGCTCTTCGCTCCGAATCCGTTCCGCAGCTGCATCTCGTCGCCAGACCGGCTGTGAACCCCTGGGTGGTCGCTTTGACGGTCACCCTGGCGACCTTTATGGAGCTGCTCGACACATCAATCGCTAACGTGTCGCTGCCGTATATCGCGGGCGGGCTGGGGCGCTCCTTCGATGAAGTGACGTGGATTCTGACTACTTATCTGGTGGCGAATGCTGTGGTCCTGCCCATGTCGGCGTGGCTCTCGCGAGTGCTGGGGCGTAAGAACTACTACCTGATGTGCGTGGCTCTGTTCACAGCCACGTCGTTCCTGTGCGGGATTGCGCCCAGCCTCGGCATCCTGCTCTTTGCGCGCGTGCTGCAGGGGATCGGCGGCGGCGGGCTTGCGCCGGTGGAGCAGGCAATTCTGGTCGACACGTTTCCGGCAGAGAAGCGCGCTTCGGCCTTTGCGCTCTACACCATGGCAATCGTAACCGCGCCGGCGATAGGGCCCGTTCTCGGTGGCTGGATTACGGATAATTTCAACTGGCGCTGGGTCTTCTTTATCAACATCCCCATTGGGCTGTTGTCGATGTATCTGACGACGCGGTTCGTGCACGATCCGCCGGCATTCGCGGAAGAGCGCAAAACGGTGCGCGGGCCGGACGGGAAGCTGCGGGTGGATGGCATTGGGATTGCGCTGATCGGCCTGGGCTCCGCGGCTTTGGAGATTCTGCTCGATCGCGGAGAGATCGATGACTGGTTCGGATCGTCTTTCATCACATGGATGTTCGCGATTGCAGTGCTGGCCTTGGGCACGGCGATCTTCTGGGAGTTGCGGCAGAGCGATCCGGTGATTCAGCTTCGATTGCTCAAGTCGCGCAATTTCGCGATCGCCAATCTTTTCTATTTCGTGTTTGGTGTAGGGCTGTTTGCGTCCACCACGATGATTCCGCAGATTCTGCAATCTCTGTACGGCTACCGTGCGATCGATGCGGGACTCGTGTTGGGCCCGGGCGCTCTCGTCATCACGGTGCTGGCGCCTGTGGGGGCGCAGCTAGTGCAGCGCAAGGTGATTCAGCCACGCATTCTGTTGCTGGGCGCGGTGCTGGTGGTCGGACTCTCGTTCCTGCACTACAGCCACTTCAATCTCGACACGGATTACAACCACTACGCATGGGCACGGGCTCTGCAAGGGTTGGGCTACGCGTTCTTCTTCGTGCCGTTGTCGGTGATCGCATACTCGCAGTTGAAGCCGAGCGAGAATAACAAGGCTTCTTCGTTGACGAACTTCTTCCGGAACTGGGGCGGCAGCTTCGGGATTGCCTTTGTCAACACCGTGTCAGAGCGTCGGCTGAGTTTTCACCAGGAAAGAGTCGGCAGCAATCTGCCGGCGTCGTCGGGCGCCTTGCAGCAACAGGTGCAGCAAGCTGCGGCCTTCCTCCAGCAGCGCGGCTTCTCGCATGCCGACGCCATGAGCGCGGCAACGGCTCACTTCTACAGCCAATTGCAGGCGCAAGCGCATTTGCTGGGGTTCATGGACTGTTTCCATCTGATCGGCGTGTTGACCCTGGTCGCGGCGCCGCTGGTGCTGTTGACGAGGAGTTTCAAAGTAGGCGGCGCGAGCGGCGGGCATTGAGAGGCGAGATCAATCGGAGCGATTTATCGCTGAGCTCTTTGCAGTGAGATCGTAAGCGGCGTCGCAGGCTGCGACTTGCTTGTCATCTCGGCGTGGCCTCGAAGTCTCTTTGAAATAGACTCGTATCGTGGGAGCGAGTGAAAGCGCCATCGACGCCCTTGCAGGCAACGAGGAACCGCAACTTGTGCGTCGCGGCCGGTATCGATATCCGCCCGGCCTGCGGATGAACCTGGTGTTCTATCGTTTCCACAGTTTCTTTGAACCCGGAAACCCGATTCTTCTTTTCGAGCACCTCACCCGCTACGGACGTGCCGCGCACTATCGAATCCTATGGAACGATGTTGTGCTGTTGCACGATCCGACCGATATCCGCGAAGTGCTCGTTGACAAGGGTGCTTCGTTTGGGAAAGACCGGACGCAGCGGCGTATGAAGATCCTGCTCGGCGAAGGGATGATTACCGCAGACGGCGCAACCCACAAGCGGGGAAGAAGAGTCGCAGCGCCAGCCTTTCATCGTCGTCGCATCGAGGGCCACGCCGGACAAATCGTTGCCCTTGCCGGCGAGCTTTGCGACGACTGGGTCGAAGGGCAACCGTTCGACGTGGCCACCGCCATGATGGACCTGGCGCTCCGCATCACGGCGCGCACGCTGTTCGACACCGCTGTAACTCCCGAGATCCAGGTCATCAATGAACAAGTCAACATCGTGATGGATCTCTACAACTACCTGATCACCATGCCCCGCGCGGAGCTTTTGTTGAATGCGCCTCTGCCGGGCATGCGGCGCTTCCGCAAGGCGAAGGCGCGTCTCGATCAGGTCGTGGACGCCATGATTCGCGGCCGCCGTGCAGAAGCTCTTGCTTCGCCGGAGGGGCTCGAGGCACGCGGAGATCTGCTTTCGATGTTGCTGGCCGCGAGCGACGACGAGGCCGGAGAGGTGGACCATGCGCTCTCGATCGACGAACTCCGCGATCAGGTGCTTACGCTTTTTCTGGCAGGTTACGAGACCGTGGCCAACCTGCTGACGTGGACCTTGCTTCTCCTGGGCCAGAACCCGGAAGCGGAGGCTCACCTGCACGCGGAGATCGACGCCGTTCTCGGCGGCAGGCCGGCGGCTTTCGACGTAGTGCCGAAGCTCGAGTACACCGCGATGGTTTTGGCGGAATCCATGCGGCTCTACCCGCCGGCGTGGGCCATGGGCCGCGAAGCGTTGGAAGATGTGTCGATCGGCCCCTATCGGCTACGGAAGGGAACCTCGGTTTTCTTCAGTCAATACATCGTGCAGAGGAATCCGCGCTGGTTTCCGGAGCCGGACCGGTTTCTGCCCCAGCGTTTCAGTCCAGAGGCGAAAACGGACCGCCCGCGCTTTGCCTATTTCCCGTTTGGCGGTGGCGGCAGGCAGTGCATCGGCGAATCGTTTGCCATGCTCGAAGCCACGCTGGCTTTGGCCACGATCGCGCAACGCTGGCAGTTGAAGATCGATGCCAGTCACCCCATTGCACTCCAACCGAAGATCACATTGCGCCCGCGCTATGGTGTGCGAGCGACCCCGGTTGCGCGGCGGACGATGCACTAGACTCGTACTGTGAGTTTCGCGGAATTCCTCGGCAATTCGACCACGGTGACGCACCTGCGCGAGTCGATCGCGGCCGGACGTTTTCCACAGGCCATGATTCTCGCCGGGCCCAGGGGAGCGGGCAAATATACCTTGGCGCTGATGCTGGCGCGGGCAGTGAACTGTCTGAAACCCACCGATCGGGACGGTCTTCCGGACTTTTGTGGAGTGTGCTCCAACTGCGAGCGGATCGGAGAGTCAGCCAATCTTGAAGACCGCGTGGCCGAGGCGGTCGCTGCGCGTGACGAGATGCGCGATGTGGACAAGCGTGAAACCCGTGTCTTCGTGCAGACGCATCCCGATGTGCTCATTGTCCCGCCTGATCCGCCGCAGTTGCTCATCAAACTGGGCCAGGTGCGGCAGGCGATTCATGTCGCGTATTACCGGCCTCCTGTGGAAGCACGCCGAGCGTTCACGATCTTCACCTCGTCTGCCTTTATGAAGGAAGCAGCCAACAGCTTGTTGAAGCTGCTCGAAGAACCGCCGGCCCATACCTCGCTGATCTTGCTCACCGAGAATCCCCAGGAGCTGCTGCCGACCATCCGTTCGCGGGCCATCGTCTATCGTCTGGGCGCACTCCCCGCTGCGGAGTTGGAGGCAGTGCTTGCCCAGCGGCGGCCGGAGTTGAAGACCGCGGAACGAAATCTTGTTGCGCGCCTGGCCGAGGGAGCGGTAGGCAAGGCTTTCCAGCTCGATCTTGAGACGTATCTCGCCAGCCGTCAGGATGCGCTGATCGTGCTGCGGACGGCCCTCAAGGAGCCGGATTATTCACAGCTGTTTCGCGCGACCGAGACCTATCGTGCCGGAGCCGATGGGCAGGAGAAGACGGTCAACCTGCTGCGCGCACTCGGGAGTTTGATCGAAGACCTCTTGCTTGTGGTCGCGGGAACCCCGGCGCTGGTGCGAAACATCGATCTGGCTTCAGAGTTGGACCGCCTGGCCCAGGGGCTCACGGTGGACTGGATCGACGGCGCCGCGCGCGCTCTGGCTCAGGTAGAGCAGGGAATGCGGCGCAACCTGCTGCGATCGCTGTCTCTGGATGCGATGGCGGTGGGTCTTTCCGAACGATGAGTATTTACGCACCATGAAAAAAGAGCAACCTGCGGCAATCGCCGCGCATCTTTTCGGGTAGAATCAGGCACAATCCTCGAGCAGTAAAGACGCGGAAACCGGGATGACCTGGAGTCGGAAGGTGTGTTCTCTGGGCTCGATCACCAGTGGTGTTGCGCGCGCGACGTGAGCCGCATCCAATGGCCACGCATCGATACGCACATCAGCTCCATCTAATGTAGCTGTTTCGGAATCGGACCTCACGCACCAAAGGAGGAACGTCTCCATGAATACAGAAGCCGCCATGACCGGGATCGGCAGCGAGGTCATCGAAACGCCTTCGTTGCCTTCGCCAAGGACAGGAAAGAAAGCCCCGCTGCCTTTCTACCCCGTGCATCACGCGCTCGAAGAGGAATCGGGAAGGCGACACGCTGAGCTGTTTTATCTCCAGAAGCAGATTCAATCGCAGACGCCGATGGTGATTGTGCTGGCAGATGGCGAGCGTGTGGAAGGCTGCATTGAATGGTACGACCGAAATGCCCTCAAGGTGCGCGGGCGCGAGAAGGTTCTGATTTATAAGTCGGCGATCAAATACATGTACAAAGTCGGTGAGAACGGTTCCGGGATCTAGAGGTCTTCCGAACTTCCAACTACATGCTGGCTGCGGTGCTCTCCTGCGGGATGCAGCTAGCGGGCAGCTTTTCTAAGCCGATCGCGGATGGCCGCCCCAAGACCTTCGGCAGGCGGCAATGGACAAACAATCACGGCGCATTCCTGCGCATCGAGCGTGCGTAAGCCAGCATAGAGATTCTGAGCCAGCTCATCCCGCGCAGTCCAGTGTCCCCATGGAAAGACGATCGCATCGGGATGGCGTCGCACAATCGCGGCTGCGGAGACTTCGGTCGGAAGCATCATTCCGATCCGCTCTGAAACGCGACGATCGGCCTCTTCCGCGAGCCGGACTGCCAAGTCAGCCAGCGGGGCTTCGATCAGAACGAGGCGGGCACGCGGCGCATAGTGACGCAGCCCGACGCCCGGCGAAGGCAGTGCTTCACGCGACTCGTCTTGTGTGCTTGGCGTCGCGTGGAAGGCTTCGACCGGGCCCGCTACAGCTCGAATCTGCTCCGCTGTGATGGCGCCGGGACGATAGATCACCATGGGGGTCTGGTTCGGATCGAGGACGGTCGACTCTACTCCATGCTGAGTCGACCCACCATCGAGCACGGCATCGATGCGCCCGTCGAGGTCCTCGAGTACATGCGCGGCGGTTGTTGGGCTGATGTGGCCGAAAACATTAGCGCTGGGTGCTGCTACCGGGACACCGGCGAGGCGGATCAGCTCGAACGCAACGGGGTGCGCGGGCATGCGGATACCGACGAGCGGGCGCCCCGCAGTGACGGCGTCCGGGACGGCTGTGGAGCGAGGCAGCAGAAGCGTGAGCGGTCCAGGCCAGAACGCCTGCATGAGCTTGTGAACCGCGTCGGGAATGCTCGTGACCAGCGCAGAGAGCATGGCGTTGTCGGCTACCGCTCCGGCGATGTGGACGATAATCGGATCCCAGGCAGGTCTTTGCTTGGCGGCGAAAATGCGCGCGACGGCCGCAGCGTCGAGAGCGTTGGCGCCCAAGCCGTAGACTGTTTCGGTGGGCAGAGCGACAAGCCCGCCTTTGCGCAGGATTCCGGCTGCCCGTGCGATCGCTTCGCGCGACTCGGGGGATTCGAGTCGCGCTGGGTCGACAGCAAGGCGCAGGGTCTTCACCTCTCTATTGTCGCGCGCTGACTGCCGTATACTCACTTCTACCCATGGCGATCGAGACCGAAATCAAATTCCGTGTCGAAGATTTGAGGGCACTGGCCGTGCGGCTCGAGGCCACTGGGTTCCGCCTGGTGACGCCGCGCGAGTTTGAGAGCAATGTGCTCTACGATACGCCGGACCGCGCCATGCGTGCGCGCACGGAGATTCTGCGCATTCGCCACTACGGCAGACGCTGCGTGGTCACACACAAAAGGTTGCCGGATGTTGGACCGGGCGAAGATCGCCATAAGCATCGTATCGAGACCGAGACCGTGGTTTCCGATGGCGACGCTCTAGCCGAAATCTTTCGGTCGCTGGGATTGGTGGAAGCCTTCCGCTATGAGAAGTGGCGCTCAGAATGGAGCGACAATGAAGGGCATTGCGTTGTGGATGAGACGCCCATCGGCAACTTCGCTGAGCTGGAAGGCACGCCGGAATGGATCGATCGCGTGGCTGCGCGTCTCGGCGTGGCAACCAGCGAGTTCATGACACTCAGCTATGGACGGCTCTTCGATCAATGGCGCGCGGATCATCAATCGACCGCAGAACATCTTACGTTTGACGCCGTCGCGCAGAGCGTGCACGAAGGTCGGTGATCGCGAACATTTCGCGCCCTACCCCGCTTCGGGTCAGCCCTCTGCTCCGTGGCATTTCTTGTACTTCTTGCCTGAGCCGCAGGGGCAGGGATCGTTGCGTCCGACCTTCTCCCCCACCTGCCGCTGCGTGGGCTGGCTCGCTTCACCCGCTCCAGCGCGGCTGGCTACGGCCAGTTCACGCTGCTTCTTGCGCTGAAACTCCTTCTCGAGTGCGTCGATGGTTGTCGAAGGCTGACGAGTGGCGATACCGATCTCGCGCGGTGCCGCGCCATTGCCCGACCCAATTCCGTTGACGGGCTGCGCGGCACTGGCAACCGGTGGAGCAGGCGGGACTACTCGCCGCGGCTCGGGCGCTGCGTTGACCGGCCTGCCCTCGGCATCGACGATCTGCATGCGGAACAGGAAGCGTACCGTGTCTTCCTGGAACTTCAGCATCATCGCTTCAAACATGTCGAAGGACTCGCGCTTGTAGGCCACGAGCGGATCCTGCTGCGCGTAGCCGCGCAGGCCGATGCCCTCCTTCAGGTGATCCATCGAGAGCAAATGTTCCTTCCACAGGCCGTCGATGACGCTCAGCATCACCATGCGCTCGTGATAACGCATCATCTCCGCACCGAGGATCTTCTCCTTCGCCTCGTAGAGCTCCTTCAGCTTTTCGAAGAGTGCGTCGCCGAGTTCATGGCGGGAGGGCTCCGATGGCTTGATGCTCGCAGCTTCGAAGCTCATCCCGAAGTGGTCGATGAGCTTCCCATCCAGTCCCTTGAGGTTCCACTGGTCGGGGCGCACTTTTTCGCCGGCAAACTCGTCGAGCACTCCGCTGAGAATGCCGCCAACGTAGTCCTCGAGAATAAGTTCGCGCTGTTCGACGCCTTCGAGCAGCTGGCGGCGCAGGGCGTAGACGGCCTCGCGCTGCTTGTTCATCACGTCGTCGTACTCAAGCAGGTGTTTGCGCGATTCGAAGTTCTGCGCTTCCACTGCTTTTTGCGCGCCCTCGATCCGCTTGGTAATCATGCGCGACTCAATGGCCACGCCCTCTTCCATCACGCGCTGGATCATCGTGTTCGCGAATCCGCGCGCAAAGATGCGCATCAGGTCGTCTTCAAGCGAAAGGAAGAATCGCGACGCACCTGGATCGCCCTGGCGGCCGGCGCGCCCGCGTAGCTGATTATCGATCCGCCGCGATTCGTGCCGTTCCGTGCCGAGAATGAACAGCCCTCCAGCAGCGATCACCTCTTTGTGTTCGCTTTGCGCAGCCGCCGCGTGCACCACATTGCTCTCCGCCCAATCCGCATCGGAAACTTCAAATTCCTGGCCCTGGTAGTAGAAACGCAGAAAACCGGCCGGCGCCATGGGATTGATTGCGCCCTCGGCCACGCTGATGGCACGCGCCTTGTTTTTCTTCACGAGTTCCTGGCGTGTCATGAAGTCTGAGTTGCCGCCAAGCAAAATGTCGGTGCCGCGGCCTGCCATATTGGTCGCGATCGTCACCATGCCAAGCCGCCCTGCCTGCGCCACAATCTCCGCCTCGCGCTCGTGGAACTTGGCGTTCAGCACCACGTGCTTCACGCCCTTCTTCTGCAGAATCGTCGAGAGGCGTTCACTCTTCTCGATCGACGTCGTGCCCACCAGCACCGGTTGCCGCTTTGCGTGCAGTTCGGCAATGTTGTCGGCCACGGCTTTGTACTTTTCCTTTTCGGTGCGGAACACCACGTCGGAATTCTCCAACCGCCGCATCGGCTTGTTGGTCGGGATGACGACGATCTCCAGCTTGTAGATCTTTTCGAACTCGGCCGCTTCGGTTTCCGCCGTGCCCGTCATGCCGCTCAGCTTTTGATACAGGCGGAAGTAATTCTGGAAGGTGATCGTGGCCAGCGTCTGGTCTTCCTTGCGGATGTTCACGCCCTCCTTGGCTTCGATGGACTGATGCAGGCCGTCGCTCCAGCGGCGCCCGGGCATCAGACGGCCCGTGAACGTGTCGACAATGATGACCTCGCCATCCTTCACCACGTAGTCCACGTCGCGCTTGTAAAGCGCGTGCGCCTTGATCCCCGTCTCGACGTAATGTTTCAGCTCCCAGTTTTCGGCGTCCGCGATGTTGCCGATGCCCAGCGCCTTCTCGATCGTTTCCCATCCTGAGTCCGTGACGCCGATCGTCCGCTGCTTTTCGTCGACGAAATAATCGCCGCTCATGAACTTTTCGCCTTCGCCAAGCCGGATGCCCAACTGTTGCTGGCGCAGCGTGTCGCTCCACTCCACCTCTTCGCCCATTTCTAACTGCGGAATAATGCGCCGCACGCGCGCGTACTTGTCTGTCGTCTGTTCGGTGGGGCCTGAAATGATGAGCGGGGTCCGCGCCTCGTCGATCAGAATCGAGTCCACTTCGTCCACGATGGCGTAGTAGTGCCCGCGCTGCACGCAATCCTTGATGTCGAACTTCATGTTGTCGCGCAGGTAGTCGAAGCCGAACTCGTTGTTGGTGCCGTAGGTGATGTCGGCCGCGTAGGCCTTGCGGCGCTCGTCGTCGCTCAGGTCGTGCACGATAACGCCGACCGTGAGGCCGAGGAATTCGTAAATCTTGCCCATCCACTCGGCGTCGCGCTTGGCCAGGTAGTCGTTGACGGTAACCACGTGCACGCCGCGGCCGGCGAGCGCGTTCAGGTAGCACGAGAGGGTTGCGACGAGCGTCTTTCCTTCGCCGGTCTTCATCTCCGAGATCTTGCCCTGGTGCAGGACCATGCCGCCGATAAGCTGCACATCGAAGTGCCGCATCTGCACGGCGCGCCAGCCGGCCTCGCGGACCACTGCGAAGGCTTCAGGCAGAATCTCGTCCAGTGCGGCGCGCTCCGCAGCTTTGATGTCGTCGGCTTCGGTGATCTCTTCGAGCTTTGCCTTGATGCGCGCGCGGAACTCTTCTGTCTTGGCCCGGAGCTCGTCGTCGGAGAGCTTCTGTATCTCCGGCTCGAGCGCGTTGATGGCACCCACGTTCGGAAGCAGGCGCTTGATGGCGCGCTCATTCGCGGTGCCGAAGATCTTTGTCAGTGCCTTATCGAAAAACACGGAATTCTCCAGTTACAAGTTTAAATCGATGGAAAGTTGCGGGCTGTGCAGAGCAAGCCCACTCGGAACGGGTATCTGTGCGCGGATGTCATTCGAGACGCCAGACGAGGCGGTCAGGATTCTCGCCGTTCCGGATGCGGCGCAGCTGCCGATCGAAGTGTCTCTTCGGAGAATCGGGACCGCCCTGTTCATTGTCATCTGCGTCTTCGTGTTCTTGAATCTCTGCTTTGGCAGCGAACTCAAGACTGGGCCGATAGGCGGTCGACAGAAACATCAGAGCTGCGGCCACGCCCTCGGGTCCGCCGCTCCCAACCCGAACAACGCGCGACTCGTGTTCCGGATTTCTACGTCCGCTGCGGAAGATGCGCGCGCCGCCAGCGATCAGCATCATCGCGATCATCCAGGTGACCGGATTGGAAAACCACGTCAACAACGTCAGTGCCATCGAGGAACTCTCCTTCAGTTCACGGACTTCTCAGCGAGAGGATCGATCCAGCAATCCAGGCGATGACGATGGCCGGCGCGGATCGAAGCGGAACTACAGCTAGAAGCGGAACGAAGGAGGAGGACGCTGGAACAGGAAGGGAAGCGCAGGAGCAGAGGGAGCGCGCCCGACACTCAACGCGGCTCGGGACGAAATGAGGCTGAGAGGCGCAATCAGGCCGATGAACAGGACGGGAAGAAACACCGTCCACGTATCGGAAGCGGAGCCATGCGACGCGCGCTGGGCTCGTAATGAGCCGGCACGGTGCGTCCATGCGGTTGTCGACAAAGCGTCGTCACCTGAGTGGGCCGACAGAAACGCCAGAACCGGATTTGTCAGCGCCGTTGCCCTGGGCAGGCCAGACTCCGCGCGAGCCAGCGTCGCCACCGCAATCGCGGCGACAGCCAGCCATATCCACGCATGTCTTTGTCGGTTTCCTGTCATGGGCAACTCGGAGCTGAAAACAAGCTCATCTCATATTGTGCCACAAACGCGGTTTTGGCGATTGACCGCCTCGGCCAGGGCGGCTGTCTGTGTAAAGGCTCAGGCCTTTTTGCCGGCAGCGATCAGCCGCTCCGAGACTGCCTCGACGATCTGCTCATGTACTTCCTCGACGGCCAGATTGCCCTCGATCAGCACCACGCGGTCGGGCTCTCGCTGGGCGATCTCGCGGTATTTTTCCCAAACGCGGCCAAAGAACGCGTCCTGCTCCTGCTCGAAACGGCCTTCGTCTGAACCATTTTTTGCCTGGTGGTCGTTGCGACGGCGTGCGCGCTCGAGACAAACGCTGAGCGAGGGCAACAAAAGAAGGGTGAGATCCGGCTGCAGATTGCTGCAGATCAGCCGATGAAGATCTAGGACGGCCTGCGAGCCGATTTCACGTCCACCACCCTGATACGCCTCGGTGGAGTCGGTGAAGCGATCGCAGAGCACAATCTTGCCCGCAGCGAGGCCCGGCTCAATCACCTCTGCGATGCACTGGGCACGGTCGGCAAACATCAGAGCCATCTCGGTCATGGGAGCGATGGGCGTTGAGCCAGAGTCGAGCAGCAAGGTGCGGATGCGATCGCCAGTGGCTGTGCCGCCGGGTTGCCGCGTGACGACCGGACTGAGCCCGCGCTTTTGCATCCACGCCGCCAGCCGCTTGATCTGCGTGGTTTTGCCGGAGCCGTCAAGGCCTTCAAGGGTGATAAACAATCCGCGCGGCATGGCGAGAGTCTACCACCGCTCGTAATGCAGACGGCAGGGCCACAGCTATGTTACAAACAGATGATTTTGTGCGCAGACCACCGCGCTCGGAGTAGAAAGACAGTGAAGATCAGTGTCCTCCATCGCATCGCCCTTTTAAGCGCTCTTTCGTTATTCGCCCCCCAGACGACACAAGCCCAAAACCTCACCCTCGAAGGACAAACCGGCGGCTTCATCACGCCAACCGCCTATGTGGTCTACGGCGCGAAAGGCAAGTTCTTCTCGCATCCGGCAGTCGGCTACCACTTTGTAAATGCTTCCAACGTAATCGGCAATCTGCACACCTTCAGCATCGCCGAGGGATTTGCGAACCGAGCGGAATTGGGGTACACCCGTAGCGAGCACACTGAAGGCAATAGCGCACTCTTCAGCAGCCTGTGGCACTACGCCGGCATGAATATCTTCAACGGCAAAGTGGCTGCTCTGAAGGACGGACAGTTCGGACCCTGGACTCCGGGCATCGGCGCCGGATTTGTGGTGCGGACCGGCGACAAGTTCGTGAGCGGCGCGTTGAACCAGGCGCTGACCGGCAGCCTGAAGTCTTACACCAATGAGGATGTGTATGTGGCTCTGACGAAGACATGGCTGCATCCGCCGATTCCGTTCCTGATCAACGTTGGCTGGAAGGCCACGAACGCATCGATCTACGGCATCGGCGGGCAGGCGACACGGTTCGGCGGACGCCTCTTCGGAGGGCTTGGCATTCCGCTGCCCATGCCATTTCACACAGCGCTTGTTCCGGCTGTGGGATTTACTCAGGAGCCGCCACAGGTGACCAACCTCAGCGCCATCCTGTTCCCGCCTGGCAGCGGTGCGCACATCCCCACCACGATGGACTACGCGGTCCGATTCACGCAGAAGGAAAACCCGCACTTTGCCTTTGACGCCGGAGTGGGGCACGTGGCTGGAACCATCGGCAACACGGCAATTCCGACCGGACTTCCGAATCCGCCCTACGTCCTTGTTCCCGTCGATCTGAAGGCGAACAGCGTGTTTGGGATGGGGCTGAGCTTCCGGTACTGAGCCCGGAAGACGTGCATACAAGAGGTTCTCCAACGGTTTCTCTTGCAAGCGCGGAGAACCGATACCCGCAGCTCGGCGCTACTCGGCTTTCTTTTCGTTGTTGCTTCTGTCGTCGTCGGGCAGTACGTGATCCGGATCGACAACCACCGACGCAATCGGCGTTTTGCTCTCCAGCGTGCATACATAAGTCCCTTTGGACAGCCAGGTCTCGACGGGCAGTTTGACGCGGGTCTTGGTTCCGTCTTTGAACGTGACTTCGACGGGGGTCGGCAGCACGAGCTGGCTGCGATTGCTGAACGTGACCGAATCGCCGTCGATCTTGTCTACGGCCACATCGTATCTCCAGTTATTCAGGTACCACCCACGCCAGAACCAGCTCAGGTCCTCACCGCCCTCGCTTTCCATCTCGCGGAAGTAGTCCGAGGGCGATGGGTGTTTGTAGGCCCAGTCGCGAATGTATTTGCGAAATGCCCAGTCAAAACGATCCGGACCGAGGATCTGCTCGCGCAGCAGAACCATTCCGTAAGCGCCCTTGAAATAGCTCACTGGGTGCCCAAGCTGAAACGTGAAGCCGTCCGCACGGGACAGGATCGTCGGGGCGTCGCGATTGTCTAGCACTTTGAGAATCGTGTCGGGCGGCTCGCCTCCTGCCGAATACTCCGAGTCGCGCTTCGGCCCATACTTTCCGTTGCCGTAAGTCGCCGACTCATCGATGTCAATGAACGTATTGAAGCCCTCATCCATAAAGGCATTGCGGCGCTCATTGGATCCGACGATCATCGGAAACCAGCTATGCCCGATCTCATGAGCGGTGATCCAGAACAGAAGAGAGCCTTTGTCTGCAATGCCGTCGAAAACGATGCCGGGATACTCCATCCCCGTGGAAAAGCCGGCGACATTGATGGCGGCGGGCCAGGGATAGGGAAACCACTGCTTTGAGAAATGCTCGACTGTGTCCTTCACGTATTCGGTCGACTTATCCCAGGCGTCGGACCCCACGCTCTCCGGCGGGTATGCGCTCATGGCGAGCGCTGTCTTGCCGTCCGGAAGGTCGATGCGCGCGGCATCCCACACAAAGACAGGCGAGGCACTCCACGACACGTCGCGCGTGCGATTCATACGGAAGTGCCAGGTGAGGTTTCCTTCTTGCTTGGGGCGGCTCGCAGGGTCGCCGACTTCAGCTGGGGTGCGGATATAAATGGTCTTGTCGCTCGATCGCGCTTGTTCCAGGCGGCCGATCTCCGTCTTCGTGAGCACATCGCCAGGATTCACCAACTCCCCCGAGCCCACCACAATCATGTTCGAGGGAACGGTCAGGTAGTAGTCGAAGTTTCCATACTCAAGATAGAACTCGCTGCCGATGTACGGAAGCGTGTCCCAGCCGCGCAGGTCGTCGTAGACCGCCATGCGCGGATACCACTGCGCCATGTCATAGATCTCGCCCTTCTCCGACATTCCCCACGAAGTGCGTCCACCCCAGACGCCCGCGATCAGGTAGTGATACTCGATGTGAATCTTGAGTTGCCCGCCATGCGCCTTGAGCGGCTCGGGCAAACGAATCTGCATCCGCGTATCGTCAACGAGATAATCGGCCTTCAGCGATTGCTTTCCTGATTCGATCGCGACCGAGTCGAAGACAAATCCGCCGCTGGAGGTCTCGGCGGGCTGCGGACTGGTGGCGGCCTGCGAACGACGGCGCATAAAACCGGCCAGGATGGCGTGCCCGCGGGAGTCCTTCCGATAGATATTCTGCTCCAGCTGCAGCCAGACACTGGGCAGAATATCGGGGCTGTTGTTGGTGTAGGTGATGATTTCGGTGGCATGCAACTGCTTCGCGCTGGTGTCGAGCGTGGCGTGCAACTCGTAGTCGGCTTCATTCTGCCAATAGGCGGGACCCGGAGCGCCATTGCTCGATCGATAAGCGTTGACAGGATCCGGAAGCGACAGGGGAGCAAAGGTTTCGCGTGGATCGTACGCCGGGCCAGCGGCTGCGGCCGTCTGGGCTATCGCTGGACCGATCGTGGATACTGCGAATAAAGCGAGTGCAACGATGCAGCGGCGAAGGGAGGATAAGAGCGCCTTCAACGAGACCTCCTTGATGACTGCTGGGTTTTGTACGGCGGATGGGGGCGGACCGGGGAAGGTCCAGAATATCGTATGCCGCATGGGCAGGGAGCGCCGTCGCCTGATCGAAGGCGGACGTCTCCCCGCCGTTTGTATGACGGCGGGTGCGCGATCGCTGGTGAATGGGCATCCACAGGCCAATCAACAATACAGAGAGATACTTCCCCACCACCGGCGAAACTGCGAACCCAAAGTAACACCGTTCCCAGGCAACTTCCGGTGGCGACCGGGGTTCGAACTGGAGTAGTCTGACCGCGGATAACGCGCTTCACGAAGGCCTGGCCGCTGCGAAGAAGTCGCAAAAGCGGCAGGCATCCAGGAGGATTCCATGCAACTCTTTCGCTCTGCGCGCTGGCTTTTTATGGCGCTCCTGCTCTCGCTCGTTCCTGCATCGTCGTATGCGGGTGTTTTTATCAGTGTCGGCTTTGCTCCACCTCCGTTGGTGGTTTATGAGCAGCCTGCTTGCCCGCAGCCGGGCCTGATGTGGACTCCCGGTTACTGGGCTTATGGTCCGGATGGCTACTACTGGGTGCCGGGCGCGTGGGTTCCGGCTCCTTATGAGGGAGCCCTTTGGACGCCAGGCTACTGGGGCTGGTCAGGTGGCCTGTACCTTTGGCACGGTGGTTATTGGGGTCCCCACGTTGGCTACTACGGCGGCGTGAACTATGGCTTTGGCTACATGGGCATCGGCTTTGTAGGCGGCCTCTGGCGCGGGCATGATTTTGTCTACAACACCGCAGTCGTGCGCGTGAACAATGTCTACGTCCACAACACCTACATCGACCGTACGGTTGTCGAACGCAACACCATCGTGAACGACAGGCATGTGGCCTTCAGCGGTGGTCCGGGCGGCATCAATCATGCGCCGGCTCCGGAAGAGCGCATGGCGGAACATGACCAGCATTTTGCGGCGACTTCCTACCAGACACAGCACTGGAACAACGCGATGGCCGACCACAATTCGTATGCAAAGTTCAATGGCGGGCATCCGCAGAACGCCGCAGTTGCGCGGCCTCTTGCGGCGGAGAGCCATCCGGCGCCCCAATTCAACAACAACCACGCCAATCCGGAATTCAACCGCGGCGGAGCGAACGGGTCGCAGCCAAACCAGTACCACGCTACGCCCCAGAATACCTATCATCCAGCACCCCAGAACACCTATCACCCGGCTCCGCAGTATCAGGCGCCGCACAACAATACAACTCCGCAGGGCCAGCCGCACAACAATGAGGGGAAACCTCAATCGCGGCCCGAGCACGACAATCACGACCACGGGAAAGGTCGGTAGGGCAACCCTGCTCATCTGGGTGCCAACAGGCCCGCGGTTCGCCGCGGGCCTTCTTCTTTTCAGTCAGTCGCGTGCTCCATGCCGGCAATCTCGACCTCGATTCCGCCGAAGTCAGGATGATCGTTCTCGCGAATGCGGTACCCGAGGTTGATGCGGCTGCCTGCAGTGAGACCAAGTTCGGCGGCACGAAACGCCATGTCCCATCCCACCGCCCGCATCGAGCCGATGCTGGCGGCATGAGAACCGCCGCGATCGACATCCTGCGTCAGATCGAGTCGAATATGCCGGTCCTTCATGACCCGAACGGGCGCGAGCAGCCGCGCCTTGCGAGCAATAAACACGGGTTCGGGATTGCCATGGCCAACCGGCTCGAGCTTGCGCAGCCAGCCGGCCAGAACCGGTGTGATGCGATCTAGGGGCAGCTCGGCGTGAATGTGCAGGAGTCGCTCCGGCTCACGCGCAGCGAGCCGTTCCGAAGCGTAGGAGCTTAGGCGTTTCTTTAACTCCGGGAGTGCCGTAGCGGGCAGCGCAAACCCCACGGCAAAAGCGTGTCCGCCATAGCGGGTGAAGAGATCGGAGCACGTTTCGATCGCTTCGAGCAGGGGGAATCCATCGACGGAGCGGCCTGAGCCGTGAGCAATTCCATCTTCGACACAGATCACAAGCGCAGGCTTGGCGGTACGCTCCACGACACGCGAAGCGAGAATCCCGATCACCCCGCGGTGCCAGCCGTCGCCGTCGAGGACCAGCAGACGCTCGGCAGCCAGTTCGGCCTCGGTTGCAAGACGCTCCTCAATTGTCCGCAGCACGAATGCTTCCGTGTCGCGCCGCTCACGGTTCAGCTGCTCCAACTTGGCAGCCAGTTCAGTGGCCCGACTCAGATCGCGAGTCGTAAACAGTTCGATCACCTCCGAGGCCACATCCATGCGGCCGGCGGCATTGATGCGTGGCGCAAGACGAAAAGCAACGTCGAAACCGGTGAGCCGCTTTGACGCAGGATCAAGCGCCGCAGCGGCAAACAGTGCTCGCAGACCAACGCCCATGGGCCGGCGCAGTTCGCGCAATCCAAGTGCTGCGATGGTCCGATTCTCGCCGCGCAAAGGAACGGCGTCGGCGATCGTGGCGATCGCCGCCATCTTCAGGAAGCTGGGCAGAATCTTCTCGCGTGCGCGTATGGGATCGCGGCGTTCAAGCAGAGCCTGAGCCAGCTTGAGCGCAATGGATGCCCCACACAAAGCCTTCTCCGGATAGTCGCAGCCGGGTTGATTAGGATTCAGGATGGCGAGCGCGTGAGGGATCCGCTCGTGCGCATCGAGCAAATGGTGGTCGGTCACGATTAGGTCCAAGCCGAGCCTCTGCGCGGTGTCAGCCTCGGCAAAGGCGCGCATTCCCGTGTCAACGGTGATCACCAGCCGAATGCCTTCCGCACGGGCTGCCTCGAGTACACTCGACTGCATCCCGTAGCCCTCGCGAATCCGATGCGGCACGTGAAAGCTCACTACGCCATCGAGCATCTCAATGGCAGTCTTCAGCAGCACGACCGCCGTCGTCCCGTCGACGTCGTAGTCGCCATAGAGCAGGATCGGCTCGCGTGCGGCAATCGCGCGCTCGACGCGCTCGACGGCGGCTGTCATGCCCAGCATGTGCAATGGGTCGTGCAGATGGGCGAATTCCGGATTGAGAAAACGGAATGCTTCTGCGGGTTGGGTGATGCCGCGGGCAATGAGCAGTTCCGCGAGTACCTGCGGCAGTCGCGCCGATCGCGCGAGGGCTTCAGATTCCAGCGTATGAGGTTCGGCGATGATCCAACGTTGGCGAGGGGCGCGGCGTGTTATCGAACCGCTGCCTGCGTCTGTGGCTGAGCCCACCCGGCCTACTCTTCGCCATCATCGTGATCGTGGTCGTCGATTACGATGTCATGGAAGTTCTCGATATCCTCGAGCAGCGATTGAAAGCGCTCGTACCACTCGGTCGTCGTCTCGTGCAGGAAAGCGATGCCCTGGTAGACGAAGCCAAGCTGGATGTAGCCAACCATGCCCGAGTATTTGCGCAGCCATTGCGCCTCGACGAGTTCCGTTGCTTCCTCGTCGGGAAAGTTCATCTCTCCTGCTTCTTCGATCAGCGATTCCAACTCGTCTCGCTCGAGGGTCATTTCACTGAAGGTGATGAAAGGCGCCCCGACATGTTTGGCCATCTCCACGAAGTCCTTCCACGCATCGGGATTGCTTTGGCTCTCCCAGAGGATCGAAGGGATATCTTCAGTGACATAGCCGGGCAGGCGTCGCAAGCCGTGCCCTTCGATAAAGGCCACCATGTCGTCTTTCAGAGAAAGCAGATTGTCCGAACTCATAGTCAAGC
>CAZPEZ010000003.1:0-108391 GCA_964585715.1 uncultured Occallatibacter sp.
CGTTCCCGCCCATCGAGACCACACTCATCGACGGCGACATCGCGTTCCGCCAGCACACCGGAGGACACACGCCCGCTCCCAACTGGCCGACATTTCTGACCTTCGCCGGCCACTATCTGCACGCTCCTGGGGCGGAGCAGGCTTCCGCCGGCGATGGCGCTCCGGTTCATCTGACCGCGGTGCAGGATCGCGAACGAATGCTGAAATCGCTTGGCCTGAACGATGCGCAAATGCGGCCACTGCCCGTCGCCAGCGCGAAGGCGGCGAGCGCGACCAACTACGACCAGGCGAAGGCAAACGTCTATCCCAACCTTCCCGATCCGCTGCTGCTCAAGAACGGCCAGCGCGTGACGACCGCATGGGACTGGTGGTCGAAGCGGCGTCCTGAGATTATTGCCGACTATGAACGCGAGGTTCTCGGAATAGCTCCTGCCAACCTTCCCAAGGTGACCTGGGAAGTGGTCAAGAATACATCGGGCAAGTACGACGACATCGGTGTCATCGTCAAGCATCTCGTAGGGCACGTCGACAACTCGATCGACCCACAGATCGCCGTCAACATCCAGATGGTTCTGTGCACGCCTGCCCATGCCGCGGGTCCCGTTCCGATCATGATCGAGCTGGTCTTCGACAAGGACTTTGAGGAAGCGCTCAAAGTGCCGGTCTCCGAGTCCGCTCCCGAAGGACCGGGTCACTACGGTCTGGAGGGTCAACCCCTGCTCCAGCGAGGATGGGGCTTTGCCGTGCTCTCGCCCAAGAGCATTCAGGCCGACGATGGCTCCGGGCTCACCGAGGGCATCATCGGGCTCATGAATCATGGTCAACCGCGCGGACCGGATGACTGGGGCACGCTACGCGCCTGGTCGTGGGGCGCAAGCCGCGCGATGGATTATCTCGAAACCGATCCTGCCGTTGACGCGAAGCATGTAGGACTGGAAGGCCACTCGCGTTTTGGAAAAACCGTGCTCGTTGCCATGGCCTACGATCCGCGGTTCGCCATCGTCTATAGCAGCTCGTCGGGCGAAGGCGGCGCCAAGCTCTATCGCCACATCTACGGCGAGCAGATGTCGAATGTGGCCGGCCCCGAGCTCTATCACTGGTTCGATGGCAACTTTTTGCGTTATGGCGGGCCTCTGACGCCTGCTGACTTGCCCGTAGACAATCATGAGCTGATTGCGCTCTCCGCCCCGCGGCCGGTCTTCATCGGCGGCGGAGCCAACACCGGCGATGGCTACGCCGATCCGAGCGGAGATGCCTGGGCGGACACAAGCGGCATGTTTCTCGCCGAGGTGGATGCCGGTCCGGTGTATCGGCTCCTGGGCGCCAGGGATCTGGGCACAACGACATTCCCTCCGGTCGGAACCGCGCTCCTCAACGGCGATCTCGGATTCCGGCAGCACCAGTTCGGTCACACCCCCACGCCGAACTGGCCTGCCTTCCTCGAATTCGCGAGCAAGTATTTTCCTGCTTCCGAATCACCCGCCCGCATCCACTAGTCTCACGGTTTCTGGTTGTCTTCTCAGGATTTCAGGGCTGCGCGCTCTTTGAGGATCGCCATCACATCCTGATGAGCGAGGTAAACCACGACCCGAAACCCTCCCTCACCTTTGTCCAGTACAAAAGTCGAATCCACAAAGACGTCAGGAGTCGACGGCGCGTCCGCTGTGAAATGGATCTTCCATCGCGTGTGTGCCATCGTATAGCGGTTCCCCAACGAGTGCGCATCCACACTCACCAGGTTCATCCCGTCACAGCCAAAGCTCGCGAACAGCTGCTTGCGTTTCGGCAGAGCCAGCGCGAAATCGCTCGCTTTGACACACCGCGCGCCTTGCGGACCGGCTGCCATAAATACATTGGCGAATTGCGACACCGCGTCGGAGAAAGCGCTCTTGTTGTTGTTGCGTTCGAAGTGGTGAAAGAATTCTTCAACACTCGTGCGGGTATCTTCCATGAGTTTCCTCGATTCCAGAGATAAGGTGAACTTCCGCGCCGATAGGCACTTTAGTATTGTATCAGGAAACGAGGCGTAAGTCAATCTATTTCTGCTGTTTAGGGCGCGATGCTGCGCTCGGTTTCGATTCCGTAGACCCGCGCGCATGTCCCGCCGAGAATCGCATCCCGTTCCGAATTCGATAGTTGCGCGATGAACTGCAGCACGATACCCAGCGTCGCCGCGTAGTCTACCGAAACCGTGCACACCGGCCAGTCCGATCCGATCATCAAGCGCGAGGGCCCGAAGCAATCCAGAACCACATCGAGATAAGCACGAAAATCCTCGTGCTTCCACTCGCGCCATCGCGCCTCCGTCACCATCCCAGAAAGTTTGCAGGCGACATTCGGTAACTCGGCGAGCGTTCGGATGTCGCGCGCCCACGGCTCCAGGGTTCCCGCAGCAATCGGTGGCTTGGCAATGTGGTCTAACACAAAGTTCTGGGCAGGGAACTCGCGCACAAGTTTGACCGCGACCGGCACATGGCGCGGATACAGCAGAAGGTCGTAGACCAGCCCGAACTCAGCCAGTTGCGCAATGCCGCGCCGAAACTCCGGGCGCAGCATGAACTCATCGTCAGGCTCGGCTTGCACCACGTGGCGAACGCCGACCAGCTTCTTGTTGCTCGCAAAATCTCCGAGTTGATCCCGCAGCTGAGGCGAAGACAAATCGATCCAGCCCACAACACCTCGGATGAATTCGTTCTCCTGAGCAAGTTCGAGCAGCCAGCGCGTCTCTTCGAGATTCTGCCGGGCCTGCACGGCGATCGATCCGCTGAGCCCATTCGTCTGGAGAAGGGGCGCGAGATCGCGCGGCAGAAAATCGCGTTTAAGCACCGACATCGCGTCGTCGATCCATCCGTAGTCGACCGGTGAGTACTGCCAGAAGTGCTGATGTGCGTCGATCCTGATCATGCCGTTCATGATTCTCGCAGGGCCCAACCGCGGATGAACAGCAAATCGCAACGGTATAGTTTTTATATGCGCTTGCAACATTGCTGGATGGTCCTTCCTCTCGGCGCCTGCCTGGTTTGCTCCCCCGTCTCCAGTCAATCGGCCAAGCCGGCCATTACCCTCGACGAATACCTCAATACCATCGATATCTCTT
This sequence comes from uncultured Occallatibacter sp., assembly GCA_964585715.1. Taxonomy (GTDB): domain Bacteria; phylum Acidobacteriota; class Terriglobia; order Terriglobales; family Acidobacteriaceae; genus Telmatobacter. The sequence goes on from CAZPEZ010000003.1 coordinate 3,098, forward strand.
CGGCGCGCTTGTCGCCGGACGGCGCTTCCGCGGTCATCGAGACGGATCAGCCCGACTGGAAGGACAGTATCTACCGGCACGATCTTTGGGTCTGGAACACGCAATCCGGCTTGCGCTCACTCACCCACTCAGCCAGCGAAGAAGACGGGAAATGGAGTCCGGACGGCAAATGGATCGCATTCCTTTCCGACCGATCGCTACTGGGCGACGACGCCTCGTCCGATGCGGAACCGGGGACCGACGCGACAAAGCCGAAGCGCGTCTGGATCATCCCCGCTGCTGGTGGCGAGGCTCTTCCGCTCTACAGCGAGAAGCTCGATGTGCATGCGTTTGCCTGGTCGGCTGACAACTCGGCCATTTACTTCTCGGCGCAGGAGCCGCTCGATCGCGACGAAGCGGAATCGCGCGCAACCGAGTGGCAGGACGTGATTCGCTGGCGTGAGCAGAATCGTGGCGACCTTCTCGTCAAGATCGAGATTGCTCCTGCGATCGCGGATGCTCTAGCCGCCCCATTGCCCAATGGATCGGCCGCAGCCAAGACGGCCAAGGGGCGCGCGGACACTATTCCCGCTCCGACCCTTCCGTCCGCGGCCAAGGTCCTCACCAAAAGCCAGCTCGCGATCGATGAGATAGCGGTCGCTCCCAACGGCGAAACGCTTGCATTCTTGACCGGGCCAGTGCATCGGCGTACTGAGAATCCCGCCGACTTTGAGATTTATCTCGTCAGCAGCAGCGGTGGTGAATCACGGCAATTGACGCACAATCAGGCGCTCGAATCTCGAATTGTGTGGGCGCCCGATAGTCGCTGGCTTCATTTTCTTGTCGCCGGGGCAGCCGGTTCGCTCGATGGCCCGTATCGTGACGTGCAGGGACGGCTCTATCGTGTCGACACCGAATCCGGGAAGGTCGAGCGGCTTGGCTCGAGCTTCGACGGCTCATTCGATCAGTTCGCCTTGCTGCCTGATGGCCGCGAAATCGCGCTTGGTCTGAAGGGTGTCGAGACACAGCTCTATTTGGTCGAAGGTGACAACGCGACCAGGCTTCCGGGTGCCGCTGGCACCTATGCAGGCCTCGAGTCCACGCCGAAGTCGAACACGATCCTGATCCGGCATTCCACTGTGAACGATCCGGCGCAGGTCTATCTCGCGACCGACCCTCTGCATCCAGACCAGCTCAAACAGCTCACAAACTTCAACTCCATCTTCCACGACCGCGCCCACCCCGAATGGCAACCCTACACGTGGAAGGCCGACGACGGCCGCACGGTGGAAGGCATGCTTATCTTTCCGCCGGGGAAGAAAAATGCGAAGCACTTGCGCATGATCACCCTGATTCACGGTGGACCAGCCGATGCGGACGGCGACCGGTTCGGCGCCGACTGGTATGACTGGGCGACGCTCGCCGCGGACCGCGGATGGCTAGTCTTCCGTCCTAACTATCGCGGCTCTTCGGGCTACGGCGACGACTTCATGCTCGAGATCGAGCCGCACCTCGTGTCAAAGCCGGGCCGCGACATCCTCTCCGGCGTGGACGCGCTGGTCAGGGACGGCTACGCCGACCCCGATCATCTGGCCATCGGCGGCTACAGCTACGGCGGCTACATGACCAACTGGCTGATCACCCAGACCACGCGCTTCCGTTCCGCTGTAACCGGCGCGGGAGCCGTGGAGCATGCGGCCAACTGGGGTAACGACGACGAAACCTGGGACGACGCTTGGTATCTCGGCGGCCAGCCTTGGCAGAATCCGGATCTCTACCAAAGCGAGGCCGCGCTGTTTCGCTTCGACAAAGTGAAGACGCCAACCCACCTGGTGCAGGGCGGCGCGGATATCCGCGTAAGCTATCTGGAGGGCGAGACGATGGAGCGGGCGCTGCAGGCCCTGAGCATACCGCACACTTTCCTCGTCTTCCCCGGAGAAGGCCATAGCCTGGACAAGAATCCCTGGCACGGCTACATCAAGCTCCGCGAGGAGCTGAAATGGATCGAGAAATATGACAGTAAGTAGGCGGCAGCAACTTCGCTCCGGCGACGTCGAAGAAATGTCGGAGACGAGAATGCGGGCAACCGCATCTCTTATCCAGCGGTACGCATGAATCCAGTCGAACAGGCCCGTCAGATCGCATTCCAGCAGACGCTGCTCAGCGCCCGCCGGACGATGCTGATGAGTGAGATCCTCAAGTTAGCCATCGACAGCTTCCGCGCCTCGAAGCTGCGATTTGCGCTCACCGCGCTGGGCATGGTCATCGGTACCGCATCGGTCATCCTCGTGGTCACAATCGGCATGAAGGGCAAGCAGTACGTTCTCGAGACGCTGCAGAAAATCGGCACTAACTCGGTCGAGGTGGAGTATTCCGGCGGCGGGGCCACCGGCGCCGAACGCGTGCTCTACAACGACTATCTGACGCGCGAGGATGAGAGAGCAGTCGACGCCCAGGTGCCTGGTGTCATGTACTCCTCGCCAATTCTCGAGATGCACACGCGCATCAGCTTCGGCGGCGGTGTCGTAAAAGATACGCTGGTACTCGGCGTGAGCCCGCAGTACCGCAATATCCGCAACCTGCTCGTGCCATACGGCCGCTTTCTCGACGAGATCGACGATTCGTCCGATACCAAATGCGCTGTCGTGACCGAAGCATTTGCAAAGGAGCGGTTCGGCAACGTGTCCGCAGCCGTAGGGCAAACCTTCGAGATCCAGGGGATTCCGTTCACGATCATCGGAATCTTCAAAGAGAGCGTCGACGACATGGGGCAATCGGAGATCGCCGACCAGACGATCCTGGTGCCTTACTCCGTCGCGCGCCTCTTTTCCGGCACGGAAAACGTCAAGCAGATTTACTTTTCGATGCGCACCATGAATGAAGTCGAGGACGGGGCCAGAGAGATTGTGCGCATCATTCAGGACCGCCACCGAACCGGTTCTGTCTACAAAGCGCAGACGCTTACTGAGGTTCTGACCTACGCTGCTGAGATTTCCAATGCGCTGACCGCCGTGCTGGTGCTGGTTTCCGCGATCACCCTTGCCGTGGGCGGTGTGGGCATCATGAACATCATGCTCGCCAACGTGCGCTCCCGCATCCGCGAAATCGGCATTCGCAAGGCGCTGGGTGCGACCTATCGCGAGATCAAGCTGCAGTTTCTCGCCGAAGCCGTGATCATTTCCTTGTCTGGCGGATTAGTCGGCGTACTGGTGGGGCTGACTATTCCGCTGTCAATCCGCTTCTTTACGGAGTACTCGCTGCCCATCTCCGGCTGGTCGATTGTGATCGCGCTGGCTGCCGCGACGATCGTTGGCATCATCTTTGGCACAGTGCCGGCAACGCGTGCCGCACAGATGGACCCCGTGGATGCGCTGAAGTATGAGTGACACGAACCTGCCCAACCATGAGGCGCGCGAGGAGGATTCGCATCGCGGGCCGAATCTCGTGCTCATCTTCAGTCTTCTCGGCGTCGCCCTCGTCGCCGCAATGGCAATTGCCGTACTGATCGTGCTTCCGTTTTACCGTCACCGTTAAACGGAGAAGAGAGATTATGCCAACTCAAGCAGAGAAGGCTGCTGCGTTCCAGGTGCTACACCACAGAGACCAGATCTTCGTGATTGCGAATCCGTGGGACGCCGGCACAGCACGGATTCTTACCGGACTCGGGTTTGAAGCCCTTTCCACAACCAGCGCGGGGCTGGCCTTTACCCTCGGGCGTCGCGACGGCGCCGCGAGTGTCACACGCGACGAAGCGCTTGCCAACGCAAGGGCCATCGTTGCTGCAACCCACCTGCCTGTCGCTGCCGATCTGGAGAATGGTTACGGCCATGCGCCGGAGGCTGCCGCGGAGACCCTCCGGCTTGCGGCGGAAGCCGGACTTGTCGGTGGCTCGATTGAGGATGCAACGGGCGATCCCGCAAAGCCTATCTATGACTTCGATCATGCCGTCGAGCGTGTTTCTGCGGCTGCGGATACTGCACGGGCGTTGCCGTTTCCGTTTATGTTCGTTGCGCGCGCAGAAAACTATCTTCACGGTCGCCGCGATCTGGACGACACGATCCGCCGACTCCAGGCCTATGAGAAGGCCGGCGCAGAAGTTCTGTACGCGCCCGGAATCACCGATCCGGAGGAGATTCTCACCGTGTGTGCGTCAGTGCGCAAACCGGTGAACGTGCTCATGGGAATGAAGGGCGCTCCGCCGCTCACCGTGCAGGAACTCGGCGCGCTGGGCGTCAAGCGCGTGAGTATCGGCTCGGGCTTCAGCCGGGCCGCTCTGACTGCCTTCTATCGTGCCGCTCGCGAAGTGCGTGACGATAGGACATTCCGATTCGCCGATGAGGCGCTCTATATGTCGGAACTCGCGAATCTCTTTGGCTAGCAGGTGGAGATCGGTGACCCTACTCGCGGCCCCAGGATTTGTGAAGAGTCGTCACAAACTCAATGCCCAGGGTGTTGTCGTTGCGGTCGGTTCCAAAGTTGTAGCGTTCGTTTTCGTAGCTGACCTTAATCAACTCAAAACGGCTCGGACGAAAACCGGCAGCCGTCTCCAGGCACAGTGTCCTTCCCTCTACGTTTGCGTTTGTGTAGCCGTACCGTCCCGCAACATACCATCGTGGACTCAGCACCTGCTTCAACTCCACGAATCCAGCCGTCTCGCGATACGTCGGAATCACGATGTAAGGCATCACGAATCTCTGCAGCTCGCCTTGCACGGTCGTGTGGCCATGAGCCCAATTTGCCTCAAGGCCAATGCCGCTTGCCGGCAGCTTACTTGGATTCCTTTCGCTGGGATAGAAATCCTCGTACTGACGATCGAGATACGGCCCGCGATATCCAGAGACGCCGACGCGGAGACCCTGACGAATCGTATAGCCGAGGCCGCCCGCCCAATTGCCGTACTGATCGCGTGCAAAGATACTGCGCGGATTGGCCGGCGATGAGTTTGCGAACTGCGCTCGTGCATCCCACTTGCCGCGCGTCACGTCGATCTGCGCGCCTGCGACTCCTCCGATCGAAATGGGCGAATAGTAGTAGCCATACTCGGGCGGAAGATCGACCAGCGGGTTGTCGGCGTCGTCGTAGCGCAGAACAAAAGCTCCGAAGGCAGTGGACATCTCGCCGACACGCACCAGGATCGATCCATTGCGCGAAACGTGTGCGTAGTTCAGCGTAGACTGCAACACCTCGCCTTTGGCGCCATAGCCGGGCGTCGACAGATCCCAATAGTAGTAAGGACGCGTCGTCAATTGCAGCGCGTCAGTTACGTACCAGTGGTCGCTGAATTTCAGCGTGGGGTAGGCCACCGATCGCGAAGCCGCGATCATCGGAGCGCCTGATCGAGGAGCCTCCGTCAGCTCGCTCGAGGCAATGGCCTCTCCGGTGAGGGTTGCACGCAGATCGAACCCGGAACTTGCTTCCTGCGCGAATGCCGCATCGCAGCCAGCCGAACACCCCGCCAGCAGCGCCAGAACCAGCCTCCACCGGCTGCTCATACGGCCACCGCTACTGGAGATTGCTCCGCTTCGTTCGTTTTCTCCATTCCCTGCGGTTCCCGCTTCAGGACTTCCACGGGGAGAGCAACGAAGGTCGCTACGATCCTCGGATCGAACTGAATCCCGGCGTTCTCCACAAGAATCGAGATCGCTTTCTCATGCGACATGCCACGACGGTACGAGCGGTTAGTGGTCATCGCATCATAGGCATCGGAGACGTGAATGATCCGTGCGTCGATCGGCGTCTCTTCGGCGCGTTGACCCTTCGGATATCCCGTGCCATTCCAGTTTTCGTGATGGAGCTCCACCGCCGCCAAATATGGCGCGAATCCCTGCACACCTTCGAGAATGCGCCGCCCGATCACGGGATGCTGCTTCACCTGATCGAACTCTTCATCGGTCAATCGGCCCGGCTTTTGGAGAACGCTGTCGGCAACGCCGATCTTTCCAATGTCGTGAAGCAGTGCGCCAATGCGAATACGCTGCACGTCCTCAGCCTTAAGGTGCATCGCCTCGGCAGTTGCGCAGGAGAGCTGGCTCACGCGCCAGCTGTGGCCTGCTGTGTACTGGTCGCGCGCATCAAGTGCATGGGCCAGCGAGCCGACGAACTCCAGATAGGCCGATTCAAGGCACTCTCCTGCCTTGCGCACCGAGATCGCAGCGCGGTTGTAAATTTCTGCCAGCTCCTGGATCTCCTGGATCGAGGAGTTCTGTGCTTGGATCTCGACTAGCTTGCCGGTTCTTGCGGCTGTGCGCAGATGACCGACGATCGCCGCGATCGGCTTCACAATCGAGCTTGAAGAACCGATGCTGCAGAGCAACGCCACGAGCAGGGAAACCCCGGCCAGCGTGACAAAAAGCTGGCGCAGCCGAGATTGGATCGGTGCTGTAGCCGCATCGACATTCTCCAGGCTCAGTAATCGATAGCCGCCACGGTAAGACTCCATCGGGAGCACGATCCAATGGGCGAACTGCAGCAGCACATCGCATTCCGACTGGTCGTTACAGCCGATCAATGCCCGCGCCAGGTCTTCCTGCGTCACGTGCGGAATGTTCGATTCGACTACTTTCCCGTCGTGCACCAAAGCCATCGGCAAGTTGATGTCGGAGAGGCTGAAGTATTCGCCCACGCACAGCAGGGCGATATTCTCGTCGTCCTCATCCACGGGAACCGCCGCCACCTGGAAGGTGCGTCCCTCCAGAAACAAAAAGCCGCCCCTGTTGCGGTCGAGCAGAGACAAATCCACGGGAACCAGCTGACCCTTTCCGTTCGCTCCCGAAGTGTTCTCGCGAACCACCCCGGCAAGTGGTGTCCGGTCGGGCGCGGAAACCAGCATGAAATCGAAGCCCATGTGCTCGCCCAGTTCGCGCAGCTGGTCTTCCACAGTGTTGCGCGCGCTTGCGTTGCCGGGATGAGCGAGCAGAAGCTGAACGCCCGCCTTAAGCGCGGTGTTTTCACCCGCGATCTTCAGGAAGCGGCTCTTCTGCAGGTCGGCCTTGGCATGAATGCTGGCGATTGCAACCTGGTTTTCGCGTAACGAGGTGCGCAGCCCTTCGCGCACCGTCGACTGCACCGAACGCTGGATCATCCAGAAGCTCGATCCCAGCAGCAACGTGAAGGGCACGAAACACAGCAGAAATGCCCGCGTTTTGAGCGGCGTTTTCACTGGGAGCCTGCCGCCTGTGCGGAGTCCTGCTCTTTCTGCACGTTCTCCCCAGGCTCTACATCGAGCGGGATGAAGAAGCTTGCGGACGCGTCGTGGCCTGCCACGATCGTGATCGTCTTGCGAAAGAATCCTGCCGACTTGTGCCACGCGACCACCGTGTACTGTCCGGGAGGTACATTCGGAATCCGATATTGGCCTGTCTTGTCGGGCCGCGCATACCAGCGATTCGGCGTCACCACGACCGTTGCAGCCATGTTGGGATGCAGATGGCAGTAGATTTCCACGATACCGGGTTTGGGAAACACGACCTTGCGTGTTTGGCCCTTGTCGTAGGCGCCCAGGTCAAAGCTCTTCGGTTTCGACAGAGAGTAGATGTTGTGAAAAATCGGATCCATGTTCGGAAACGACACCGTCGCTCCGGCAGGAACCACGGCAAGGTCGGGCACGAATCGGCGATCCAGTTGCTGAATCTGCGCTGTGACCGGCGTCGCCGCATCCGGCGCGGATGCAAGTCCAGCCCCCTCGAGATAGACCACGACACGCGACTGCTCGAAGGCAATCGGATCCTCGTTCGGGTCCTTGCCAAGCTCTACGGCCGTTCCGCGCTGATAGACAGAAATCGAAGCCGTAACACCGCGCTTTGTCAGCTTCTTCTTGATCAGGACGGTGCCTGTGATGTCTTGCGCCGCTGCTGCGGCAGTCACAAACAGGACAAAGGTCCAGAGACCGGATAGACGGGGAAGTCGCATAGCCCAAATGCCTCTAAATCAATTGCTCTATCGGTCGATCTATCGCGCGAAGTCCTCCACGCAGTCGCGTAGAACATGACCTACGTAACCTTCCGCGAAGGTGACCTCAGCCCGAGTCTAGGTCCGTTCGATGCAGAGGTGAAATAACACTATTCGGCTCTGCGATGCCATGAATGGGGGATGCGCCTCTGCGTGCAGGTGTTAGCGAATCTCGGGAAAAGGAATCTGCGCCAGAGCCTCACCCCGATCGAGCGCCTCTAGCCAGCCGCGAAGGCTCGCCTGCAGCGCCTCGACATCGATCCCACCAAACTCCGCTGGCAGCGGATCGAGCCGCCTAAGAGCATGCCGCAACAGGGAAGCTGTGCCAACCAGGTTCCCTCGCTGCAGGTGGTGAAACGCGGCCGTGGTCTGGATCAGCGCCTGAAGGAACGATTTCTCCTGTCCCTCCAGTTGGAGCCAGACGGCCTCCCAATGCTCGTGCGCATGCCAGAACCGCTGGGCACGATAACACCGCAGACCTTCTGCAAGGTCGCCGGCAGTCCAGTCAAAGCGCATCTTTTCGCGGTGACTCAGGTTGGCTGGCACGTTCAGGGATCAGCACTGGAATACCGTCGAGGATGGGATAAATGCGTCCGCAGCCAGTGCAGACAACGCTGGTGTCCTTGAACCGAAGGGCCTGTTGGCAAGCAGGACAGGCGAGATCGTCAGCCCAGCTTGAGATGGCCTTCAATTGATCGGAAGAGAAATCGGACGGCATGGTCTGCAACTGCTACTGAATCGTGGCTTCCGGCTCGTCGCCGGAAGACGCGGGGCGCTGCGGACGGCTTGCGAATTCGCGCTCGATCTTTTCATTGGTGCCGGCGCGGGCGAACTCGTAGGCCACACGGATGCCATTGAAGATCGCGTTGTCGTTCGACGAACCGTGCCCAATGATGCAGACTCCACGCACTCCGAGCAGCGGTGCGCCTCCATATTCTGTGTAATCCAGCCGTCGCCGAAAGTCGTTAAACGCACGCCGCGAGAGCAGCGCGCCCACCTGTGCCGTCACAGTCCGCGTCAACGACTCGCGCAGCACATCCCGCACAAAGCGCCCCACGCCTTCACTCGTCTTGAGCGCCACGTTGCCCACAAAGCCGTCGCAAACGATCACGTCGGCGCGGTTGTTGAAGATGTCGCGGCCTTCCACGTTCCCAATGAAATTGATGGGCAGCGCCTTCAGCAGAGGCAGGGCCTCGCGCGTGAGTTCGTTGCCCTTGGTCTCTTCTTCGCCGATCGAGAGCAGCCCGACACGCGGCTTGTGAATCTTCAGCACGCTGCGCGCATACATCTCGCCCATCACCGCAAATTGTTCGAGGTTGTGCGCCTTGCAATCCACGTTGGCGCCCACATCGAGCAGCACACAGGGGTTGCCCTTCGCTGTCGGCATCGGTGTGGCCAGTGCCGGCCGATCCACACCGGGCAGCGCGCCCAAAACCATCTTCGCGGTCGCCATCGCTGCGCCAGTATTTCCGGCGGTTACAAAGCCCGACGCCTTGTGCTCTCGGACCAGCTTCAGGCCGACGCGCATCGAGCTGTCTTTTTTTGTCCGGACCGCGTGCGCCGCCTTCTCGTCCATCCCGATCCGCTCCGAGGCGTGATGGATGACGATGGGTAGGTCCAGATCTTCGTTTTCGAGGTGTTCGTCCAGCAGGTCGCGCAGTTCGGGCTCGGGCCCGATCAGGTGCACGCGGACAGGAAGAGTTCGGCAGGCCAGAATTGCGCCTCGAATCTCAGGCTCGGGCGCCTTATCGGAGCCAACGGCGTCGAGCGCAATATCGGTAAGCAGATTCGGCCTGACCAGGGAGAAACCTCGCTAAAGCAGCTTTCCCACACAAACGGCCCTGGCAAAACGGAGCCGTGCGGGTTCAGATTACTTGGCGTCTTCCTTGGTGTCCAGCACTTGGCGGCCCTTGTAGGTGCCGCACTTGGCACATGCGTGGTGGGGCAGCTTCTTCTCGTGGCAGTTCGGACACTCCGAGACACCGGTGGCGGTGAGGAAGTCGTGGGAGCGGCGGAGTGCGGTACGGCGCGTCGAGTGGCGTCGTTTCGGATTCGGCATGATGCAATTCCTTTCGTATCTGGGCGGCCAAGACTCGCGTCCGTACCCCGCCTGAACGGCCAGTTCTCCGGCGCGATTCAGGACACCCTCAATCTTTGAGTATTCAGGACTTTATCCGGCTACGGAGACCTGCCAGCGCTTCCCAGCGGGCGTCCGAAGGAGCCTCATCGCAGGAGCACGCCTCGAGGTTGCGGTTCTTGCCGCAGCGTGGGCAAAGTCCTTTGCAGTCAGGCTTGCACAGTGTCCTGACCGGCAGGGACAAAAGCACCTGCTCCCGCAGCACATCCTCAAGCAAAAGACTGTCTCCTTGATAATAACCGATTTCGGTCTCGGGCGCTGTTATGGAGCGCTCGGGCGCGTCGGCATCGGCGCCGATAGGCCGAAAGATCAGGTCGAAGTCGGCGGCCAGGGGACTCTTGACCGGATCGATGCATCGGGCACAGGGAACCTCGAACTGGCCCGCCAAGCGGCCCTTCAGGCGAATGTCGGGGACGATCTCTCGTGGACCGCGGTGCTCGTGAATCACTTCAGCCCGTCCTGAAGACGCGAGCGGACCGTCCTGGCGGGCTTCCTCGCCGTAGTCGATGGCTCCAATCTGCAATTGGAGGTCGAACTCGATGGGCTCTTTCTCGAGCTCGCTGACCTTGAATTCCATCATTTCAGCCTAAGGCGCGTCGGGATGCGCGTCAATGAGGGGCGCAGTTCAGCAGCAAAGTGTCAAATTTTGACCGAAGGAAAGCTTTCCGATCCGCTTCAATCTCAGGATGAATCTGGAGGATTCCGCTGCGGATAACTCGATCGTTCCAATCAACTCATGTGAATCGGTGGATCGAATTCTCCAAGCGTACGATACGACATTGGGGATTGGCGCATAACCAGCTTAGCATTGTGCCTCGGTACTGAATTCCCGAAGCCACTTCGAGAATTTCTCGATTTCTTCGTCCATGGACCGAAACATACTGATGACTCGGTCGCGGAATTGGAATCCCAACTCGGTTTCAGTTTGGCTCAAATCAATCCAGAAGTCGCGAATCGGTGGAGCTTTTTCGAAAGAAAACCTTATAAACGCGTTTTGGAGCCGAACTGCAGGGAATCTTCATTCTCTGTTGCCTTCCGAATCTCCAAAATCTGGTCCGCATGGCGTCCCGGATGCGCGGCCATCATGATCACCGTCTCCTGACAACTAACCGGGCCAGGGAAGAGCGGATGGTCGGTCGCCCAGCAACGAAGATCATCGTCGAATTGATCGAGGAATTGAACCGTCTCCGCGCGCGTGGCGTCGAAGGCTCCTACTGCTTCCGCCAGAGTGGCGTACCGGCCTCTCGGCTGCGACTCCGGAGGCGCAGCAATCGGCCTTGTCCGATCGGCAGCACGCGCAGCGATTTTGCCTTCACGCTCGCGCGGTGCGACCAGATGCTCCGAATGCTTGGCGACCCGCAGCCGCCCCAGCAGATAGCTTTCCGATTCGACAAGGTGGTTCACGATCTCCAGAATCGACCAACCGCCATTCGCCGGCCGGCGCGCAGCAAGATCCTCGCCGACCCCCGCGAGCGCCCGGCCCAGAGTGCCACGTCCCCGATCCAAAGCCAGAAGCAGGTCCCGTTTCTCCACGTCGAGAATGCGATCTTCTATCATGATGGCAACAACAGACGGCTCATCGTCCGGCGCGATGAAATGACATAGCCCAGAAACCCAGGGCCGAGATGGCGGCAAATCCCATGATGAAGGCCGGGCTTGTGGCCAACAAAGCGCGTTCGAAGACTGCCACCAACTCGCAGATCAGCGCGACTACCATTCCCGTGACAGCTACGATAAGTTTGATCTTGTTGCTCATACATTGCCTCGCCGTTGAGTCTAGTCCCCCAATCCGATCTTCGCGATTCCAATCGATCACAGCAGATACGGCACCAGGGCAGCGGTCTCATGAGCATACGTGGCATAGGTCTCGCCGAACTGGGCGCGCATCCACTGTTCCTCCATGCGGAGCTTCATCCAGAGCGCGAGGAAAACAAGAACGAAAGCGATGAACCCGCGCACCTGGGAGAGGGCAATCGCGCTGCCCAGGAACCCGGTCAGAATCCCGGTGTAGATCGGGTGACGGACCACGCCATAGGGACCGCTGGTGATCAGCTCGTGGTCCTGCTTAATCGTCACAGACCGGCTCCAGTTGCTGCCCAGGTGCTCGCGCGCCCACACGGCGAACAGAAGGCCGGCGATCATGACGGCAGCTCCCAGCCAGAAGGGCCAAAGGCCCTCCGGCCACAGTGGAAGGTAAAGCCATCGCAGCGGGATGCGCGTTGTCGAGAGCAATACGATCGCGATCCCGAAAATGAGCACGCGCAGGACGCGCGAGGCAACCGGCTCGAGGCGCTGGGTGGTTTTGGTGCCGATGGCCTTGATCTGCCAGTAGAGCAGAAAGAGAATCCACACCACGGGAAAGAAAGATTCGTAGAACCAAAGCACACAGAACCTCTCGGCGCTAAGGATGTTTACGCAGGCGAGCCGGGCGACGTTCCAGGGCACACGGCTTTGCGCTGACCCACAGATTTGCGCTTCGGCGATCTATAGCCAGCCTACGCCTATCATTCCGCCCTTCACTTCGATTGGCCGCGGACCGCGTACTGCAGCACCATCACTCCTTTGGGGAACCGTCGCTCCACGACCAATTCGAGATCCAGCTGCACGCCATCCGGGAAGAACCGCTTTCCGCCGCCCACTACAACCGGGTAGACAATCATCAGGAACTCGTCGACAAGTCCCGCCTTGATCGCTTCCGAGGCCAGTGCAGGACCTGCAACATTGATGTCGTGCCCGGCATTTGCCTTGAGCCACCGCACCGCCTCGGGATCGAATGCGCGCTCGATCCTTGTCCGTGCGCTGCGCGGCTCGGCAAGGGTCTTCGAGTAAACGATCTTCTCCGTCGCCTGCCACTGCCTGGCAAAGTCGAGCGAATGCCGTGGTCCATCGCCAACTGTGGGCGCGGTCTCCCAGTACACCATCGTCTCGTACATCTTCCGTCCGTAGAGACAGGTCCCGAATTCCGACACAAGCTCGCATACGTTGCGGTGCAACTCTTCGTCCTGGGGAGCTACCCAGCCAAAGCCGCCAAGTTCGTCTTCTGTGTACCCATCGACGGACATATTCATTGCGTAGATCAACTTTGCCATGTGTCTGACCTTCGATGCCCATCAAACATTGGTTTTGACGCTCCGGTCAAGCCCAGTCGAGAGTCCGTGATACACCCTGTCGCCACCGCAGCCTATCCATCAACACAGTGTCATCCTGAGAACCCGCGCTCCTGGGGCCCTACGAAGAAGCGAGTGTTCGTGGGGTAAGCGGGGCGAAAGCCTGCCCTGAGCGTTGTCGAAGGGGATCTGGTGTTTTGTCCGGCTTGGGGTCAACCCCTCCGTCGCACCCAGGGTACGGGAGTCTGCGTACGATATTGCCACCGAATCGGCCTCCTTCTACACTTGAAAGGACCGGCACGCCAATCGGAGCCGGTCTCACCCAGCCGCGGAAGTGGTGAAATGGCAAACACACTAGCCTTAGGAGCTAGCGCCGCAAGGCTTGCGGGTTCAAGTCCCGCCTTCCGCACCAAGAGTCGTGGGGAAAGTCCATCATGATGCAGGGTACTTGCATTGACAAACAGGTAGTGATCGAAAGGCTGCGTCAGCGCGAGCAGGAGCTTAGGGCTGCGGGCATAGTCCACCTCCGCGTCTTCGGATCGGTTGCCCGTGATGAAGCTTCGCCCGTCTCCGATGTGGATCTGCTGGCCGATTTCGACAACTCGAGACGCATGACGCTGGTCAAGGTGGGAAGCCTGCAAGGTCGTCTCACTAAGATGCTCGGAGTTCCTGTCGATCTCTCTTCGGCCGAATGGAGGCCGGAGCCTGTTAAGTCGAGGGCTCTGCGTGAGGCCTTCCTTGCCTTTTAGAGACACCGCAACGCGCCTGCGTGACATCCTCGAAGCGATCGATCATATCGGGTCGTTTGTAGGTGCCCTGACGTTCGAGGCGTATCAAGACGATTTGAAAACCAAGTCGGCAGTCGAGGGCAACTGCAGATCGTGACGGAAGCAGCCATTCGTTTGGGCGAAGACGCCGAGAGGCTTGCGCCCGGACCGGACTGGTTAGGTTTTCGTGGGATGGGAAACATCCTGCGACATGCCTACCACCGAATTGATGACCAGATTGTCTGGGACACAGTGAAGGACGAACTGCCCTCTATGCGCGTGGCCGTCCTGACGGCATTGGGGTCGCTCGATCCGGAGAAGCAACAGTAAATCCACCGCACTCATCGATGCGGACAGCCCGGCCAGCAGCACGGCCGCCGCATCCCTTCCTTGAGTTCCGAGCACACCCTTTCGACATGCTGCCGCCTTGTCTCATCTTTCTTGACGGAGATCGTCCAGCAGATCCACTCGTTGCGCGCCAGCGGCGTAATGTCTTCCCAGGCCGCCAGTGCCTTCGCGTCCGACGCGAGCGCCTTGCGGAGATCCACCGGTAGGTCGTGTACGACTCCTCCGGACATGCGAACGGTTGTCATAGGTCATCTCGCCGGCCAAAGAATCAAGCCGCTAGCACGAGAGTATAAACACAACCCGGATTCCGGGACTGTCGTGACCCAGTTCGATTTCAGTTCGGCGAGTGCTCCAGCGTGTACATCGTTTTATCGATCGACCGCAGCAGGGACGCCTTCATCCGTGGCAACGTCACCTGCGCCCATCGCGCGGTACCCCATCCAAACAAAGGCTTCAACCACGCGAACTTCCGTCGTAGGCGCGGTTCCTCGATACTGCCGCCAAGCTCTGTGGCAACGTTTTGTGCCTGTGCAGCCAAATCGCTTCTCTCCAGATAGAAAGTCTCATACCAGTTCTGAAGGTAGGTGATACATGCCCTGCGAACGCGTTCACTGTCTTCTAACCTCAGCAGATACTTGATATGAAGTCGCATCGAAAGCAGGAGCGATTCTTTCTTTTCGTCGGAGTTGCCAATGTAGCTGGTGCTGCCAGGGCCACTGGCTCTGTAGAAGACGCCGGTTCCGGGGACGAAGCGCGTACCAGCCGAGCAGGAAAGCACGCGGGCAAAATACTCGCCATCCTGGTCATAGTGCAGGCGTGTATCCCAGGGTCCCGCGGCCTCCACAAGTTCCCGACTTACCAGCCAGGTCGCGTTTTGCATGTAAAGATTGTCACGCATCTTCCGCAGAAGCCAGTCCACCGGAGACAGATCCTGGCAAAGCGCGTTGTCCTCAAACCGGGCCTTGCGAGTGCGAAAGTAGAACCGTGCCCACTGCGAGGAAAGAAGAACTCGTTTGCTGTCGCCGGGGCGAAGGGCTGAAAGCTGCCTCTCAATCTTGTCTGGAGTCAAAAGATCGTCGGCATCCAGCTCTTGAATATAGTCCCCGCGGCAGTGTTGAACCCCGAGATTCACGGCCGCCGAAAGACCGCGATTTCTGCTCGATACCAACGTGACCGCCGGCCCAAAGCGATCCACGATTTCAGCGGTGCGATCGGTGGACCCATCGTCGACGACGATGATCTCCTTCCGCGGCCAGGTCTGTCCTATCGCCGACTGGATTGCTTCACCAACGGTTCGTTCGACGTTGTAGGCGGGAATAACGATTGAAACGAGTGGCTGCACTGAGAGTCTCCGGACTCCCCGGATCTAGAACGTCCATGATCCTCCGGGGGATGCTTGCGCGATCGAGAAACGGACCGCGGATTTTGGCACGCCCGCAAGGCAACGGACCAGGTGCTTTTCTATTTGAGTTTCCCGATTGCAATAAGGCTGTATGCGGGTTGGATTGTCGTTGTGGATTCCTCGTCCAAAACCGGTGGTTAGACGGATCCGATTCGACCGCCTCAACACAGATGTAAGTGACACTACAGAAGGCGTTTCCTTCCATTTTTTAGGTTCGGAGTGCGGCCCGATCCGGAAGTGACCTGCTTTCGGAACAACTTCGGTGATGCGACGCTCCATACCATTATGAGTGGATTTTCAAGTTATGAGCTGTGCAGTATTGACCAGTCTTGACCGCGCGATTCGCTCCCGCAGCTCGATACGTTCGGAGTCTTAGCAGAAGATACTCCCGCCCTTCCGCACCAAAACCGTTTGCAAGGTATTTCCCCGCTCTGGCGCATCATGGTTGAGTGAGTCCTCTCCCGCAGAACCTCCCAACTCGACAAACCGACCCGCGCGCTGCCCAGATTCCCACCCTACACCCCCCGGGGGTCGCTTCGCCTTGGTTTCGCCTCGCGCCGGCCATCACCCCCCACCCTTTCCCATACCCCCTCCCCTGTCTATAACCGGAGAGTCGATCACCGGCGTGCATAAGATTTCTTCGGACCGTGCGAAGAATTTCAGAGAAAGTGTGATCTCCACGGGATCCTGTTCACTAATCCTGGTCCCTGCAATTCTTCGCAAACAATCCCACCTCACCACGACACAAAAGTACGGCGCATAGAGAGCGAATTTTTCCACGTGGAACAATTCTGCCGATCTCGCCAGTTCCGCCAACCCCCGTGGACCGCGCTCGCTTGGCTGACTCCGCTAACTTTGGAAGAGTAATCTGGGAACCATGAGTCCGACCCCGCAACAACCTCACCTCAATGTTGCCCAGTCCTCCGACTATCGCGAGACCTACGCCAACAGCGTCCAGGTCCGAGTCAGCGTGTGGGATTTTCAGCTCGTCTTCGGTCTGGCCTCGAGCGAAAGCCCCGAGCAGGTCACGATCCGCAACAACGCCGCAATCTTCCTCAGCCCGCAGCAGGCCAAGGCGCTGTGGAACGTGTTGGGGCAGAATCTCGCCCAGTACGAGCAGGCCTTCGGCACCCTGAACCTGGAGCCGCAGGGGCAGCCCTTCCCTCAAGGGCCCGTCAACTAGGTCCGCGCGGCAAAACATCTGGCTAAATGAAAGCTCTCCTGCTCGAGCTACTGGGACCGCGGAAAGACCGTCCCTTTCCCACCTGGATGATCTTCCCGGTCATCTTCGCGGCGCTGTATGCGAGCCACTTTTCGCTGCTGCGCCTGCCCTACTACTGGGATGAGGCAGGCTACTACATTCCGGCCGCGTGGGACTTCTTTCGCACTGGTTCGCTGATACCGATCACGACACTGAGCAATGCGCATCCGCCGCTGCCCAGCATCTATCTCGCGCTGTGGTGGAAAGCATCCGGCTTCTATCCCGAAGTCACCCGCGAAGCCGTCTTGATCGTGGCCTCACTGGGCCTCCTCGCTGTCTGGCGGCTAGCACTCAAGCTTTCGGGCTCGGCTCTGGTCGCCTTCTGGACGGTGTTGCTGACCGGACTCTATCCCATCTGGTTCGCACAGAGTTCTCTGGCTCACGCCGACATCTTCGCCGCCGCGTACACGCTCTGGGGACTTGCCTTCGCTCTTCCGGACCGCGATCTGGTTGAGGCCCGCAAGCCATGGGCTGCGGCGCTATGGTTCACGGCCGCGGCACTCTGCAAAGAGACCGCCATCGCCGTTCCTCTGACTCTTGCCGTACTGAGCGCCGTCGAATGCATTCGCGGCGAAGCTCTGAAGCGGCCCGCCGCGCTGCGCGAGGCCGCGTGGCTCACATCGAGCGCTCTGCCGCTCTGCGCATGGTATGCATGGCACTCCGCGAAGACGGGATTCGTCTTCGGCAATCCTGAATTCCTGCGCTACAACGCCGAAGCCACGATGACGCCGCTGCGGATTCTCGCAGCGTTCGGCCACCGCATCCTGCACCTGACGGCGCACATGAACATGTTCGTGCCCTCGATCCTGACCCTTGCAGCCATGATGCTGAAACCGCGCCTCGGTCGCGACGGACAGGAATATAAGACCATCCAACGGTCCGCACTTTGGCGTATCTTCTGGCTGCTGCTTGGCAATGCAATCCTGTTCAGCATGCTGGGCGGAGCGCTCCTCACACGCTACCTGCTGCCCATGTATCCGCTGGTGTTGGTGGTTGCGGTCTCAACATTTCGCCGCCGCGTTCCCTACTGGCAAGCGTTCGCGGCGCTCTCAGCCGCAGCGTTCGTTGCCGCTCTGTTTGTCAATCCGCCTTATCGCTTCGCGCCAGAGGACAACCTCGCGTATGCCCGCGTGATCCGGCTGCACATTGCTGGAATTGCGCAGTTGAATCGTCGCAACCGCGGCGCGACAGTGCTCTCTGCGTGGCCCATGACCGACGAACTGACTCGACCGGAGTTGGGCTACGTGAAACAACCCTACGCGGTCAACCGCATTGACGACTTCACCGAAGCCCAAATCGGATATGCCGCCGAGGAACCGGAGAAGTACTCCGCGGCACTGGTCTTCTCGACAAAATATGACCCGCCGTATCTACCGCTGAGCCTGGGTCCGAAAAGCGAAGGGATAGATGAGCGCTACTTCGGACTGCACCACGATCTGTCTCCGGAAGCAATCGCACTCCGCCTGCACGGCACGCTGACGTGGCAGAGCGAAGACTACGGCTTCTGGATCGCACTGATTCAGTTCCATCGCTAGATCGAGGCTGGACCGAGACGGGCTCGCACACCTGCTCCGGCAGTGGCCCGCAACCTATAATCGAGAGCAGTGAATCGTCGCTCTCCATTTCGGCAAAGACAGGCGCGATCTGCCGCCTATCTGCTGTTCATCGGCACTCTGATCGGTCTCACCGGTATGGCCCAGACGGCTCATGAGTCCTCACAGGAGACACAGAACGCCGGCAAAGGGCGCATCCTGCTCGTTCTCCCCTTTGACAACCGCACCAATCAACCCAGCCTGGAGTGGATTCGCGAGGCCGCCGCATCGATTCTGAGCAGCCGGTTCACTTCGGCGGGCTTTGCACCCCTGAGCCGCGCCGACCGGATCTACGCGCTCGATCACCTTGGTCTGCCCGAGGGTTTTCAACCCTCGCGCGCGAGCTCGCTGAAGCTGGCTCAGACCCTGGACGCCGATTCAATCGTCGTGGGCAGCTACTCGACCGATGGAACGAATCTCGTAGTCGAGGCCCGTGTGGTCGATGTACCTCGTCTGCGCATGAGCGAAACGGTGAGTGCGCGCGGCGAGATGCACGACCTGATCGCTGTCTTTGACTCGCTCGCCTGGAAGCTGACACGCGTCCTGGACCCTGCATTTAGCGGCGCCGAGGAGACGTTTATCGCAGCGGGGCGAGGACTGCGGCTCGATGCGTTTGAACAGTATATTCGCGGAATCACAGAGCCGGATCATGATGAACGGCTGCGCCACCTGAATCAGGCGGTCGCGCTCAATCCCGGCTTTGGCGCCGCATGGATGGCGCTGGGACGCGAAGAGTACTCCGCACAGCAATATGACGAAGCGGCGTCCGCCTTTGCAAAAGTGGACCGCAACGAGCCCGACGCCTTGGAAGCGGGCTTCTACCGAGGGCTCTCTTTGTTGTTTTCAGGGAAATACCTGCAGGCCGAGTCCGCTTTCCACACCGTGGCAACCGTGCTGCCGCTGGCTGAGGTGCTGAATGACGAGGGTGTGGCCGTGAGCCGCCAGGGAAAGGACGGCAGCGCGCAGTTCGTCGCGGCTGCTGCCGCCGATCCGAACCAGGCGGATTATCACTTTAATCTCGCCGTCACTCTCAAGCGGAAAGGTCAAACCAGCGCGGCGTTTGCGGAGTTGGCCCTGTGCCTGAAGCTTCGGCCCAACGATAGCGAAGCGCAGGATCTGCAACGCGATTGGCGGGAGCCTGGCGCGCCAACAACGCACGGTGGAGTCGATCAGGATGCCGACGCAGCAGCGAAGCCCGATCCGCTGGAACGCATCGTGCGCACCTTTGATGCCGTCGCCTTCCGGCAAGCTGCCGGCATGTTGGACCAGGTGCAGTCGGCTCGGATGGAGGAACTGACTCCGCGTGACCGGGCTCAGAAGCTCACAGATCAAGCCAGGGACTACCTGAATCGTGGGTTGCTGCTCGAAGCCGAGCAGCTCTACCAGTCCGCGGTCTCTGCGGATGATTCCGTTGCCGAGGCGCATGCAGGATTGGCCGAGGTGCGCGAACGCGGTGGCGATACTGCCTTCGCGCGCAAAGAGGCACAGAGATCGTTGGAACTCAAGCCCTCAGTCCAAGCGTACCTGGTGCTGGGGCGCCTGGACCTCGCCCAGAATCGTCTGGATGAGGCAAACAGAGAAGCCGCAGCGGCCCTGCAACTTGACCCGGCGAGCCGCGAAGCGCAGGATTTAAGCCGTCAGGTTGCATTGAAGACGGGCAAGAGTCAGTAGGCAGAACTCCTTGGAGCAGCCATGCTTCAGCGAATCGGCAGGTTTAATTTGGGGCGAGCGGTAAGGCTGGCCACATCCATGGCCCTGGCTGCGGGATGGGGCCTTTCGCTCTCAGCCCAGCAGCCGTTGGTCGAGAAGATCGTCCTCAAAGACACGATTCAGCCGGTGAGTGCAGGCATGCTGGAACGGGCGCTGAGGCGCGCCAACGATGCTGGCGCCGCGGCTCTTCTTATAGAAATGGACACGCCGGGCGGCCTGGTCGACTCGATGCGCGACATGGCGGGCGCAATCCTGCAATCGCGCATTCCAGTGATTGTCTTTGTGGGGCCATCGGGCGCGCGCGCAGGTTCAGCAGGATTCTTTCTCCTCGAAGCGGCTGACGTGGCGGCGATGGCGCCCGGCACCGAAGCTGGAGCGGCGCACGTGGTCTTCATGGGCGGCAAGCCCGACGACACCGAGATGCAGAAAGTCGAGAACGATGCCGAGGCCTTTCTCCGCTCCTACGTCAAACCACGCAATCGCAATGTCGACGCTGCTCTCGCCGCCGTGTCTTCGTCGCATTCGTACACTGCCGAAGAGGCTCTGTCGCAGCATTTGATAGACCTGACCGCGAAAAACGATGCCGATCTGCTGACGGCGCTCAACGGCCGCGAGATCACCCGCTTCGATGGGACAAAGGTGACGCTGCATCTCGCCGGCGCGCGGATAGAGACCGTCGAGCCGACGCTGCGCGAACAGCTGCTCGGCTGGTTGGTTAATCCCAACATCGCGCTCTTGCTTCTGGTCGGCGGGGCGCTGCTCATCTATCTCGAGTTCAATACACCCGGAACCATCGTTCCTGGAGCCGTGGGCACTCTGTTGGTGCTGCTCGGCATCTTCGGTCTCGATCTGTTGCCGATCCGTTATACCGCCGTGGCGCTGCTGGTAGGCGCGATCGTGCTGATGGCGCTCGAAGCGAAGTTCGGCGGACATGGTGCCCTGGCAATCGCCGGGATCGTCTGCTTGATGTTCGGGACTCTCACATTGGTCGCCGCGCCGATTCCGCAGATGGCGATCAGCCCGTGGGTGGCGATTGCCGTGACCCTAGGATTCGGGGGAATCACCTTTTGGCTCCTCAGTCTGGCTGTGCGTGCCCGTCGCAGAAAGGTGCGGCTCGGAGCCGACGCGCTGGTGGGCAGTTCCGCCTCCGCGATGGAGGTGTTGAATCCCGAAGGTCATGTGCTGGTGGAAGGCGAGATCTGGCTCGCTGTGGCAAGCCAGCCCGTGACGGCTGGAGCCAAACTGCGGGTGATCGGACACGATCAGTATCTGCTGCGTGTCGAACCCGCCGATTCGCAGAATGTGTCAGCGGTCGCTGCGCACGGTGTGTAGCGGGTTATTTGGGGCGGGGCAAGAGTAGAATCGCTGCTGAGTGAGGAATGCCCATGTCCGAGTTGCCGATTCCATTGTTAGTGCTGATTGCCATTGTCGTTCTCTATCTTCTGAACTCCATCAAAATTCTTCGCGACTATGAACGGGCGGTCATCTTCCGGCTTGGCCGCGCACTGACTCCACCGAAGGGCCCGGGAGTTATTTTGGTCTTCAGGCCCATCGACCAGATGGTGCGCATCTCGCTGCGCCAGGAAGTCTTGGAAGTTCCGCCACAGGACGTGATCACGCGCGACAACGTGACCATCAAGGTGAATGCGGTGGTCACGCTGTACGTGGTCGATCCAAACGCCGCCGCGATCAAGGTGGCCAACTACGTCTATCAGACCTCGCAGTTCGCGCAAACTACGCTGCGCTCTGTTCTAGGCGAAGTAGAGCTGGATGAGCTGTTGAGCCATCGCGACAAGCTGAACCTGCGCATTCAAACGATCATCGATCAGCGCACCGAGCCGTTTGGTGTCAAGGTGACTTCGGTGGAAGTGAAACAAGTCGACCTGCCCGAACAGATGCTGCGCGCCATGGCCAAGCAGGCTGAGGCGGAACGCGAGAAGCGATCGAAGATCATTCACGCCGAGGGCGAATTCAACGCGGCGCAAAAGCTGGTCGACGCGGCCGCACTGCTGGCCACGCAACCGATCACGCTTCAGTTGCGTTACTTGCAGACGCTCACCGAGATAGGCGTCGAAAAGAACACAACCATCGTTTTCCCGTTGCCGATGGAGTTGCTCTCGCTGCTGAACAAGTTTGGCGCAGGCGCGAAAGGTACAGTAGAAGAGAAGTAAGCCTGAGGAAACGGAATGCTGCGAAGCGCTCGCGACGAGGAGCTGGAAGCCGAAGGGCCACGCAAAGATGTAGAGCTTACGCTTGGGCCGGCTATTTTGCTGGCGTTTGTTTGCACTTTGCTTCTGCTCTGTGCCGTGTGTTTCGGTGTGGGTTACACGGTGGGCAGGCGCAACGGCTCGCAGATGATCGCTGCGAAAGTAGCTGCCACGGGCCAGACGCTGGCCCAGCAGGCGACCAACTTGCAGAAGCCCGCCGCCACATTTGCGCCCCCGGCCGTGCAGCCTGAATCCAGTCCGACGCCGGCTAGTGCAATTCCCGCTCCGGCTCCCGCATCAACAGGCAAACCGAGTGCGCAAACGAGCGCTCCTGACGTGCACCCAGCCATTGCTTCGCCCGCTGCGTCGGCGCAGGACAATTTGTCTGCGGCAACCTCGTCC
The DNA here is from genome assembly GCA_964585715.1 of uncultured Occallatibacter sp. GTDB lineage: Bacteria > Acidobacteriota > Terriglobia > Terriglobales > Acidobacteriaceae > Telmatobacter. The sequence goes on from CAZPEZ010000003.1 coordinate 25,957, forward strand.
CAGGTGCAGCCGGCATTGCCGTCGGCTGCCGACATCATGGTGCAGATCGCTGCTGTATCGCACATCGAGGATGCCAACGTTTTGATGGCGGCGTTGCGGAAGCGTGGCTATGCCGTCACCGCGCGGCGTGAGATTGGCGACAATCTCATTCACGTACAGGTCGGGCCATTCGCCGATCGAGCCGATGCCAATTCAATGAGCCAGCGCCTGCTCAACGACGGCTACAACGCCGTGGTGCTCCCGTAGCCCCTCAGTTCCGCATCCACTCCGGAAGACCGGATGCGATCGCCGCGCGCATGGTATCCATCAATTGCTGGCGATCGGCAAAGTCTGCAGGATAGAGCGGCGCGTGAAATGTAATGTACGCCGAGCTTGGCTTGATGCGCAGGCTGCCCTTGCTCATCATCGTCTCGGTCCCGTGGATCGACACGGGAATGCAGGGTGCGCCAGTCTCCATCGCCAGATAGAACGGGCCCTTCTTGAAGGGCAGCATGCGGCCATCGCGAGAGCGTGTGCCCTCAACGAATGTCGTGATGTGAAAACCCTTGCCCAGGACTTCCCGAGCGATGCGCACGCTCTCGATCGCGTTCTCGACGCTGCCGTCGCGATCGACGGGGATGAAATCGCCGAGCCTCATCGCGTAACCGAATGCAGGAATCCTCATCAACGACCGTTTGACGAAGGCCGAAGTGCGCCCCGGAATATTGGGAAGCAGTGCCGGCGGGTCGAGATTCGACACATGGTTCGCCATGAAGATGCACGGCGTGTGGGACGGCACATTCTCGAGTCCCGATACCTCGACACGAATCCCTGCAAGATGGAAGCCGGCTCGAACGATGCCGAGCGACACGTTATAGAGCGGCGTTGCATTGCCGGTAAGCATGGCCCAGGGGATGAAGAGCAGCGCGCTGGGCGCGCCGAGCACAACGATCGTGCCGAGCAAGATGAGAGAGGAAATCATGGGCTAGGTCAGTGGCCGCGTGAACGGAGACGCGCAGGCAGTTTCTCATAGATGCCGTCGAACCCGCCATTGGAGAGGATAGCCACGACATCGCCGGCCTTCAGTTGCGGTGCGATCGATTCGACGATCTCGCTTACGCCCGGATGCAATTCAGCTGGGGTGCCGGCTGCGTTGAGTGCCCGGACTACGTCTTCCGGGTGCAGGCGCTCGGCGTCGGGGATGCGCTGCTGCTGATAGACGCCCGCGAGAATCACACGATCGGCCAAGCCGAGGCTGTCGACGAGATCCTGCTCAAGGACTTTGCGGCGCAGCGTGTTGGATCGCGGCTCAAGCACCGCCCACAACCGGCTCTGGGGATAGACGGCGCGGAGTGCTCGTAGTGTTTCGCGGATCGCCGTCGGATGATGTGCAAAATCGTCGATGATGGTGATGCCGTCGATCTCAGCCCGTACTTCAAGGCGCCGCTTGACGCTTTTGAAAGTCGCTAGCGCATCCACGATGGCTTCCTTTTCGACGCCCTGACCAGCGGCAAGCGCAGCCGCAGCCGAAGCGTTGAGTGCGTTGTGCTCGCCGGCAAGGCTCATCTCCAGTTCAGACCAGAGTGCGCCGTCGTGCCGGAGTTGCCAGCGGGTGAGCCCGTCCTCATGGCGCAGATTGCGCAATTGCCAGGCTGAGTCCGGCCCAAATCCATAGCGCTCCACCTTGCAGAAAGCGCGTGCGACGCACTCCGTCACGTTGGCATTGCCATCGTAGGCGACGATGATTCCACGGCCGGGAACAAGATTGACGAGACGGTTGAAGGCGACTTTCACCGCTTCCAGATCAGCGTAGATATCGGCGTGATCGAACTCGACGTGAGTCAGAATCAGACCATCTGGGAAGTAGTGCAGGAACTTCGGTCCCTTGTCAAAGAAGGCCGTATCGTACTCGTCACCTTCGATGATGAAGGTGCGCGTGGGTCGCAAGTGGAAGCTGGTGCCGAAGTTCTCAGCCACGCCGCCAATCAGAAACGACGGCTCCAGTGTGGGCCTCTTGCGCGAGGCGATCTGGTAGATCCAGGCAAGCATGCTCGTCGTTGTGGTTTTGCCGTGGGTGCCGGCGACGACCAGCGACTCCCGGCCGGAAATGAACTCCTCACGCAGCAGCGCGGCGAGCGACGTAAAGGGGATTCGCTTGTCGAGAACGTGCTCGATCTCCGGGTTGCCGCGCGACAGAGCATTGCCGATCACCACAAGATCGGGCGCCGGGTCGAGATTGGCTCCAGCGTAGGGCTCAAGAATGGGAATCCCCAGCGATCGCAACAAGTCGCTCATCGGCGGATAGGCTGCATTGTCAGAGCCCGTGATGCGATGGCCCTTCAATTGAAGAAGCCCGGCAAGCGACGCCATGGCTGTGCCGCAAATGCCGATCAGGTGAATGTGGCGAGGCGTGGTCGTCATTTCGTTACCGCCGGTTCCAGCAGGTTCAGGCGAGGGCTGTCGTCGAAAGTGAGCTCAGCCTCGGTTCCGAACGTCAGGGTCACATTCTGCCGTGAGACGTGGCCGCTGCGCAGACCAATCGCGATTGGCCCTTCAAATCCATCGAGCGCACTCAGAATCGTGTTTTCGAGAAGATCGGGCGCGGCGCCGGGCGACGAACAATCGAGCATCTCTCCAAAGATGATGCCGAGCACTCGGTCGAGCTTGCCGGTGACGCGTAGTTGCCACAACATGCGATCGATTTGGTAGGGCTTCGCACCCACATCCTCAATGAAGAGAAGCTTGCCTTCGGTCTGTGGCTCCCACGGCGTGCCGAGCAAAGAGACAAGAATGCTGAGGCAACCGCCGTAAAGAGTTCCCCTCAATGCGCCCTGCGCCGCGCCAGCCTTCAGCACACGGAGCCCTTCGCTTGGACCCACACCGTACGGTTGACCCGCGAGAGAGGCCCGGAAGCTCTCGAAGTGAACACCATCCTTCTTATAGAAATCAGCCGCCAACATGGGACCGTGAAACACCGGCAGCCCGACCCGATCGAGCAGACGGAGCTGAATCCCCGTCATGTCGCTATAGGCAAAGAATGGCTTGGGCCGCTTCTGCAGGAGCGCGAGATCGAGGCCTTCGAGCAGGTAGTTGGATCCGTATCCGCCACGCACTGCCATCACAGCGCTCGTGTCGGGATCGGCAAAGGCTGCGTGGAGGTCGGTCAAGCGCTGCTCGCGTGTTCCGGCAAAGTAAAGCGGGCCCCGTTCGAGGGCGTTCCCTGTCGGCAACGGCGAATAGCCGAGCTCCCGCAGCGCCCTCATTCCGCCCTGCGCGCGTTCGGGCTGCGCGAACGACGCCGGTGCAATCACGCTCCATTGCGTATCGGGTGCAACCGCGAGTGGTTTCAACAGCGGCATCGAGCTCACTCTCCCGCCCAAAATTCGCCGCGCGCAACCAGCGTCGCTGGCCCGGTCAGGTAGAGCTTTTCTCCGGGTCCTTGCCAGCGCACAGTTTGTGCGCCGCCCGGTGCAATCACTTCGAGCTCCGGAGCGGCGCGATGGATACCGATGACGGCCGTCGCGGCCGCGCAGGTACCAGTGCCGGATGAGCTCGTTGGACCGACACCGCGCTCGAAGATGCGCATGGCAATTTGCCGAATGGGCTCCGATTGACTTCCCAGGATATGAACAAACTCGACATTCGTCTGCTCGGGAAAATCCGGATGGAAGCAAATCTCTTCGCCGATCTCCTCCCAGGAGCGGCCGCCGATGGAGAAATCGAGCATCGAAAGTGCGCGTTCACTCGCGTCGAGCGGATTCCCGCCGCCAAGATCTGCATGCTCCGTTGGCAGGACAATGACAAAATGCGGATTGCCCATGGAAACCGAAACTCCGTCGATAACAGCTCCGTCGGCCAACTCGACCTTACGCTCCTCAAACTCTGGGATATCCATATCGGTTGTGATCAAGAACGTCGGTCCCGTGACTGCAGAGGTGCGGAACTCCTTTACCGTACAGATGCGAACCCCCGCATCCGTTTCGATCGAGAGCTCGTCGCCCGACTGAGTACGGGATTCCTCCGCCATCCATGCGGCCACACAGCGTGTGCCATTGCCGCTGATCTCAGCTATGGATCCATCGGAGTTGTGCAGACGGATACGGCCGGCATGATCGCTGGTCCATCGAAAGAACTCGACACCATCGGCGCCCACGCCGGTGTTGCGCTCGCAGAGAGCGCGCGTGAGTTCGGCTTTGTCGTAGCCGGCAGCGTCTTCTTCGATGACGATGAGAAAGTCATTGCCGCATGCATGAGCCTTGACGAAAGGAATCAATCTTCCTCCGGGTCGCGGAACGTGAGCAGTGTGGCAATTGCTGATTCGGCAGCGAGCTTGTCGTGCAGTCGGGCGTGCTGTTTTTTGGTCCCTGTGATCGTGAAGCTGATTCGCTGCAGGTCACCGATGCTATCAGTCTGGTACTCGGCGAGGCGTTCCTTCGCCTTGTCCATGGCGTCGAGGATCGAGCGCAGCATTGCGATCTGGTCGATTCCGCGCGCTTCGTAGATCAATGGATAGATCTTGATGTTGGCGCGGTGCTCCAAAAGGCCGACCAGCTCCAAGGCCAGGATCACGATGATGGTGGCAACTGTGGCCGCCGCGAACAGTCCTGCGCCGCAGGCCATTCCGATCGAAGCGACCACCCACACGCTGGCCGCACTGGTGAGTCCGCTGATGCGGTTGCGATTGTGAAGTATGAGTCCGGCGCCAAGAAAGCCGATGCCCTGAACGATATTGGAAGCAACTTGCCCCTTATTCGGGCTTGTGTCGCCAGCGAGCACAGCCGAAAGAAGCGTGAAAAAAGCTGCGCCCATACAAATGAGCAGATTGGTGCGCACACCCGCCGCGCGCCGCTTCGCCTCTCGCTCCAGCCCGACCAGCCCGCCCAGCAAACAGGCCAGAAGCAGGCGGCCCACAGCGCCGTTGACCACGATCATCTGCTCGAGCCAATCGAAGCTGAACGGGTGCGCGAACTCGGCCATGAAATTGCTCATTGGGCTATCTTGACCGAATCCTATCACCGCGAAGGTTGCTTGTTGACCGGCGACGTATCGGAGACGTAAACCGTGCCGGGCGCCTGGCCCGGGGCAGTGAAGTGGCCAACCGTGGTCAGACCCTCGGGATGCGCCTTCACCGCCTTATCGATCTCGTCACCGTCGAACCCAACGACGATGGCGGCGTGTTGCGCCGGCGCGGCAAGTGCAGCACGATACAGATCGCCATCCCCTTCGTTCAGGGTCTGGTGCAATGGAATGCCAGTAAAGGCGACAAGGTTCGGATAGACCGACGTCTTCATCAGCACCGTCGCCCCTGCCCTTCGGGATGCCAGCAGACTGCGCAATACCGGTGGAATCTGCTCTTCGAACGGCCGCCGGGCCTCGATGTTTTTTGTCCCCTCAATGTAAGTCAGTGGCTTCTCTGCCGTGACCTTCCAGGCATTCCACACAGCCAGCGAACCGAGAAGTACGGCGGCATACAAGACCCATCGAGGCTTGAATTCACTTACGCCCCTGAGGAAAAAATGCGCAATGAAGCCGAGACTCAGCGCAAACGCCGGCAGCAGTTCCATGCCGTAGCGCGTGTTGTACCAGGAGTGTGGCCACCACTTGGGAATGAAGATCGGCACCGAACCATAAGCAATGGAATAGGCATAAAACGGCGCCGGAAGCCACAAGAGCAGCGTACAGAGAAAGGCCCGCCGCCGCGCAGTGAAACAGCCGAACGTCGCGCCGAGCACACTGAGCACGAGCATCCGATTGCCCCACAACTCGGCGGAGGCGTCAATCTCCGCTGTGCGCATGAAGAAAAGCAGCGAAACCCAGGGATCGCCCCAGCCCGGATGGGGCGATCCCGAGCCGGCCCTAGCCGTGCGCAGCTCAATTGCCTTTGCCGAGTACGGCCCACGCGCGAAGTCGAGCCAGTCACCGAAGACCGTCGCGTTATAAGCGAACCACACAAGTGGTGCAGCCACCACAAAAGCGCTCGCAATCCAGAAGGCCGGAGAGTTTAGTCTGCCGCGGCGCAGCAGCGTGATCCCGATGAACGACCACGCGAGCAGAGTCAGAATCCAGCCGTCATAGCGCGTGTAGATCGACGCAATGAGAACGGGAGCAATAATCCAAAGAAAACGACTGCTTCCTTGCGAATTTGCATCCAAGGTCCGTCGCCACTCGACCAGCCAAACCACCGCCCAGATCAGCTCGCAGAGAAACAGCGGCTCGGTCATCGCAGTGGTCTGCAGATAGAGCAGGTTCGGGTTGATCGCGAAGAAGATCAGGGCAACAATGGCCGCAAACCTCGACAGCCACTGCCGCGCCAGGCGATAGATCCCCAAGCAACTGAAGATGTAAGCCAGCGCGGACGGAATCATGCCCGCAATCCCATCCGCCCACCAGCGATATACCGCGACAAACGGAATCATCAGCAGATGAGGCAGTGGCAGCCACACCGAGCCGAGTTGCTTTAACCCCGGATAGTGCGAATCGATGACGCGCCGCGCGATCGCGAGGTGCGCAACAGCATCCCCGTAGTTCAACATCGCGCCGTCCTGCCAACTCCACAGCACGGCCAACAGCGAGAGCACCGCGCAGCAGCCTACAACCAGCAGGCCTTCTGCGCGACGAAATGGCTCATCAGTCAAGGTGGGTCAGCTCGCGGAAAAAGTGGAATCGCTCGTCGATTTCCTTGCGCGACAGCTCCTGCAGCCGTTCCGTCCCAAAGCGCTCGCACGCGAAGGATCCCATAACGGATCCGTAGAACATCGCGCGCCGAAATGCGCCCGGGGTCAGCTCCTTTTGCGACGCCAGATAGCCAAAGAACCCTCCGGCAAAGCTGTCGCCCGCGCCGGTGGGATCGATGACTCGTTCGAGCGGCATGGCGGGCGCACGGAAAGTGTACTCCGCGCCTTTGCGTTCTGGAGCAGCGCCGTGGAAGAGAGTGGCGCCATACTCACCGTGCTTGACAACGAGAAAGCGCGGCCCCATGCCCATCACTGCGCGTGCTGCCTGCACGAGGTTTGGATTGCCGGCGAGCATCCGTGCCTCGGTGTCGTTGATGAGCAGGATGTCGAGACCCCTGAGAACTTCGAGCAGTGCCGGCTTGTGGTCCTTGATCCAGTAATTCATGGTGTCGCCGGCGACGAGTTTCGCGTTAGGCGTGGCCTCACGCACGCGCCGCTGTAACACAGGATCGATGTTGGCCAGGAAAAGGAATTGCGAGTCGCGGTAGGAGTCGGGAATTTTCGGTTCGAACCCGGCAAAGACATTCAGGTCGGTCTGCAGCGTCTTGGCTTCGTTGATGTTTTCGAGATACGAACCCTCCCAGAAAAAGCTCTTGCCCGGCGCGCGCTCAATGCCACGCGTATCGATCTTGTGCGCGTCGAACACCGCTTGTTGTTCAGAGCCGAAATCCTCGCCGACCACGGCGATCACGCGTACATCCGTAAAGAAGCTCGCAGAGAGCGAAAAGTAGGTGGCTGCTCCGGCCAGGCAGCGCTCCCGCCGTCCTGCGGGAGTTTCGACAGTGTCAAATGCAACGCTGCCCACAACAGTGATTGCCATGTATATTCTCTTTCCTTTCCGTCGATCTCAGTGGAGACTGATGGCCCCGCCGCGTGGTTACCAGCCGTGATATTTGCCGTACAGCAGCTTGAGCCGCTCCTTCCCTGCCGCCGGAATAGCGTCCGGCTGTGTCAGCACGGCAAACTTGCCTGCGGTCGCGCAGGCACAAGTGCGGGCGACGCTCGATGTGGGCGGCAGCTCGGCCACCGCGGCTTTCACCACCTTGCAGGCATTCTCGGCGTTCTGATGCAGCACCGCGACAATCTCCTCGATCGTCACGGCGTCGTGCCCCTCCCGCCAGCAGTCGTAATCGGTGACCATGGCGATGGTGGCATAGCAAATCTCCGCTTCACGCGCAAGCTTCGCTTCCTGCAGATTGGTCATGCCAATCACATCGGCGCCCCAACTCCGGTAGAGATTCGACTCTGCCTTTGTCGAGAATTGCGGACCCTCCATGCACACGTAGGTACCGCCCAGCTTGCCGACTACGCCGACCACCCCGCAGCCACGCGACGCGGCATCAGCCACAACCGAGCAGATCGGATCGCCGAACGCGACGTGGCCCGCGATGCCGTCGCCAAAAAAAGTCGAAATACGATGGAACGTCCGATCGATGAACTGATCGGGAATCACGAAGTCGGTCGGCTTGTGCTCTTCCTTCAGCGAGCCGACCGCGGACACGGACAGGATGCGCTCCACGCCGAGCTTCTTGAAGGCGTAAATGTTGGCCCGGAAGTTCAACTCGGAAGGAAGAATGCGATGTCCGCGTCCGTGCCGCGCCAGGAAGGCGACCTTGCGTCCCTCCACTTCGCCCAGAACGAATGGATCGGAGGGCTCGCCGAAAGGGGTCTCGACCCGTAGTTCATGTTGATTGGTGAAGCCGGGCATGGAGTAGAGTCCACTGCCACCAATAACGCCGATCTCTGCCTGAGACAAGTCGTGCTCCTTACCCGCGATACGCCTGCAGAATTTGAGGCGCGGGCAGATTGTGCCGCAAACATCTCAGTATAAAGGGTGGGTGCGCGAGGGCTTCGCGGCGAGAAGCGCGGGCTCGGAGCAGGGAAGAGTGCGCCCGAGCGGAGCGAGTCCCACCCGGGCGCGTGCGCTGCTAGAGATGAAGGAACCTGTCGGCGCCGTAGACCAGGCCAAGCGTCAGGATAGCGATGAAGACTTCGCCAATGGCCCCGACTGCGAAAGGCCGCCAACCTTGCTTGCCCAGCTCACGGAAGCTGGTGCGCAGGCCGACACCCGCGAACGTCAGCAGGAAGGCCCACCGCGATAGGTTCGCGATGGAGGTCAGCTGCGGCTTGGCAAAGACTCCGAGCGTAGCCAGCAGCGAGATCAGCAGGAATCCGAGCACGAACTTGGGGAACTTGCGCCAGAGGAACTCCGCCTTGTTGCCCACGGTCTGAGCTTGGCCGCGTGAGGCCCAGTAGATGGCGTAGCCGAGCACAATAAAGCCGATGAGCGCATTGCGGGTAGTCTTCGCCAGCACTGCGACTTTGCCGGCTGCATCCGAGTAGAGCGCTCCAGCCGCCGTGGCTTCCGCGGTGTTATCGACGGCCAGCCCCGCCCACAGTCCATAGGCCTTGTCGCTCAGGTGGAGTGAGTGGCCGATCAACGGAAACGTGAACAGCGAGATCGCACCGAGGGCAAGAATCGCGGCGATGGCATATGAAGCATCTTCATCATCGGCGTCGATTGCGGGCTTGGCCGCGATGATAGCCGAGACGCCGCAGATCGACGATCCCACCGCGAGAAGCGACGTCAGCTTTGGTTTCAATCTGAAGCTGCGCCCGAGAATGTGCATGAAGGTTAGCGAGAGCGTGAGTGCGACCGCGACTAGCAGGAGCGAGATCCCTCCGAGGTGCAGGATATCTCCCAACAGAAACCGCGAGCCGAGCAACACGATACCGGCCTTGAGCCAGAACTCATAGGTTGCGACGCCCGCCTGGAAGACGCGCGGTATGCCAACAGTGTTCGAGATGAGCAGGCCGATAACAATGGCCCACAGAACGTACTCGATATTGGGGAACGTAATGTGATGCGATTTCGTGTAGAAGGCGATCGACTGCTCGATGAATTTGCCGGCGTATCCGACGGCGGTTAGCAACAGTAGCCCCGGAATGAGCTCCAGAATTCGGCGTCCGAGCTGGATGGGCTCATCGAGGCCGATGGGACGCGTAGTATTGGCGGCGGTGGCCATAGAACTCTCCTTAGAACATGCTGAAGTGCGCGATCGGAGCCGCGATCATGCGCGCCTGCGGTCCGAATCGTGGGACAGCGCGCTGGTTCACCACTTCACGGGGGGGATCACATTGAGGCGAATGAGCAGGGCAAGCGCAAGGGCTAGCGCGACGGCATAGACGTCGAGCGAGATTCCGCGCCGAGGTGCAGTGGGTTCTGACATGAGGTGCTCCGTTTCGGTGGTTAATCAGGCTGTGACTTTGGCGCCGCTCTGCTGCGCCTCTTGGGTCGCAGCAGATTCCCGAATCGCCCAGCCTGCAAGAAGCAGGCTCGGGGCAGGGACGGGTTCGGCGTCGCCGAGCGCGGCGAGAGTCGTACATCGGATTTGCTGGTCGGGGTGACCGGCGCGCGAAACGATCGCGCAAGGGAAATCGGGGGGCAGGCCCACGTCGAGCCACTCCAGGGCCAGCAGCTTCAGATCGCGGCCCGGCATATAGACCACGCGCGTAGCATTCTCGCATTCTGGAATCGCTGCTGAGTCGTGCGAGGCGGCGTGATGCCCCGTAGAGATGACCACATTGGACGCGGCGTTGCGGCTCGTGAGCGAAACCCCGACCGCAGCGGCGGCCGCGGATGCTGCCGTGACGCCGGGAACAATCTCGAAAGGTACCTCGGCAGCAGTCAGTGCTTCGATCTCTTCGGCAGCGCGACCGAAGAGGAGCGGGTCGCCGCTCTTCAAGCGAACCACACTGCGATTCGCACGCGCACGGTCGATCATCAACTGGTGAATCTCTTCCTGCGTGATGTTCTTCTTGCCGCAGCGCTTGCCGACATTGACAATTTCTGTCGACGGAGCAGCGAAATCGAGGATCGGTTGCGGTACCAGATCGTCGTGCAGGATCACATCGGCAGATTGGATGAGGCGCAGGGCCTTCACCGTCAACAGGTCGGGATCGCCGGGGCCAGCGCCGACAAGGAAGACCTTGCCGCGCTGGTCTTGAGGGGCTCGCGCCAGCTGGCGAGTAGAGCAGGCCGGTGAATCGCAGATCTGCCGATGGGCCAACTCGTGCAGCAGCAACTTGCGCTCCTCGCTCCGTGGATGCGTTGCCAGAACTTCGCGGCGGAGTTCGCCGAGTTGCGCAAGCCAGGGACCAATATCCGCCGGCAGCTGCTCATCTATCTCGCGCCGCAGTCGCTGCGCAAAAGCGGGGCTTTCTCCGGCCGTCGAAATCGCAATCTGCAGATCCCCGCGGCTCACAACCGAGCCAAAGAAGAAATCGCAGTTGGGAATGTCATCGACGGAGTTACACGGAATGCCGCGTTCCACGGCTCCGCGATAGACATCTGCATTCACTTCGGGCACATCGGTTGCCGCAATGACAATACAGTTGCCTGCCAGGTCCGAAAGTTCGAATGAACGTTCGATCCACTCCAGCCGGCCTTGAGCAGCGAGCCGCTGAATCCCGGCGTTTGCTTGCGGCGCCACGACACGAAGTCGAATCCCAGTTTTGAGCAGGCTGCCGATCTTTTCCAGCGCAACCGTGCCCGCACCGACCAGCAGACCGGGGCGGCCGTCGAGCTTGAGAAAGATGGGCAGCAAACTCATCGCGGATCCTTATTCGGCTACACCGTGCGGCACACGGCCTGTGGGCAGATCGCGTTCCACCGCGGCCAGCGCTTCACCAGCGAGATGGGCGCGCAGCTCTTCGTTCGTGTGGCGCGCAAACCACTGGCGCAGGTTTTCATCGAGCCTGCGACCGGCCAGATACTGCCGCAGCAGGCGCTCGATTGCTTCCGGCACCAGCGACGCCGGGCAGCGATAACCAACTGTACGAGCGACATTTGCGAACTGGCCTACCGCGCCACCAAGGCAGAAGTAGTAGGCATCCGTCAGCACACCCTCGTGCTTGATCTTTTTGCCTTCGATTCCGATGTCGGCGATCCAGTGCTGGCCGCAGCCATTAGGGCATCCAGTCACGTGCAGGCGCAGCTGCTGATCGAATTGCGGGACCCGCTCCTCGAGTTCGCCGACCAACCATCGTGCGAAACCCTTGGTCTCGGTAATGGCGAGCTTGCAGAACTCGGTACCGGTACAGGCGACTGTGCCACGCCAGAAGTTAGTGGCTTCGACGTGCAGGCCGATATGGCCAAGTTCGTTCACCAGCGCACCGACCTTCGCATTGGGCACGTTGATGAAGACCAGGTTCTGCGAAACCGTGGCCCGAAGTTCGCCCGTCCCGAAACGTTCGGAGAGTTCTGCGGCGGCCTCGAGCTGTTCCCCGGTCAAGCGGCCGCGCAGTATCGTCGCGCCCACATAGCTCAGGCCCGCTTGGCGCTGCGGATGAACGCCGGCATGATCCCGAAAGACATCGGTCGGAACGTCTTCTTCGCCGGCAGGGAGCAGCGTGAAGTCGAGGCGCGACTGCAGCTCTTCCTCGAAGCGCTGTGGTGTCCAGCCTTCCTTCATGAAGAGATATTTCAGTCGCGCACGATCGCGGCTCTCACGCAGCCCTTGCTGCTCGCGGAAGATTTCGGTCACGGCGCGCACTACGCGTACAGCCTGGTCGGGCCGCAGGAAGACGTTGAGGCGAACAGCCAAATGTGGTTCGTTCGACAGGCCGCCGCCGACGCGAAGCGAGTAGCCTAGCTCGCCATCGCGCTTCGCGGGGGTGAGACCAATATCGTTGATCTCCGGATAGGTGCACCAGTGTGGGCAACCGGTTGCGGAGATCTTGAATTTGCGCGGCAGATTATAGAACTCGGGGTTGGCCGTCAGCAGGTGCGCGACTTCAGTCGCGATCGGCGAAGCATCCAGGACCTCATCGGCAGCGATGCCGGCCAGTGGGCAGCCTGTGACGTTGCGAACCACGTCGCCGCAGGCACCCTTGGGCGAGAGGCCAATCGCATCCAGCACGTCGACCACTTCGGGCAGCGACTCGATGGTGAGCCAGTGCAACTGAATGTTCTGGCGCACCGTAATGTCGGCCAAGTTGCGTGCATGTTTGCGGGTGAGGCCCGCGATGACTCGAAGTTGATGCGCGGTGAGGATACCGTTGGGAATTCCGATGCGCATCATGAAGTAGTCCGAGGTCAGACCCTCGCCCCCTTTGCCCCCCGTTGCGCCCACGCCGTCGCCCTGCGTGTAAACACCCCACCATTTGAAGTAGAGAGAGGCCCACTCCGGCACGACGCTGGAGCGGCCCTCGCGCGCGAACTGGCGCACCTCGTCGAATGCCTCCCATGGGTTCTTGGCAAGCTTCAGGCGCTCGCTGCGTTGAGCCTTGGTTTCCTTCGGTGCGACAGCTTGATCCATTTGACCTCTTCTGGGAATAAAGAAAGCCCGCGACAGTGGAGACTGATTCGCGGGCTTCCGGAGACCTTAGATGATGCGGAGAGGTTCAAGCCATGGTCAGCCGTGCGCGCGAAGCGTGCAACACAGCCGACAACAGAGGCGAACATCCATGCCTCGATGATTGCAGGAACGAGTCGAAATTGCAACCAAATTGGTCCGAATCCCGACCAGTCCTTCCGGAGGATGCTCTTGAGGCGTGGGGCACCCGAAAATCCAAGAAAATAAGCGCTTTGTTGGCGCGCGATGGAGGCGAACCGGCAATGCTATGTCTGCATGACCGTTTCCGCACCCGGTCCCGGACAGGTTTTGTCTCAAACTCACTGGAACTAAAGGCCAAATGAGCCGATGAGTTCTGAGAGGTGTATGAAAGAGCTGCCGTATTTGCGTTTTGCTACTGCCCACAAGCTCGACGGGCCAGGCACGGGTACATCCAGCTCTCAACCCGGCGCCGAGCCAAGCAAAGTTTGTGCGTACAACCAGACCCGTGAGCGTTTTGTCAGCGTCGACGTCGACGCCGGGGACTTTGCTCTGGCGGTTCTCAACACTCGTCTGCCCTCGCTGACAGCGGGTTGCAGCACCGCACTGTGGATCGTACCGTTTCGAGGGATTTCGCCCACGAGCGTGCGTTTCCCGATCGATCTGGTCTTCCTCAACGAACGTGGCGTGGTCCTGCACACAGTCGATTCATACCCGATCTCTCAGATACCCGCTTCAGGCACGGCACCCGCCAGCGTATTGGCTCTGCCGGCTCAGTCCATAGCTTCCACTGGGACAAGTCGCGGCGATCAGTTGCTTCTGTATCCGTCCGAGGAGATGAAGCTCCGTCTGCAGCAACTTGCTCAGGCCAAGACGGCGAATCAGGGGGAGCGGAGCGATATCTCCGGGCCGGACTCTGGATCGGGCTCCAATCAATCGGCGCCCAAGGCCGGAGGAAATGTACTCCCCTGGGTCGATCGCTCGCGGCCCGCGCCTCTGGGAGCGCCTTCTGCCCAGAATGCTGCACCAATCGAGGTAGCCTCGGCTGCCGCTGAACCCGCCGTTGCTCCCAGCGCTACTCCGCAGCCCCCGACTCCCGAACCAGATGCAGATCAACCCTGGGCCAAGAGACACAAGGCTCCGAAAAGCTGGCTGGGGCGTTTACTGGCATCCGAGCCGGTTGACCCTCGAAGGGCGTCGAGGGAGGCGATTCCGTGGCTGGGTGCTTACTTCTTCACAGGCGGCAAGCCCGTAGCCTACGCGGTGCGCGATATCAGCTCGTCGGGGCTTTATGTGCTTACCGAAGAGCGCTGGTATCCCGGGACCGTCATCCGAGTGACGCTGACCGATGGTCGCCACCCAACTCAAGATCGTTCCTTGACCGCCCATGCCCGAGTCATGCGTGCCGGCAACGATGGAGTGGGACTGCAGTTTGTTCTCAATGAAGACAAACGCAATGGAAAAGACCCTGCAATCGACAACCGGGTTCCCGGAGTGGACAGAGAACAGATTGAGCTGTTTTTGCAACGCGTCCGAAGCGACAGGTAGAGAACCGTCGGGCCCTCGCGTGCCTCATGCAAGCCTGTTCTTCATAACAGCGGAAACCTGAAAAATGTTCCACGCGGCGCATTCGTGTGGGTTAGTACCCATCTTTCTTGCGATTTGCAAAGAATGCCGGCAGAAAAGGCCGACGGTCATGGTCCGTGCGCTCGATGCCCCGCAACCTAGGCGCGAGAGCTGCCCGCTAATTCAGTCATGCGACCTCGATGCGTGCGGTCGTACAGAGTTCGCCGCAGGCTCCGCCAGTAGTTTGAGCGCGAGATCGAGGACGATTGCCGTGGCCTGATGTTCATCGACGGAGCCTCCGACCAGCGCATCGAAGAACTCGAACGACGTGAGCGCTGCCAGTACCGCCGCTCTCTGTTTCAGGTCACTCGAGACACCGCTTAGATTTACGATGCGCGTGGCGGCGCCGAGCCTTCGGCGGTTCCGCTCCTCAATCACTGCGCCAAATTCCGGATCGATCGCGCCTATCCCATGGATGCGCCGCAGGAACAACCGATTGCCGGACCAGAAGTGACAGAAGACCGCGACAAATCGCTCCAGCATTGCCTGTGGGGAGGGTTGGGTCATGGCCTCGCGCATGTTTTCCATGCCGCCTTCGAGCGCAATGACATCGAAGAGCGCTTCAAGAACAGCTGCCTTCGTCCCGAAAAGATTGTGCACGGTCTGGCGCGTGACCCCGCTTTCGGCCGCCAGAGTCGACATGGTCATTTGTGTGAAACCGTTGGCCTCAAGCTGGGCCCTGGCCGCGCGCAAGATCGCTGCACGGCTTTGGTCCATCTGCTCCAGGCGCTTCCCGAGTTCGTAGGGACGCCGGGACTCTTCGGAATTTCGTGAGGTCATGGATAGATTCTATGGCCGATAATTAGATTGACAAGTTGTAAAATTAAATATAGCGTGATTGTGTCACGAGGACTTTTCCCGATGAAGGCCACTGACACCCATGCTGGTTGGTCGCAAGGCAGTCCGGTTCGGACCGAGACGGCGGGAAGCCAATCTCCGTTGTGGATGCGCATCGGCTTCTGGGGCTGCATCGTCGTTGCCGTAGCCGCTGCAATCCGCCGGGCGATCGCACTCACTGTTGCACCAAGCGGGAGTGCGGCGCCAGCGCAGATCGCCCAACTCGACGCTCTTTTCTCGGCGCATGCTGCACTGACATGGGCGCACATTCTCTGCGCGCTGGCCTTCGTTTTGCTCTTGCCGTTCCTGTTTTGGACGAAGACACGCGGCTCGCGAATGCTGATGTCGGCGTTTTTTGCGCTCGGTTTTCTCGTCGGTGCGACTGCGTATGCGATGACAGTTTCCGCGGCGGTAGGAGGATGGCTCGAGCGCAGCGCGGTCCTGCTGTTCAACACGCTCCTTGTTGTGTCGCTGATCCAGGCGCTTGCCTGGAGCCGCAGACACAATGAAGTCGAGAAGCGGCGATGGATGCTGCGCGCCGTCGCCATTCTGCTCGGCATCGGCACGACGCGACCCGTCATGGGCATCTTTTTTGCGACCGCGCGCGCAACGCACCTGACGCCCCACCATTTCTTCGGCGTTGCTTTCTGGATCGGTTTCTCGATCAACACGCTGGCCATGGAACTTTGGCTGCGCAGACAAGGACCCCAAACGGAGGAAACCGTATGAATACAGCGGCATTGGTCTCAACCCACAAGGGCCCTCATCCCGGCATACTCGCGGTTCTCTACACAGTGCTCTTCTGCATCGGTCTTTACCCAGTGACAGCCTTGTACAAGCAGCCCTACTGGCCCGGTCCGTGGGAGGCGGCGTCGGTCATCATCCCGTATTTTCAGAACTACGGGGCACGGGTCCTCTTCTGCATCGTGTTCCAGTTCGGAGCCATGGTGTGCCTTGGGCTCTTCACCGCGACGGTTGTGAGCCGGCTGCACTTTCTTGGGGCGCGTGCTGCGGGCACGATGATCGCGTTGGTCGGTGGAGTTCTCGTTGTTGCCTGCTCTTTCGCAGGCACGATGGCGATGTGGACGATGTTACGACCCGGACTCGTCGAGCAGCCCTCCGTCGTGCTGGCGCTCTACTATGTCGGATTCGGACTTGGCGGGCCGGGTTTCTCGGTGCCGATGGGGCTGCTCATGGCCGGAGTTTCGGTAACTGCGGCGTTCCTGAATTTACTTCCCCGATGGGTGGTCGTTCTGGGCATAATTCTTGCGGTTGCTGGCGAGCTGAGCTGGCTGCACCTCGCGTTTCCGAAGCTGCTCTTTCTCATCCCGCTGGTCCGGTTCCCGGGCTTTGTGTGGATCATCGCGGTGGGGTTTCTCCTGCCGAAGTCGCGACCTACCCGCACGGCGTGATCGGAGCGGACAACGTTGCCGCCGGGCTCACGGTACGGCGAACCCGCCTGTTCGATGAAGCCCGGGCACATGCTAAAATTCAGTGCATCCCCCCCATCCAGCTCCCCATGACCATGGAAATAGGAACCATCGGCGCAACGCTTGAGGTCGTCACTCCTGGAGTTGCGAAGCAAGTGGTTCGTGTCACAGAGCTACCGTTCCTGATCGGCCGAGGTTCGGAGGCGGGCAATCACCTGCAACTCGATGACCGGCGGATTTCGCGCCGCTGTGCGGCCATTGTGGCGGTAGGCGACGGCTATCGTCTCGAAGACCGCGGCAACGGGGCGGGTGTTTTCGTGAACGGCGTTAAGGTAGAGCAGAAAATGCTGCGCGACGGCGACGTGATCGATTTCGGGCTCGAGGACTGCTGTGAGATCGTTTTTCGCAATGCGTCTGACCAGGCATCGATCGACGATATGCTGTTGCGCCTTGGGAGCCTCCCCGAGGTAACTGGGCCGCAGTCGACGAAAGGGCTGAGCCGCCTGAATCTTCTGCTCGAAGCGACTTCGCTTCTGCACTCCCAGTTGCCGCTGGACTCAGTCTTGGGATCGATGCTGCAGCACGCGATCGTGATCACGCATGCCGACCGCGGGCTGCTCCTGGAGCCGGAACAGGGTGGTCCGCTGAAGGTGCGGCTGGCTCGCGACGGCAAGGGCGAAGCTCTGCCTCCGGAGAGTTTCACGCCAAGCCAAACGGCGCTCAAGCAGGCGCTCGACAGGCGCGCTGCGGTGATCACCGACGATCTGAACCTCGCCGACGCCGCGCTGCAAAACGCCGCCAGCATCGTAGTGCAAGGGCTGCGCGCGGTTGTGGTGATTCCTCTCTATGCGACGCCACGTGCTGAGGCCAACGAGTCAGAAGCGCGCGATCTGGGCCAGCTGCTGGGCGTACTCTATCTCGATTCGCGCCAGGTGACTGCATTTACGGCGCTGGACCGGCAGATTCTGGATGCGCTGGGTGCGCAGGCGGCGAGCATTCTGGACAATGCGCGCCTGGTCGAGCGCGAGCGCGAGCGGCAGCGGATGGAGCAGGAGATGACCATTGCCCGCGATATCCAGCAGGCGCTGGTGCCCCAGGGGCTGCGCGACTTTCCGCATCTGGCCGTGACGGGCGGGCACGCTCCCTGCCATGAGGTAGGCGGCGACTACTATGACGTGTTCCCGGTCTCGGAGGACCGGACCGCCGTCCTGATTGCCGATGTGGCGGGCAAGGGAATCGGCGCGGCGCTGCTGACGGCGGTGCTCCAGGGCGCGCTCTCGGGCATGACCATTGGCGCCGACCCGGTTCAGGTGTTCAACCACATCAATCAGTTTCTTTGCGAGCACTCCGGGACAGGCCGGTATGCCACGATGTTTTTTGCGACCGTCGCGCGGGATGGAACGTTGGAGTACATCTCCGGTGGCCATCCCCCGCCGCTGCTGCTGCGCAAAGGCGACGTGACCGAGCTGTTCGATGGAGGGTCGTTCCCCGTAGGTTTAATCGATGGAGCCGAGTACACTTCGACCAGGGTGCAGCTGGAGCCGGCCGATACGCTGGTGATGTATAGCGACGGCGTGACCGAGGCTGAGGACAAGAACCGAACCCTCTTCGGTACAGAGCGGCTTCGCGAAGCGCTGGTGGGGCGACAGCAGGATTCGATCGAAGACCTGCGCCGGCACATTGTGGAACGTGTGAACGAGTGGTCGCGGGGAACCGCGCAATCGGACGATATCACGGTGCTGATTGTCCGCTACCGTACACCTGCCTGAGCTTTGAGCGGCCTCAAGAGATACATTTGACTGGTTCGATGGACTGCGAATCTAAGAATGAATATTCCCGCAACGATTGGCCGTTACGAAATCATCGATGAGCTCGGCCGGGGCGCCATGGGTAGTGTCTACCGCGCCAAGGATCCGGCGATGGGGCGCATGGTCGCAGTGAAGACCATTCTGCCCAGCGTCCTGGCCAGCGACGACGGCAAGGAATTCCGCGAGCGGTTTTGTCGCGAGGCGCGCGCAGCCGGTGCGCTGGCGCATCCCGGCATTGTACCGATGTTCGATGTGGGCGAGCACGAGGGTACACCGTACCTGGTGATGGAGTATGTGAGCGGGCAGACGCTTGCTCAGTCGATGCGCGACGGTGGGCTGTCGACACTGGACCGGGTGTGCGAAATCGGCCAGCAGCTAGCCGAGGCTTTGGCGTATGCGCATCGCAAAGGCATCGTGCATCGCGACATCAAGCCGGCGAATGTGCTTCTGACCTCGCGAGAGGTGTATGGGGTCGAGCGCGCCAAGATTGCCGATTTCGGCGTGGCTAAGTTCTCGGCCAGCGAATTGACAACATCAGGAAAGATGGTGGGTACGCCGGCGTTCATGCCGCCTGAGCAGTTTACCGGAGCCCCGATCGACGGGCGCACGGATATCTTCTCGGTGGGCGTGGTCCTCTACTGGATGGCCACGGGCGAGCAGCCCTTTTCCGGCGAGACGATGACCTCGGTCTCCTACAAGGTGGTCCATACCGATCCCATTCCACCCGGCAAGCTGAACCCGTCGGTTTCATCGGGACTGGAAGCTGTGATTCTGAAGTGCCTGGCGAAGAATCCCGCAGATCGCTATCAGACGGGCGACGACCTTGCACGCGCTCTGTCTGCGCTGCGAGGCAAGGATGCGGGATCGGGACCAAGCGCAGAGGTTCCTGGCCAGACGATAGGGGCCGCGGATGCGACGATCGATGCGACCCCAAGCCTGCGGGCTCGCCGCGCGGCAGAGGCGGCTGAGGCTACTGCGACGCACACGACTGTTCCGGTGCCACCGCCGGTGAAGCAGCGGAGCAACACCGTACTCATCGCCGCGGCGCTGGTCGTTCTGGCGATTGCCAACGGATTCGCGTGGTTCGGATTGCACCGCAGCCAGCCGGCTGCGGCAACACCCGCGGTGGCGAGTTCAACTGTAGCCCCGCCGGCAGCACCGAGCGCTAAGCCTTCGCCTGCAACGGTGAAAGTGCAAGCCCCTCAGCAGCCTCCTCCGAGCGAAAGTGCCCCCGCGCCCGCGCCGACCGCAAGCAAAGCCTCAGCAGCGGTTGACTTCAATCCCAAGACACTCGACCCGAAGCAAAACACCCGACTCAAATTCGATCTCAGCAAAGTGCCGGCCAAGTTCGCCTTGACTGTGCAGATGGATGGCAGGATCTACTACAAGGGGAGGACAGGGAGCAAGCCGGACTTCGACACGCTCTTTGCGCCTCCGGGTGTGCACGAGCTGCGGATCACGGTGGGCACTGGCTCCGGGGCAAAGACGTCCAACACCGTCAGTGGAGACTTTGTCGCAAAGAAGCGGATGAGTTTGAAGATCGAGCTCAGGCCGGCGCCAGCGGCTTCGGCAGTCACACTCGATGCGGCAACCCAGGTGGTAGCGACGCTGAAGCAGGATCGCTTCTTTTTCTAACAGTTTTGTCACAATCCACGCGTAGCATAGCGTGTGACTTGGTGACATATCGCGTGATTTCGAGGCCTGACCTTCCTCAAGAGTCAGCCGGACAGGTAGTGTAGTGCAAGGAGTAACAACTATGACGTTCGCATCCGAGGAGTTGGATGGCGGCATCACCAAGGTGACCCTGAATGGGCGCCTGGACATTGAGGGCGCTGCGGCCATCGATCTGCGTATGAACGTAACGGCTGGAACTGCCAAGAAACTGCTGATCGACATGCGGGAGGTTTCATTTTTGGGTTCGATGGGGCTTCGCTCGCTGGTGCTGCCTGCGCAAGCGGTGAAGCGCCGCGGAGGCAAGGTCATCCTGTTTGACCCAGTGAAGATGGTGGAGGATGTATTGGTGGCCAGCAATATGCAAGCTATCCTTCCCATTCACCACGACATGGCTGAAGCGCTCGCTGCGCTCGCCTAACCGCAGGCACAGCGACCCATGCTCAGCCCGGCCATGACCCAGCCTTATCCTCACGACGTACGCAGAAGGCTGTCGCTCACCAGCAGCCTGGCCGAGCTTGCCCGGGTATCTCCATGGATCGGCGAGCTGGCGGCGGAATTCGGCATCCCAAATGAGACGCGGTTTGCGATTGAGTTATGTCTGGAAGAGGTGCTCTCGAACATCGTGCGCCATGCCTACCGCGGCGAGCCTGGCCACAGTCTTACGGTCGAGTTTGCACACGTCGAAGGCAGCGCGATCTTTGTCGTGGAAGACGATGCCCCGGCGTTTGAGCCTACGCAGCCAGCCGATGTCATACCCGAGGATTTGACCACAATCCAGCCGGGCGGGCAGGGCCTACGCCTGCTGTTTCGTTTTGCCGACTCGGTTGAGTATGAGCGATTGGCGGACAGAAACCGCGTTATCTTGCGATTCGAGATCAAAAGAGACTAGACCGATCCTTCGAGTTGGTCGTGAGGCGCGACCCCAGCATCGAAGGATCGCCGACTGTTGTTGTCGGATCGAACGCGCGGCTTCGCCGCTCGCCGATCCGACAACAACAGCCACGCGTGTTGCCGTCAGCCTCACGCACTCGCGCCTACATCCCGTTATCCGTCAAGGACTCGTCGGGATGAACGACGCGGTAGCTTGCGCCTCCATGCGACCAGACCAGCAAGAGAATGTCCTTGCCGGCAGGCACGGAGTGGACTTGGCTGACGAAATTGTCGGCGGTTGCCACGGCGTGCCGATTGACTTCGAGGATCACGTCTCCGGGAGAGAGCCCGGCATCGTCGGCAGGGCTGGCCGGGCGTACGTTCTCGATGGCCGCGCCTTTCACCTGGGTCGGGATGTTGAACTGCTGTCTCAGGTCGGGTGTGAGATTTGCAACCGCCAGCCCAAGCTTGCCGCGCTGAGGCTCGCCTGAGTCGTTGTTTGCAGCTTCCTCGGCTTCCTTGTGGAACTCGCCCACCGTGGCCTTCAGGTTTTCGGGCTTGCCGTCGCGCAGGATGCCAAGGCTGATTGTGTCTCCCGGCGCCATCTCGCTGACCGCGACTTGCAGCGCGCTGCTGTTGTCGATCTTCTTGCGATTCAGTTCGCGCAGCACATCGCCGCTCTTCAAGCCGGCACGGCTGGCAGGAGAATCGGGCGTGACCTGGCTGACGATCGCACCTGTCGCGTCGGGGAGATTGAAGAACGTGGCATTCTCCGGCGTCACGTTGTTCATGCTGATCCCGAGATAGCCGTGGTGTACCGTACCGCTCTTGATGATCTGCTCCGCCGAGGCACGGGCAATCTCCGAAGGAATCGCGAAACCTGCTCCGGCAAACGAGCCGCTGCCCGTGATGATGAAGGTGTTGATGCCGACCAACTCACCGTGTGCATTGACGAGCGGACCGCCCGAGTTCCCCTGGTTGATGGCAGCGTCGGTCTGGATAAAATCTCCCGGCTTGCGCGCGTCGTCGCTATAAGGATTGGGACGATGGAGCGCACTGACGATGCCCCGCGTGACCGAGAACTGGAAGTAGCCGAACGGGCTGCCGAAGGCCAGCACAGTCTGCCCTGGATGAAGCTGCGCGGAGTCGCCCCAGGCAATGCTGGGCAGGTTGTGCGCGTCGATCTTGATCACGGCAAGATCGTTCAGCTTGTCTACGCCGATGAGCTTCGCGGGGAAGACGCGATGGTCGTCAAGGGTGACGTTGATCTTCATCGAACCATCGACGACGTGATTGTTGGTGAGGATGTAGCCGTCGGGCGAAAGGATCACGCCGCTGCCGATGCCGTGCTCAATTTGCCGTTGCTGCGGCATCTGCTGCATCGGACCCTGCGACCCAAAGCCAAAGAAGCGGCGGTACTCGGGAGGCAGACTCTGCATGCCGTTGCCCGAGTCGGGGCCGTCGTTGTCAGTCTCCTCCTCATGACCGCGCGCCGTGACCGAGACGTTGACGACCGCCGGCGTCACACGGGCCGCGACCGCTTCCACCGCATTGTCGAGCGAGACCAGCGAAGAGACACTGCTGTCGTCGAGCGGAGATGCTGTGTTCAACACGCCAGGGGAACTGGAGGCATGGACCTGGTTGTGGCCGAAGAAGAGTCCGGCGCTGAGGAGAAACGCCGCGGCGAGCCCTCCGGGCAGAGCGAGCTTTCTTGCTTTGGCTACTAATGAATTAGTTGAAGCTTGCATAGTTGATCTTCTCCGGGTGAGTGAAGTGAGGGTTAAAGTTGGATCACGAACCAGCCCAAGGGGATTGCGATGGGCTGCGTCGATTCGGAGCTTCGCGGCACGACGCGCAGGACGAGTTGTGTAACGGTCGTGCGGTGTTGGGCCGCATTTCGCGCAGGCTTCGTCGAAGCATGCCCCGCCGCGCTATCCTTCGCAGGGCCGATTGGCTGCGTGGCTGGGCTTGCGTCCGTGGCCGGTTGCGCGTCGTAGTCGGCTACCGCTGTCCGCGACACTGGACCACGCGTTTCAATTTCCTCCCACGCCGTGAAAACGATCGCTTCCTGCGGAGCTTCTGTGTCGACGCGCGACTCAATAACCTGCCGGGACTCGAAAACTCGCACGTCAGCGCCCTCCTCAGAGGCCGCAGCGCGTAGCATTCCCTCTACGTGGTTCTTTCTGGCAGCCCGGCCTGTTGCCAACGACTTCGCGATCGAAGCCGTCGGCATTGCAGCTCTGGTCTGTAACATCCGCGCGCCGTGGGTCAGCGTTGCGCGTTTCGGATCGGTGGGATAAACCGCGTCGCCGACCTCCGCCGATACATTGCGAACGGAGGCATTGTCTGCATGAGTCGGGGGAACGAATGCCACCAGTTGCGGGCAGCGCGCCAGCTCCAACGCGACGACAAGCAGACCGCAGCCGAAGGCGCCCAGCAGCAGGCGGGCGGTTGCGGGCGGCAGACCAGGATGGCCGCGCAGGATGCGATGGACCCGGCTCACGAGCTCGGAGCGGCGCTGCCAGGCCCCGAGAGAAAGCGCTTCGCGGCGGTGCGTCATGCCGCGTTCGGCCAGGCTGGCGAGGCACGCAGCATACGCACGCGGCGCTTGCGTGATGCGTACGACCGCTTCATCGCAGGCCATCTCGCGCTCTTTCGCGAGCTGGCAATCGATCCACAGCAGTCCGAGGTTCAACGGGAATACAACCAGGCACAGCTTCTGCAGAAGATTGGTCCAGTCATCGAAGCGCGCGAGATGGGTCGACTCGTGGAGCACGATCTGATTCAGTTCTTCCGGAGTTAGCCGTGGCAGAAGCCAGTCGGGAACGAGCACGCGCGGTGCGACGAATCCAATCACGCTGGGCCGGTCCAGCCACTGCGTGGAGCAGACCCTGAAAGAGCGTTTGTGCTGCCGGGAAGTCGCAACGTTGACCGGGGTCGCTGCGCGCCAGAGGCGCCAAAGACGGACAACGTGAAAGACAAGGTCTGCGGCCCGAGCAGCAGATGCGATGAGCCAGACAGCAGCAAGCACCAGCATCCAACGGGCATCGAACTGAAGCCAGGGATGCGGCGCGGTTGCAGCAAACGGTTCGGCTGAGTGGCCCAAGCTCAGAGAGAAGACCAAGGGCGCCAGCGGCAATGCGACGGAAGCAAGAAATCCAATGGACCAGAGTACGAAGCGCTGCGCAGCGGAGACGCTCCCCGCCCACTTCAGGCACAGAAAGAGTGCGAAAGCGAGGGCAAGCCCCTGCCACAGGCCGGAGACGGCGATGGGGGCGGCCCGGTGGGCGAAAAGTTCAAAGAGTGAGGTGAAGGCGTCGATCTGCATCGTTCAGGCCTCCTCCGCTCTGTCGGGTGTCGCCTGGGCGATCGCCTCTCTAAGCCGCTGCAGTTCATCGGGCGAAAGCTCTTCGTCGCCGAGAAGAGAAAGCAGCAGGCGCTCGCGCGAGTTGCCGAAGAAACGATGGAGGACGTGGCGCACCTCGGAGCGGCTCGCCTCCTGTTCCGCGATGCACGGGCTGTAAAGAAACGCGCGGCCCTCTTGGCGATGGGTGACGTACCCCTTCTGCTCCAGGATGCGGATTGTCGTGAGCACCGAGTTATAGGCCAGCGGCTCGTCCTCAGGCAGGCCGGCGACGAGGTCGGTGACCGCAGATTCTCCTCGGCGCCAGAGCATCTTCATCAGCCGGAGTTCGGCCTCGGTCAGCGTATTGGATCTTCTCGGCGGCATAGCGAAGGAATTGATTTTGCCCGGACGCTCCGGCTCTGTCCTGACTACCACTATAGACGTTCAACTAAAGGATTAGTTGCTTAGAGCACAAAGAAAGTCCGGAGCCCTGCTTGATTGTCTTTGGTCTATCGGAGGATGGGATCGCTTTGTTGCGAAGAATTGGGGCTTGTGAGGCCTATCTTTAATGCAGCGGGCGAACTCCCGCAGATGGATTAAGTCGGATCCATCGGACCCGTTAGTAAATTATTTCCTGAGAATGCTTTAGCCAAATAATCATCCTGCGCCTTCGCCTTCGATTAGTCCCTAAGTCTTTTAGCGAGAAATATTTCGCCACAAGTCGTTCATTCCAAGCGAGTTCGGTTAAGTTATTGATTTCCTAACTCCAATAGATAGAGATATTTACGTGAAAAAGGCCGGGGGGGAGGGGTCAGGCGCGCGCCGACGCTGCCGGAATCACCCTCCGCTTTCGCGAGGGCTGCAGGAGCGCGAAGGCGATCACCGCTGCAGGAATGAGAAAGGCCGTCGATCCAAACACCCACATGACGACCCCTCCTAACACTTGATCGGCCTGGGGATCGATCCCGAGCGGATTGGGATGATCGGAGTAATAGGGATAGACCGCCCGCCCACAGAACGCGAGAAAAGCCGAGAGCCCGGTGTTCACGAAATCGGCGCCGACGAGATAGATCAGGATGCCCCAGCCATGCTTGCGCTGCCCTGCAGGCCAAGGACGAATGATGCACCACCAGAACAGCAGCGATGTGCCGAGGAAGCAGAGGTGCTCCACGTCATGCCAGATCTCGTGCTCCAACGCGAAGTCGTAAGCCGCTGGGATATGCCACAGAACAAAAGTCACGTTCATGGCCAGCCACGCCACACGCTTGCGCACCAGAAAGTGAACTAGGCCACGCAGTGGCCGGAATCGCAGCAGCGGGCCGGCAAAATAGACGCGCACGACCCTCGGCAGTCCTCGCAGAAGTGGAACGACGGGAAGGCCAAGCAGCACCAGCGGCGGCACCAAAGACATCAGGATCAGGTGCTCGACCATGTGCGCGCTGAGCAGATCGTCGGCCAGCGCTTCGAGGGGTGAACCGATCGCAATCCAGAGGCAGGCGAGTCCGCCGAGAAATGCGATGAGACGATCGAGGTTGAACTGCGCGGGCCGAGTCTTGCGCAGAGCGAGCCAGCCACGCACGTAGATCAGCGCTGTCAGAGCAATCACGAGCGTGAGACCAATCGGAAGCGACCAGTCGTCCTGCGCGGATTGGAATAATTCGGCTTCCATGCGCTAGGGAGTCTTGCCTGCCGGCGCGCGGACCATGGGCACGCGCATCGCTCCCGATTGTGTGAGTGTGCGTGAGGCATCGATCGCCGGCGCAAGGTTGTCCTTCCCGCGCAGCGTCATCAGGAACGCGACAAGCGCGCGCGTTTCGGCCGCCGAGAGCGCCTTTCCGTAAGCGGGCATGTTGCCGCCGCCTTGCAGGACCTGGCGAATCATCTGATCCTCGGTCATGCGTGTGGCGATAGCATCCAGAGCGGGGCCGCGCATGCCGCCGCGTCCGCCGAGAGCGTGGCAGTTGCGACACTGCTTGTTCTGCAGAACAAGCGCGCCCTGGCGCTCCAGCGGTGAGCGGCCTTTGAGGAAGTAGGTGGGCGTGGGATCGCCGGACCAGGATTCCATGATCGGGCTCCACGGCGTGTAGGTGCCAAGGTGCGTGAAGACGCCGAGTGCAACAGCGATGACTGCGACCATGAGCACGGCCACGGGACGGCGCGACCAGTGCTTCTCGCCTTCTCCGGCAACAAGAGGCAGAAGCAGCATGCCAACGATCACGACGGTGGGCGCAATGAACAGGAACGGCGTCTCAAGCTCGGGCGGCAGATAGGCGAGCACCGCATAGATCCACAGGAAGAAAAAGTCAGGCTTGGGCGCAGTCTGAATGATGGCGGGGTCGGGTACGCCGCTTGGGCCGAACGGTCCGAAGAAAAGCGCGCAGGCCACGACCGAGAGCAGAATCGCCGCGGCGAAGACCGCGTCTTTCCATGCGGCATCGGGGACGAAGGGCACGCCAGTCGTCGAGGTAAGCTCGTGATACTCGCCGTCATAGGTGGCTTTGCTGACGATGCGGCCGGGCATGGGCCACTCGTTCACTCCAAGATGGAGCACCATCCAGACATGCACGGCGACGCAGGCGATGAGAACGCCAGGAAGAATGAAGACGTGAAGCGCAAAGAAGCGCGACAGTGTTTGGCCGGCGATAATAGGACCGCCGAGCATGAAGTGGACAAGCTGGCCCCCGATCCATGGCACGCGGCTCATAATGGAGGCGCCGATGCCTAGGCCCCAGTAGGAATCCTGATCGAAGCGCAGCACCTGGCCCGTGAAGGCCATTCCGAGTGTGAATAGCAAGAGGAAGACGCCGATGATCCAGGTGAGCTCGCGGGGATACTTGTAGGCGCCGAAGAGGAAGACCTGGGTCATGTGGATGAGGACGATCGCGACCATGAAGTCCGATCCCCAGCCGTGAATGGCGCGCAGAAACCAGCCGAGCGTGACCTGGTGATTGAGGAACTCGAGACTTGCCCACGCCTCGCCAGCCGACGGAGTATAGACCAGCGCGAGCAGAATGCCCGTGACGATTTGCAGCATGAACAACACGGTCGCTGCAGAGCCGAAGACATACCACCAGCTGGCACTTCTGGGCGGCGTGGGATGCGCGGCAGCCTCGCTGATAGGCTTTTCGAGGCCGAGCCGGCGCTCAAACCATGCGTAGATGCCGAACGCGCGATCTTTCAAGCCGGCCATTACGATCTCTCCTCGTTTTGGACGGACGACGTCGGAGCAATCTGAATCAGCGGCTTCTGATTGCACGCGCGATTCGAGAGCGTTGGCATCTGGCCGGCATTGATCATCAACTTGCCGTTGACGATGGAGTGTTGATACTCGAACAGACCGCGCTCAGGCGGGCCGGATGCGCGCGAGCCATCTTCGTAGTAGGCGCCGCCGTGGCAGGGGCACATGAAGAGGTGCGATTGGGGGAACCAGCGCACCGGACAGCCAAGGTGGGCGCAGTTGATCGCGAAGACTTGAAACTGATCGCCCTGCACATGGCGAACCCAGCACGCGACGTTGGCGGTCGCGCCGTCGTCCGCTGTGACGACGGGATTGCGGTAGTCGACGAGACGCGTCTCGCCTTCGGGGAAGTCGCCGACGGCGCCGAGAGGGATCCACGACTTGAATTCCTGATCGCGCTTGAGCGCCGGGCCGAGCAGGTAGCCGAGAATTGGGACGGCGAGAACCGCGCCGACCGCCCCATTGAGTACCAACGAGAGCTTGAAGAGAAAGCTGCGACGCGAGTCGCGGTGAACAGGTCCCCCGTGTGGAGACGCGATCTGCGGCTCGGTAGGAACCGGCGCCGATTGCTGTGACGCTGCATGGCCGGGTTCGGGCGCTGTGCTCATGGTCTCTCCTTGGTGGCTGTTCCGGCAGTGCTTGTGCGGGGCGCACTTACGGCTTGATCGCCGGTCGGTGCACGATGGGCAGCGATCCGGGCAACGATGTCGGTGATCTCATGCGGCGATAGCGCCCGGTTGGGGATGTAAGATCGCCAGTCGGGAGCGTTGTCGTCGATGTGGCCGGCGATCACATAGCTGCGCAGATTCTGATCGTTGACGAGCGCGAGATACGACGGGTCGACGATGGAATGCGACGTTGCGCCTTGTGTGCCAGATGCAGCGTTCGGTGTTTTAACGCCGGTGCCATCGGCTCCATGACAGCGGGCACACGCGGCAGCGTAGGCCTTTTGTCCATTGGATGGATCGCCCGACACCGAGTCGGAGTACAGCGGAAGCACGACTCCGGAGAAATCAGACGGACGTCCCCACTCACGCAGCATGCCCTGCACGAGCGCGTCGACCTGCGCATCGGTCAGCATGCCTCCGGAACTTTGGGCGAACGCCGGCATGAGCGTACCGGGTACACCTTTCGCCGCTGTGGTGCGGAGATTCTGGGCACCGGCAACAGCGAGATAGGCAGGATTATTCAATGGAATCGCAGCTCCGCCGCGGCCATTGTCTCCGTGGCAGCCCGAGCAGTTCTGCTTGTAGAGGACATGGAAGTCGAGCTGCTGGTCAGGGCGCACGGTGTCGGCGGATTCGGGCTCATGCGCGCACCCACAGAACGCGATCACGAGAACCGCGGCGAGGCCCAAACCAGCGCGGAGGCGTTCTCTCATTTCAAGCCTTCCGAGGAGTCGTTCTCGTCAACCTGTTCGCTCGCGTGCAGGCCCGCCCGTACGGCGAAGGGCAGGGCTTGAAACTGCGGGGTGCGCACCTTGGTCTGCAGGTTCACGACGAAACCGCAGACGAGGCCGAAGGCGATCTGTGAGGGTATGAACCAATACCAGTCGATGCGCTGGTTGAGGATGGGACTGACGACGCCCAGCACCGACGAGAGCAGGCCGGTCCACAGGAGCGGCGCAATGAAGCCGGCGGTGAGTATCGGCCAGCGCGGAAACATCGGGAGCATGGCGCCATAGAGCAGACCGACGAGAAGTGAGGACACCGTGTGAATGGCCACCGCAGCGAGGAAGCCCTGCAAGTGAAACTGCGCTAGAAACTGATCGCTCTGTCCTGCCCAACTGACAAACCCGCCCGCTGCCATGAGATTCATGGCGTACCAGAGGCTGTGGTACTTGATCAGGCTGAAGAGCGAGGCGGGAACGATCATGGCACTGCCGCCGGCGAATCCGCCCTTGAGGCCAGTGGTGAACTGGAATGTCTCGACAGGCACCACCTTGCGGTGCATCGGGCCAACGGGCAGATGTTCGATGGATTTGCGGTAGATGGGAATCTGAACCGCCTCGGCTTTGGCTTCAACGAACTCGGCCGCTTCAACCGGAAGCACGTTACAGAACCAGCCGACCACGGCGAAAACCGTGAGCACAAAGCCCAGGAGACTGACATAGCCGCTCGTGACCATGCCCGCAACGATGAGCGAGACGCCGAGGGCCAGCACGATGGGCCACGCGGTGGGTGCCGGCATGTGGATCGAATTGTGGCCGAGTTCGTTTTCGTGTTCCATAGTGTTCTTCCGGTCAGCGCTCTCAACGGCCAACGACGTACACAACGGTGAAGACGACGACCCAAACAGCGTCGACGAAGTGCCAATAGATCGAGACGACTTCAAGGCGCTCGGCATGATGCGCATTGACTTTGCCCAGCAGGCCGAAGACCAGCGCCAAGCCAAGCATGATGAGACCGACGATGACGTGCGAGGCATGTAGGCCGACAAGAGAATAGAACGTCGTTCCGAAGAGATTGGTGCGAATGGTGAGGCCGTAGTGGTAGATCAGGTCATACCATTCCATGGCCGTTGCAGCAAGAAAGATGCTGCCGAGCACGACGGTGGTTGCGAGCCACGTAATAAAGCGGCCAATGCGGCTCTGGCGCAGATCGAGCACGGCGAAGTGGACGGTGATGCTGCTCGAGAGCAGGCAGATCGACGCGAACCAGGGAATCTCAAGAACTTCGCGGGGCGTGGGGCCATTGAGGCTTTTGCCGATGTAAAAGAGATACGCAACGACAAAGATGATGAAGATAGCCGACTCGGCGATGACCAGACAAGCCATCCCGACAATGCCGCGCGAGGGCTGCTTCCACTCTTCGATTTGTTCGTGTGTCAGTGCGACCGCAGTGCTCATGGTATTTTTCCTCACTCGTACTGCGCGTCGGGTTCTTCGGGATGCTTGCGATCCCACAGCGGACGACGGCTTTCGACGACCGGCAGAGTGGCGAAGTTATAGCTGGGCGGCGGCGAGCTGGTGCTCCACTCGAGGGTCCAGGCGTCCCACGGATCGGGTCCGGCTTTTTCGCCCTTGAAGTACGAGACGACCATGTTCCAGACGAAGATGAGCGTCGCGATGGCCTGAAAGACGGCTCCGCTGGAGACAATCTGGTTCAGCAGGGTCCAGCCGCGGTCGGCTTCATAGGTGTAGATGCGGCGCGGCATGCCCTCCAGTCCGGGGATGTGCATGAAGTCGAATGTGAGATGGAAGCCGATGAGAAAGAGCCAGAAGTGCCACGAGCCGAGCTTGTCAGAGAGCATGCGGCCGGTCATCTTCGGGTACCAGTAGTAGAAGGCCGCGAAGATCATGAAGAGGATAGCGCCAACCAGCACATAGTGGAAATGAGCGACAACAAAGTAGGAGTTGCCCAGCTGCCAGTCAAAGGGTGAGACCGACAGCATGATGCCGGTAAGTCCGGCAATGAGGAACTGAAAGAGGAACCCGATCGCGAACTTCATCGGAGTGGTGAAGTGAATGTTGCCACCCCAAAGTGTTGCGAGCCAGTTGAAGATTTTGATGCCGGTAGGAACAGAGATCACCATCGTCGAGAAAGTGAAGAAGGCGTTTGGACCAGGGCCCATGCCGACAGTGAACATGTGATGCGCCCATACACTTAGGCTGACGAAGCCAATGCCGACAGAGGCCGCCACCATGGCCGGATAGCCGAAGATCGCTTTGCGTGAGAAGACAGGGATGATCTCGTTGGCGAAGGCGAACGCGGGCAGAACGAGCACATAGACCTCGGGATGGCCGAAGATCCAGAAGAAATGCATCCAGAGAACGGCTGAACCACCGGCCTGCGTGTCGAAGAAGTGGCCGCCTAGATAGCGATCGATGCAGAGCATGATCTGCGCGGCAGTGAGCGGGCTGATGGTGACGAAGACAAGTCCGCTGGTGACGAGATAAAGCCAGACCAGCAGAGGCATGCGGCTGAGCTTCATGCCGGGGCAGCGCATGCAGAGCGTGGTGGCGACGATGTTCAGCGCCGTGCCGATCGAGCCGATGCCGCTGATGAAGATGCTGAGCGTCCAGTAGTCCGTGGAGTGACCGGGCGAGAAGACGCGCGCCGTCAGCGGGGCGTAGGCGAACCAGCCGACGTCGGGTGCTGTGCCGGCTCCATAGAGACCGCTGCCCGCGAAGTAGCTGAAGTAGAGCAGCAGGCCTCCGAAGGCGGAGACCCAGAAGCTGAAGGCATTGAGGCGCGGGAAAGCCATGTCGCGCGCGCCGATCATGAGCGGGACAAGATAGTTGCCGAACCCAAACAGAATCGGCATGCCGACGAAGAACACCATCGTCGTGCCGTGCATGGTGAAGAGGCGGTTGAAGTCCTGCGGCGAAACGAAGTGGTTGTTGGGGACCAGAAGTTGGATGCGCATCAGGATGGCTTCGAAGCCAGCGATCACGAGAAAGATCAGTGCGTAGCCGATGTACATCAGGCCAATCTTCTTGTGATCGACCGTGGTGACCCAATCCTGCACGTGATCGAGCCAGCCGCGTTGCCGGGCCGGATTGACGATGACCTGTGTTTGCGTCGCCATGGTTTTCTTGCGCCTCAGTGGAGCGTGAGCAGGTACTGCGTTACGGCATCGAGATCGTGGTCGGTGAGATGCATCGCCGGCATCAGCACGCCGGGTTTGAAGTGTGCGGGGTCATCGATAAAGGCGCGGAGGTTCTGCGCATTATTCGGTACGGCACCGGATGCGATGGTATCGCGGCTGGCAAGATGGGAGAGATTCGGGCCAAAGGCGCCGTGCGCTGTCGTGCCTGAGATGGTGTGGCAATTGGCGCAGGCGTTGCCTTCAAACACAGCGCGGCCATGGGCCACGTTGACATCCTGTGCCGCGGTCAACTGCTGTTGCTTGATCCATGCTTCGAAATCGGCCGGCGACTGAGCGTAGACGCGGATCAACATCTTGGCATGCTGCACGCCACAGTACTGCGCGCACTGGCCGAGATAAAGGCCCGGCTTTTCGGGGTCGATCCACATGGTGTTGACCTTGTTCGGGATCAGGTCCATCTTTCCGGCGAGACGTGGCACCCAGAAGCTGTGGTCGGTGTCCGCCGACAACATGGTCAGGTAGGTCGGTCTGGGCTGCTTCGTGTCGCTGATTGGAATGTGCAGTTCGTTGGCAGTGACGACTCCAAGTTTTGGATATCGATACTCCCACCAATATTGATGGCCGATGACCACGACATCGAGCGCATTACTGGGCTTGGCTGCGGTCTGGGTGACGAAGATGACGCGTGCGGTGGCGAGGAACAAGACAACGACGATGAGGATGGGGATCACGGTCCAGGAGAGCTCGATCTGGGTGCTGCCGTAGATCTGAGCGGGTTCACGCTGCGTATAGCCGCGCCGATGGCGGTAGCGAATCAGGGTGAAGAGCAGAAGCCCGGCAACGATGAGAAAAATAACGGTGCAAATGCCGAGGACGAGGAGGGAAAGGCTGAAGATGGAGCGCGCAGGGGTGGCTTGTGGAGCGAAGATGCTGCCCGCGGGCTGATCGAAGATGAGTGACGAGAAACGCAAGCCGACGTGACTGACCCAATGCGCGGCGCGTGACGGGAAGGCGTGAGCGGTTCGCGCGATGTCCGGGCTGACAGCAAGCAGTTGAAGAGAAACGAGCATCTCTGTCCTCAGCGCGATGTCATCGGAGGACCCCAGGAGACGGAGTCACCGGGACGGTTAGCAAGGCTCGACCTGAATGTGCGTCGCGGGATCAACTGCTGGCGAGTAACCGGAAACGCCAGAAGAGAAGTCCGTGCGCGTCTATCAGATGATCTGGACCTAAGCGAGGTTGCGCCCGCCGGCATTCATCCTCTGTTGATCTTGGGGAAGGCCGGCGGCTGAAACTGCACGAGGAGAGCTTAACACTCCGACCGGAGGCGTGGAAATGAGAAGGACAATGGAGGATTGTATGATTCGTTGCATTGCCGGGAGGAATTGTTGAGACCAGGTGAATCGATGGCTAGTCGAACCAAGGCGGCTTCGCGCGCTTCCAAACAGGTGGACGAGCAACTGGCACGCTATCGCGCCATGCGGGACTTTCATGTCACCGCGGAACCCAGCGGCAGGTCAAGACTGAAGACCGCGCGAACAACTCACGAGCTGCCCTTTGTTGTGCAGAAACATGCCGCGACGCGGCTTCATTACGACTTTCGCCTGGGATGGAACGGGGTAATGAAGAGCTGGGCGGTCACCAAGGGGCCAAGCTTTTTCCCTGGCGACAAGCGGTTGGCTGTCGAAGTCGAAGACCATCCGATGGAGTACGCGGGCTTCGAAGGGACGATTCCCAAAGGACAATACGGCGGCGGTACCGTCATGGTGTGGGACTTCGGCGATTGGAAGCCTCTCGTCGACGTAGACCGAGGGCTGCGTGACGGGAATCTGAAGTTCGAACTGCATGGGAAAAAACTGGAGGGCGCATGGGCTCTGGTGCGGATGAAGGGGCGCAACGAACGGCCCGACAAACCAAACTGGCTTCTGATTAAAGAGAGAGACGAATTCGTCCGGCCCGAGTCGGATCCGGCGATTACTGACACGGCGCAGAACAGCGCGGTAACGAATCGGACCATGGAGGAGATCGCTGCAAGTGGAGATCACGTCTGGCAGAGCGGGAGCAGGGAAGAGCACCGGTCCCGCGAAGAACGCCGGTCCATGGATAGGGAGGTCTCGGCTCTCGAGCCAGCGCCGCCAGTGCCGGCGGAGCCCGCGATCAAAAAGGTCCGCAGGCTCAGGAATCCGGTATCGCAGATTCTAAAGACAGCGCCGCGCGAGCGGTTCCCCGGTTTCATCTCACCGCAATTGGCGGAGCCAGCCTCCGCTGCTCCCGATCAAAGCGACTGGGTTCACGAAATCAAACTGGACGGCTACCGCGTTCAGATTCACGTGCGCTCCGGGACGAAAACTGACAGAGGCGCGCGAGAGGCCAGGCTTCTGACAAGAACGGGGCTGGATTGGACGCACCGCATGCCGGAGCTTGCCCGTGCCGCAACTGCCTTGCCGGTGACCGACGCAGTTCTCGACGGCGAGGTCGTGGTCTTGAATGCCAAGGGCCTTCCGGATTTTGGTGCATTGCAGGCTGCGTTTCAGGAGGGTGGGAGTCACAACCTCACCTACTTTGCCTTCGATCTGCTGCATCTGGATGGGCACAATCTGCGCGGCCTTCCTCTTTTGAAGAGGAAGCAGTTGCTTGCGACTCTCTTTGCCGGAGACAGGAATGCGAGTCCGCTGCGTCTGAGCGAGCATTTTGAAGCCAGGGGCAGTACGGTCTTTGCGAAGGCCTCCGCACTTGGCGCCGAAGGCATTGTGTCGAAGCTTGCATCGAGCGTGTATCAACCAGGCCGCAGCAGCGGGTGGCGCAAGGTGAAATGCACCCTGGAGCAGGAGTTCGCCATCATTGGGTTCACCGCGCCGGCAAAGGGTGGACACGGAATCGGCGCGCTGCTTCTTGGGTACTACGAGCAGGGGAAGCTGCGCTATGCCGGGCGCGCGGGCTCAGGTTTTTCGCAGCAGGCGAGCGGGAAGTTGCGCACTGAGTTGAACAAGCTGATCGCGAAGACATCGAGCCTCGAGAAGATTCCGCCCGATGCCCGGCGCGGCGTGTTTTGGGTGAAGCCGGAGTTGGTGGCACAGGTGGCCTTTGCAGCCTGGACGAACGACAACCTTGTCCGACAGGCGGCTTTCAAAGGGCTGCGTGAAGATAAGCCGACAAATGAGGTCGAACGGGAGTTCGCGGTTTCTTCGGGCCCTGTCCCGAGGAACATGCGCTCCGCCGCGGCAAAGCCGGGGATTCAGGTGAAGAAGGTGGTGAGGAAGCAGGCGCCCATGTCAGCGACCTCGCTGCCGATCACGCATCCGAGCAAGATCCTGGACCCTGCGAGTGTAATGACCAAGGGGATGCTGGCGGAGTACTACGTCGCCGTAGCCGAGCGCATGCTTCCGCATATTGCCGATCGCCCGCTCAGTGTGGTTCGTTGTCCGGACGGAACCGGAGGCCAGTGTTTCTTCCAGAAGCACCTCGGCGTGGGGATGCCGGAGGGCGTGAAGAGCGTTTCGATTCCGAACCGGAAGACAGGGAAGCGGGAGGCGTATCTGACCGTCGCCTCGCAGGATGGGTTAGTCGGTCTTGCGCAGATGGGGGTTCTGGAGATTCATCCCTGGGGCTCGCGCAACGAATCTTTGGAGCAACCCGACCGCATCGTATTCGATCTCGATCCCGACACTGCGATCTCGTGGCAAACGCTCGCGTCTGCGGCGCAGGAGTTGCGGGGGCGCCTCAAGCGGTTGGGTCTGGCCGGCTTCCTCAAGCAGACGGGGGGCAAAGGCCTTCACATCGTCGTTCCGGTTGAGCCAGACAATCCCTGGCCGGTGGTGAAGGAGTTTGCGCATAAGGTTGTCCTGAGGATGGAAAAGGATCAGCCCAACCTCTATGTGACCAAGATGACCAAGGCGCTCCGCACGGGGCGAATCTATCTGGACTACCTGCGCAACGAACGGGAAGCGACTTCGATTGCACCCTTTTCGCCGCGGGCGCGCAGCGGCGTGCCGGTCGCCGTCACGATGGACTGGAATGAGCTGGAATCGAAAAATAGGCATTCTTATCACGTTTCCGATCTGGCCAAGTGGCGATCGAGACTGAGACGTGATCCATGGGACGAGATGGCGCGCACGCGGCAGAATCTGCGGCCGGAGCATCTGCGCGAGGTCGGCGCGGCGAAGGGATGACCTGCGCATCGGAATCGAACGTTGATGTACCGGCGGAGAAATTAAGATGCCAGCAGCTCTGCCAGAGCCTGGTGAGCCCTGTGCGTTTCCTCTGCAAGGATCCGAAGAACGCACATGTACCGGTCCGTGCGGCCTTCAATCAGGGTGAGGAACTCACCAGCGTCGAACTGACGCACCTCGGCTCCGGGGCTGACTGTTGCAGTGAGCGCGAATGGCGTGTGGCCGAGAATTGCGGAGAGACCGATCATGGAGCCGGCGCCCACGGCGAAGCAAGGAACGACTTGACCGTCGGATTGAACTGTGAACACGGCCTCGCCACTCTTCAAGAGATAGAAACGCTTCGGTTTGTCCCCTTCGCGGCATAGCACGCGATCCGGACTAAGATCGAGTGGCTTGGAAAGATGCTCGAGGTTGCGCATGAAGTCATCTACTGCGCCGGGCATCAAAAAGTCAGCGTGATTCGACGGATGCGAGTTTTCAGTTGGTGAGATAGAGAGGTGCACAGTGAGCGTCCCTTCACGTGCCGATCATGGCACCGGGTCGTCGGCGCAGTTGTATTGTGGGTCACGCGGCAGTGTGCGTTCGTTGCATTCCCGCAAAGATCCGAGGTCCCCGGCCGAGCAGCATTGGGCGTGGGCAGGTAGGAAGTCGAGAGTCATTCGGGTTCTGCGGAGCGAGGCTCGAGAATCGATGAGTGCGTATGTTGCTCATGATGCGAAAGATATGCCAGGCGGCTCTCCGATCCTCAACACCGTCGCGCTGCCGATCGAATCGTCCTGCGCCCCTCTGTAGCCCGCTCAAGAGAGGAGCGTCGGTTCGGTTTTCGCCTGCACCTCTTGCCTTGAGACGGCGGGCGCCAACTCCACAAGCACAAGGCCGCTGCCGGTGACATCGAGGACGCACAGGTCTGTGATCACCCGATGGACCACATGAGTCCCGGTCAAAGGAAGAGAGCACTTCTTCAATATCTTGGGTTGTCCCGACTTCGTTGTGTGCTCCATCATCACCACGACCCTGCGAACGCCCGCGACAAGATCCATGGCGCCGCCCATTCCCTTTACCATCTGGCCCGGGATCATCCAGTTGGCAAGGTCGCCTTGTTCGGAGACCTGCATCGCACCCAAAATAGCGAGGTCGATGTGCCCGCCACGGATCATGGCAAATGACTCCGCGCTGGAGAAGTAGCTTGCTCCGGAGATCGCGGTGACGGTTTGCTTTCCGGCATTGATAAGGTCGGCATCGACTTCATGATCGAGAGGAAAATCGCCGATGCCGAGTAGTCCGTTTTCGGACTGCAGTGTCACGGAGACGCCGGCCTGCAGGCACCCGGCCACCATGGTAGGCATGCCGATGCCAAGGTTCACATAGTCGCCGTCGTGCAATTCGAGGGCAGCACGCTGGGCCATCTGGATTCGAGACCACGCCATCAAATCACCGTTCGTGTAATTCGTTGCTCGATGCGCTTTTGTTGATTCCGGCACTCCACGATGCGATCGACATAGATGCCAGGTGTATGTACCTGGTCCGGGTCGATCTCGCCGATCGCGACCAGTTCCTCGACCTCGGCAATTGTTACCGCTCCGCAGGAAGCCGCGAGCGGATTGAAGTTCCGCGCGGTCTTGCGATAGACAAGGTTACCCGTTGCATCGCCCCTCCAGGCTTTGACTAAAGCCACATCCGCGCGAATTCCGCGTTCGAGAATATAAGTTCGCCCGTCAAACTCACGACGGTCTTTGCCTTCAGCCACCTGAGTCCCTACACCTGTTGCAGTGTAGAAGCCGGGAATTCCGGCGCCGCCTGCGCGCATGCGTTCCGCCAATGTGCCTTGCGGGCAGAATTCGACTTCAAGTTCGCCGGTCAGAAACTGCCGCTCGAACTCACTGTTCTCCCCGACGTAGCTAGAAATCATCTTGCGAATCTGGTGCGATTGAAGCAGTAAGCCCAAGCCCCAATCGTCGACTCCGGCATTGTTACTGACGACTTCCAGATTCCTCTTGCCCGTATCTCTAAGCGCGAGAATCAGATTCTCTGGAATCCCGCAGAGTCCGAAGCCGCCCACGGCGAGCGTCATTCCATCTTCGATCAGTCCATCGAGTGCCGCAGCGGGCGTGGCATGAATCTTGTTCACAAGGCTCCTTTCTGATCCGAGGACTCAAATCTGCATTGTCAGAAGCGCAGAGCCCAGGCATTTCCCGTGCGCATCGAGCGCAAGGGAATGCGTCACTGACTGCGCATCGGGACGCGAAAGCACAAAGTTCAAAGCGCCCAACTCGGGTAGGGCGTAACGTACAACAGGACGATCGACGAACTCGGCGAAGTGCTCTCCAACGCGTGATGCTGTCACCCGTTCTTCGAGCAGGGAATAGTCCTCTTGCTTATAGGCGACCAGTGAAATTGTCACGATATTTCCCTTATCGCCGGCGCGCGCGTGGGCAATCTCCCGCAGCAGCATTTCACACCTCCTCAATATGAATCCTGGGCACAATCATCTCGCGAGGTATGAAGGTGGAAGCGATTCCGAAGGTTTCTTTGATCGAACCCGCAACTCCGCCTCCCGCTGCCGGACCATTGGTGTAGAGGGCTTCGACTTCGCGCGGAATCATGGCCGCCGCGCGTTGCGAGTCAAACCGGGCAACCGCCCGCAATCGCACCTCAGACGGCTGACGGTCCGATTGAGACAGCTTGTCGCCATGAATCGAATTGACACCAATGAGGTCGAAGCGCAGCTCCTGGAAAGAGTGGGACTTCATCCTTTCGACGAGAATGTCGCGCGCGAGTTCGGCGCGCTCCCGTGCCCCCGGTCCAGCGTAGGAGATCTGGCCCTCGCCCACGTATCCGTCATGATATCCAATGGACACCTTCAGTTTGTCCGGCCGGCGTTTGCCTCGGCCGCCACAGACCCTCACACGATCGCGGCCTATCTCAGTGAACGAAACCTCGGAAAAGTCCGCAGTTACGTCGGGTGTCAGATAAGTGCGTGGGTCCTCAATTTCGTAGAGAAGCTGCTCGGTGCACGTTGCTTTTGTGAGCAGGCCACCCGACCCCTCAACCTTGGTGACAATCGCTGATCCGTCCTCTTCTATTTCGGCTATTGGGAAGCCCAGGTGCGCGAGATTCGGAACCTCTTTGTATCCTGGATCGGCGAAATAGCCGCCTGTGAGCTGTCCAGCGCATTCGAGCAGATGGCCGATTACAGAACCTTGGCCGAGCTGGTTCCAATCCTCGACGGACCACTCAAATTCGTGGATCTGAGGCGCAAGAAACAAAGATGGGTCGGCTACCCGTCCGGTCAGGATCACATCGGCGCCACTCCGAAGAGCTTCAACAATCGGTTCTGCGCCCAAATACGCATTTGCAGAGAGCATGCGACCGGCGAGCGATTCCGATGAGCGCCCACTTTCCTTCAGCGCGAATGACCCGCTCCGTACGATCGACAGGACGTCGTCACCGGTGATCGCAGCAATCCGAAGGCCAGTCAACCCGAGGCGTTGCGCGATGTCACGCGTCTTGGCGACTGCGGCAAGGGGGTTCGCGGCACCCATGTTGCTAATGATCCGAGTCTTGTTGTGCGCACACAGAGCCAGAACCGCTTCCATCCGCTCTTCGAGTAGCGGATCGTATCCGGTCGATGGGTTCATGAGGCGGGCTCTCTGAGCTAGGGCAATCGTGCGTTCGGCGAGACATTCAAAAACCAGATAGGAAATGGAACCTTTCTGAGCGAGCTCGATCGCTGGGTCGATCCGATCTCCCGAATAGCCGGCGCCGGATCCAATTCGAATGCGTCGCACGATTGAACTCCTCGTTCTTCAGAACGGAATGATCTGAAAAGCTACGGCTGCAGCAGTCATCAGCAGCGAGGCTGCAAAGAGATAGGGAATGGTAAAGCGCTGATGCTGAGCCAAGGTGATCTTAGACAAACCGACCACCAGAAATGTAGCAGGCGTGAGCGGGCTGACGGGGAAACCGGTTGTATGAACACCAAGCAACGCCGCTTGCGCAACCGTCGTTGGAGCAATCCCGACAGCGCTGGTCGCGGCTGCAAGGACCGGCAATACCCCGAAGTAAAACGAATCGGGATCGAAGAGCAAGCTCAGTGGCATCGAAACGATCCCGAGAATCAAAGGAACATGGTGAACGCCATTGGCCGGCAAGGCCTGGACTGCGCCGTTGGCCATGGCCATGAGCATGCCGGTTCCTTTCATAATGCCCGTGAATGAGCCAGCCGCGAACAAGATGCTTGCCATGAGGATTGCGGCGGGAGCATGCGCCACCAGCACGGATTGCTGGGATTGCGGTTGCGGAAAGTTCAGCGTGAGGGCAACGACGGTTCCAATCATAAAGACCATGACGGGATCCACTTTGCCGCTGATCATCACCGCGAGTACCAGAACCGTGAGCGCGAGATTGAGGAAGAAATGCCGGGGAAGTTTCTCCGGCTCTCCCGCAGCTTGGCCTTCGATTTGGAGCGGAGTTTCCAACTTCGCTAGCCGCTTCTCCTCGCGAGCACCCAGAATCCACGCGACGAAGAAGACGAATACCAAGCCCACCGCTTGAACGCCAATCATGGGCCGAAAGATCGCAGAGACTGGAATGTGCAGGGCGGCGGAGGCCCGGAGCGTTGGACCGGTCCAGGGAAGAAAGTTCACGCCAGCTGCGAGCGAGATGACACAGGCAAGCATCCGGCGATCGATGCCCACCCGCTGGTAAAGAGGGAGCAAAGCAGGAATCGTGACAAGAAAGACCACTGCGCCCGACCCGTCGAGATGCACCAAAAGGCCTAGCAAAGCGCTTCCTGGGACGATGCGGGAAGGACGCGTGCCTATCGCGCGTAGTAACCAGCTGATCAAAGGTGAGAGCAATCCTGCGTCCGTCATGATGCCGAAGAAGAGAATGGCGAACACAAACATGCCAATGACGCCCGCGATACCCTGAATCCCCGCGAGTGCGAAGCGCGCTGTCTCCAGTCCGAATCCAGCACACAGGGAAGCCGCGACGGGAAAGCAGACCAGCGCCACCAGGGGAGACACCCTTTTGCTGAGGATTGCCACCAGGAGCGAAAGAACTGTCAATAAGCCGAGGGCTGCCAGCATGTCTCAATGAGCAATATAGCTCTTCGCGATGCGCATGGACTATATTTCGCTGGCGTGGGCGACTTTCACAACGGACAGGATTTCTATCCACGCCCCGGGAAAGCACAGACAGGTATCGCTCTTTGCGAAAGAGAGACGAGAGGCGTCACCTCGATTGCCGAACCTCGCACACAGGTGCGGTTGCGGCCGGAACGCTTCGCGTCATAGAGTGCCGCATCCGCGGCTGCGACAACGGCTGACGGCGACTTCCCACGCGAGGGCGCAATCGCGGCGCCTATGCTGAGAGTGACCCGAATCTTATTTTCTCCCACGCAGATCGGGTCCTTTTCGATTGCTTTGCGCACGCGTTCGGCAAGTTCGTGGAGCTCTGCTTCACTCGAACCGGGCACAACGACCAGAAACTCCTCGCCTCCGTAGCGGCCGATTGAATCATAGGTGCGCAGAGCACTCTTCAGGCGGCGGCTCGTTTCTCTCAACACCAAGTCCCCCACTAAATGACCATGGGTGTCGTTGACCTTTTTGAAGTAGTCTAGATCGACCAGGAGCACGCCCGTGGTTCTTCTGGTGCGTCCAGCCTGCTCCAGTTCTTCTTTGAGAATCTGGTCAATCGATCTCCTGTTCCAAATCCCAGTCAGTGTGTCCCTTGCCGCCAGGTCGCGAAACCGGTCGCGAGCACTGATGAGGCTTTCCTGACGTTGAAGAAGCCGGGCTGCGACCACGAGTCGAGCTCTCAGCTCCTTTGCCTCAAAGGGCGTGGTAAGGCAGGCGGCTGCTCCAGATTCAAGAGCTCGCACCATCTGCTGTTTTTCGTCCTGCGTTGCCAGAAGCAGAATGTACGGCGAGTAATCGCCTTCTCGATTGCCGATCAGACCGCAGAG
Organism: uncultured Occallatibacter sp.; assembly: GCA_964585715.1. Taxonomy (GTDB): domain Bacteria; phylum Acidobacteriota; class Terriglobia; order Terriglobales; family Acidobacteriaceae; genus Telmatobacter. Next base: position 68,522 of record CAZPEZ010000003.1, read on the forward strand.
TTCGACGGCGTCTATATCTGGCGCCATTTTGCCCAGGATGATCAGTTCAGGCGGCCTTTGTTGCTCGACAATCCGCATCACTTCCGTCGCGTCTCTGGCCGGGACGGCTTCAAATCCCCACTTGCTGAGCATCTGCATGAGCATCAGGCGCGTGCTCTTGTGATGTTCCGCGACGAGAACTCGCTGAAAGTTCCCGATGTTCGAGCGTCGTTCTTGATCGCTCTGAGGGGACAACCTCGGTGGCCGGCGCGATTCAGGAAATTGTGCGACAGCGGGCATACCTTGGACGTTGGGCCTGCGGACCAGCCGGTAGTAGGCACCATGAGAGCCGCTTTCAATGACGATTGCTCTCGAGAACTCGCCTTGTACAGCATCGGTTTGCTCATGCTGGGCCGAATCGTCTGGCATCTGAATCGAGTTACTGATTGGCCGATTGAGTGGAGACCACCCGGCATTCGTTGGAGTGTCGAAAGTGTATGCAAAGCTGCTCAGCATGAAATTCCCTCCAAAAGGGGGCATGGTTGATTGGTCTTCTAAGGAGTCTCACTGTGGCATCGCCCCGTTCGGGAAGAGTCCATGGAAACTCCGGCTGGGGAGATCGGGGCCGGATTGTCAGCAGGGCAGAGAAGCTTCTGCTCACCTGATAGTGAAGGCCGGCTTACTTTCGTTTCATCGTCGTTAACACTTTTGAACTACAGCTTCACTTGAAACGATCTCACCTTGAGATGCACTACCTTTCGTGGTCGGCAAAGCGGCCATCGCAATGGCTCCCTGCAGCGCAGCTCGCAGTCGCCGAGCGGAGTGATTGAGAACCAGTCCCTCCCCAAGGACAGACAGGGCTCGCCTTTCGGGGCGGGCTCCGTTTGCCCTTGCCATCGAAAGGATTTGAACTGCTGTGAGTGTGAACCAAGTCAACCGACGCAAGGGCCTGACCGCTGGGTTTTTCTGGTGGGCATCTCGATTCACAATGGATTGGAAGCTGCGTCGCTTGCCAGGGTTTTCCGGTTTTGCCGGTTTTCATTATCGCGGTACTCACATCTCGACGCGAGTTTTCTGCATCGGCGTCTGGATATCTTCGCTCGTCGCGATCTGGATCAGCCGAGGCTGGGTCGGTCTGTTCTTGAGTGGGCAGGTACTTTCCGCGGGCACCCTTCTGTGGAAGGGCACGCCAAGCCGCCCGCAATCTGAGCCTTGTCGAGGAATCGAACCGAACGAGCCCGCCTTCCAACCCAACAGTCGGCTCGATGCGACTGAGACATTCCTTTCTGTCCGAAGCGGACGATTCGAGATTTCACAATGAACTGCGCCACTCGCAACAAGAACTCGCAGCGCATCTCGAAGAGAAGCCGAGAGTCCTTAGTCTCCGCAAAGCCTGTGGACCTTCATTGGCCGGCAACGCCACCGATGCTATACTCGTCTCTTCCTTTCCGGGCGGTGTGTGCATTGCAATTCCACTCATTCGACGCGAGATACATAGGGAATCTATGTGCCGGGGACCGCGAGACTCAGGAGCATTTTTTTGGCTACTTTACCGAACTGCTCAAGCTGAAGCTTCGTTCACGGCTCCAGTCGCCCCATGCAATCGAGGATGTGTGTCAGGAAACATTTGCGCGGGTATTCGCGGTCCTTCGCAGGGATGGCGGTCTGCGCGAGCCGGAGCGGCTTGGAGCGTTCGTCAATACCACCTGCAATTATGTGCTCTTTGAGGAGTACCGCTCGTCTGGCCGGTCCGAATCTCTCGACGAAGAGGGGACGCCTGAGCCTGCCGCCACGGGAGCCACCGCACTCGACATGGCGACTTCGCAGCAGATGAAGCGTAAAGTACGCGAGATCCTGCTGAGACTTGCGCCCCGCGACCGCTCCTTGCTCAAAGCGATCTTTCTCGAAGAGCGCGATCGCGACGAGGTCTGCCGTCAGTTCGGCGTAGAGCGGGAGTACTTGCGGGTGTTACTTCATCGAGCCAAACAGGAATTCAAAGTCGAATACGTTAAGCGCATTGGAAATCAGGCGCCTCTCGGAGCCGACGGTTAATCGACAGATCGGCGCATCCCGGCACAAACGGAAAGAGAGGAAAGACATGAACCATAGCGAAGCACTAGAACAGATGGCGGCAGAGCGATACCTTTTGCAAGAGCTCACTCCCGATGCCCGCGAGGCGTTTGAGGAGCATCTCTTCGACTGTACGGAGTGCGCCCTCGATCTTCGTGCCGGCGCGGCTTTTGTGCATGAGGCCAAGGCTCAATTGCCCGGGATCGTCGAGCGGCCCAAGGCGTCGGCCGTTGTTTCACCATCCAAGTTGAAACCAGGCTTCTGGGTTCTGTGGATGCGTCCGGCATTTGTCGCTCCAGCATTCGCCGCCCTGCTTGCGGTTGTTACTTTCCAGAATGTCGTGACTCTTCCCGCACTGCGTGACGCGGCTACCCAGCCTCGCCTGGTCCCGTTGACCCGCCTTCGCCCGGCAACCAGGGGCGGCTCCCATCTCGCGCTGACCGCAGATCGTAAGCACGGAGTTGCCCTGCAAGTGGATATCCCCGTCGAGACCGAAGGCACTGCAACGGTTTCTTATTCCCTTGAGCTACGCGACACCCAGGGAAAATCGGCTTGGACCGCGACGATACCTGCGAGTGGGCATGAATCGGATGCAGAACAGCAGCTTTCCCTGTTTATTCCCGGCGCGAAACTGAGCAGCGGCAACTATATCCTCAGTGTTACGAGCCTCGGGTCCCAGGGTGAACGGTCCTCGGTCGAGGAATATCCATTTGATATAGTGGTGACGAACTAGAAGATTCCAGAAGTCTTGGAACGCCGAAGCTCCTCTTGATCCACCCTCTTTCCCAACGGGGCCAATCGAAGCACAATCTGCGTTAGCGTTGAATTGCATGCCCATCAACAAAGGAGCATTAGAATGCCTACGTCTGAGGTGAATGGCAGAACTCATCGCTATAACGCAGATGCGACTATCTTGTCGGGTCACCTGCGACTTCCGCTCGTCCAGAAGATCGAACCACAGGCCCACGCACATTTGCGGGAAGAGGGCGGCTATCTTTCGGAACGCTCTGAGAACTATCGCCTCGAGTCGGTCATCTCCTTCCGCACGGCCTACACGCATGTTGCAGGAAATCGCAGTACCAAGCCGGGGCAAGGCTGGACGACAATCTCAACTACAGTGATCGAGGGCCTGAATATTCTGGAAATCGTTACTGCCGACCGCATCGTCGGTCAGATCATTACGGAACACCCGTTGGAAGGCTATGTTCCGTCGGTCTCCTTTCTTGGCTCCCGCTTTGAGAACCTGCGCATTGCCGGTCATCCAGTCGACCTCGATCTCGACCTCAATATCCTCGGCTCGAAACCGGAGAACGACGCACCCTATACACGCCACGAAAGCGTCCTCGGCCGCGCCCGCCAGCAGTACGAGCGAATCCTCGGTCACGGTCATCTACCGGGGGATTTGGCGGAACAGTACAATCGGCTCAATGCGACGCTGGGCAGCGCGGAGACACTGGAATGTTCGTTGGTCAATCAGGCATCTGGTCGCTATCCCGGTCTCTCCTTTGGGCACAAGGTTCGTGTTCCGGATTTCGGCGAGATCACGCTGGCCAAGCTGATTGTGGCGCACGAGGATCCACACCCGAACTCGAAGATTCCCAGAAAGACCACCGTTGGCCTGACCATGATCGACTTCAATTTTGGTTGCGCAATCGATGGCCACGCATCGACCGGGACCGGGTCGAGCAACGGCGGAACGGAACCATAGAGGAAATATTGCCGCAGCAGGGTCCCTTGCGGCTTTCAGCTTCGGCACCGGTTGGCGGTGGCTTCTCCACCGTCACGCTCCTTTCTGTATTGCTTCTGTTGGTGGTAGTGCCATTGAAGGACTCGCGGCCCCACGACGCACAGTCTGCGTACGATCATGCGTGGGCTCTGTTTCAACGAGGCTTTCTTGCTTCCAGCCAGCAAGAGGCGAAATCCAGTTTTGAACAATTCCAAATCTACAACCCTCCATGGGCGCCGAGATTCCAATTGCTTGAGGCGGAATCAATGCTTCGGCGAGGGTTCTACCAAGACACCCTGACGCTTCTGAGCGCCTATCGTGGTTCCAGCCACGACGATGGCTTCGTGGAGAAACTCGCTATCGAAGCTGTCGCTCTGACGCGAGAGCAGCGGACTCAGGTGGCTGCTCAGCGACTTATCCAAGCAGAGACCATCTGCTCCGCCGTAGACCTCGCGTCATGCGGAAATGTGCTGACCGCACGAGCAATCCTGACCGCGAAACTCGGGCAGTTCACTCTAGCGAAGCAGTCCTTCCTGCGCGCTCTTGATTTTGCCCGCAGCCACCGCGATCCATGGCTGGAAGCGGGCACCACGCTGAATCTTGGCTACACCGCAATGCAGGTGGATCACTACGACGAGGCCGTCGACTGGTCAAAACGTGCGTATCAGCAGGCAATCAGCTTGGGCTACGAGAACGTGGCGCAGATCGCTGCCGGCAATCTCGGCTGGGCCTTTTACCAACTGGGAGATGATGAGCGGGCGCTCGATCAATTTGTTGCCGCGCAAAAGGTAGCTGCTCAATTGGGCAATCTCCGTTATCAACTCAAATGGCTGAGCACGGCCGGCTACGTCTATCGCGATTCCGGCAATTGGACGAGTGCTGCCGACTGCTATCGCCGGGAACTCGTTCTTGCTCAGCAGATTCACAGCCGCGAAGGTATTGAGATTGCCTTGGAAGATCTCGCCGATATCTCTCTGACCACAGGCAAACTGGACGACGCAGATTCCTACGTTCGTCAGGTTGCTCCGATGGAGCGTGCCAACGAGGCCCGTCCGAGCTCTGTTCTGCTGCTGACGATGGGGAAGCTGGCCGTGGGGCGCAATCATTACGTTGAGGCTGAGCAGTATCTTGATTCTGTCCGGAGCGATTCGGCCAGCTTGATGACCACTCGGTTAAACGCCGGGTACGAACTGGCGAAGCTGTACGAACTGCAGCACAACATCATCGCCGCCGAGCGAATGTACCAGTCAACACTCGCTGCCTACGATTCGGCGCGATCTCAACTGAAGGGCGAGGAATCGCAGCTGCCCTTCGGTACAAATGCGGCGGACATCTACGACAGCTACATCGAACTGCTTGTCCATCAGGGCAGAGCTGGCACCGCCCTCGCCGCAGCCGATGAGAGTCGCGCCCGCACGCTGGAAGAAGGTCTCGGGGCTACCGCCGCGCAAAGGTCGTCCGGGCCGGTGAGTTTCGATCCGCGTCGGATCGCCAAAAATACCGATTCGACCCTTCTCTTCTACTGGCTGGGTGAGAAACGATCCTACCTTTGGGCCGTGACGCCGGCGAAGGTTGCGCTGTTTATTTTGCCCCCTCGGCAGCAGATCGCCAGCCACGTCGAAACCTATCGCAAGGCACTGCTTGATCTCCGCGATCCTCTCGAGGCCGGCGACGGCGATGGTCAGGCGCTTTATCAGATGCTCGTTGCTCCTGCTGCGGCAATGATCCAGCCGAACAAGCAGGTGATCCTTCTCAATGACGGAATTCTGAGTAAGCTGAACTTTGAAACCCTGCTGGTGCCCGGCCCGTCACCGATCTCCGGGCAGACGCCCGATTCAAGCGCCCAACTCCACTATCTGATCGACGATCTTACCCTTTCGTCTGCGCCCTCGCTCGCGATGCTCGCAGCAGCGAAACCAGCGCCGAGCGCGCGGCAAGGGATGCTCCTCATCGGCAACCCTGTTTCGCCCGATCGGGACTTTCCCACTCTTCCCATGTTTTCATCTGAAATGACGCAGATTGAAAGCCGATTTGCTTCCGATCAGCTGTTCGTTGTCGCGGGGCCGAACGCTACGCCTGCAGCCTACGGCGCGAGCCAGCCAGAACGATATTCGTACCTGCACTTCGTTTCGCACGCCGTCGCAAATAGCGGCGCTCCTCTCGACTCGGCAATTATTCTCTCGAGCTCCGCTGGCCAGGAGGATTCCTATAAGCTCTACGCGCGCGAGATCATCCAGCACCCCATCGATGCGAAACTCGTCACCATCTCGGCCTGCTACGGCAGCGGAACCCGTGCCTACGCCGGCGAAGGCTTGGTCGGCCTTTCCTGGGCGTTCCTGCGTGCAGGGGCCCACAAGGTGATCGGCGCACTGTGGGAGGTGAGCGACGATTCAACCCCGCGCCTGATGGACAAGCTGTACCAAGGTCTCGTCAGTGGCGAATCTCCAGCAGCGGCCCTTCACAACGCCAAGCTCTCCTTGCTGCATTCGCAGACGCGATTTCGTATCCCGTTTTACTGGGCTCCTTTCCAACTGTATGGTCGCCGCTGAGCCGCAATCGGTTGATGTGGGGGCAACTGTCGCGCGAGCCCTGGATGGTTTTGCTCAATTCCGACGGCTATAATGGCCCTAACCCCTCCATCTCATGGCGCCGGTGATCTTGCAAGGGCTTTTCGGATGGTTTGCGGATGGAGTCCGGCTTCGCTTGAACGACAAGGAATTGATCTTCGTTACCGGCGCGACCGGCTTTCTTGGAGCGCAGCTTGTGCGCGAGTTACTTGAGCGCCAGCCGAGCGCCTCCCTCGCGCTCCTCATCCGCGACAGAGCCGGACAGTCGGGGCAGCAGCGGGCGCATTCCTTCATTCCAGAGTCGGACCGACCACGCGTTCAAGTCTTTTCCGGCGACGTGAGCCTGCCAAATTGCGGGCTGGGAGCAGCAACCTACGAGCGCCTTTCCGCTGAGATTACGCGCGTGGTTCATTCCGCAGCCACCGTTCGCTTCGATCACTCACTTGATGAGGCGCGCCGCACGAACGTTGACGGCACCCGGCGCATTCTCGATTTTGCAAGCGGCGCACGGCAGCTTCGAAGCTTCGCTTACGTTGGAACGGCGTACGTAGCAGGTGAGCGCACAAACCTCGTGCGCGAAGACGAGCTCGCGGTGGGCCAAAGCTATCGCAACACTTACGAACAAACCAAGGCTGAGGCCGAGGCGCTTGTGCGGTCGCGCCTGGGCTCTCTTCCCGGCGTGATCCTGCGTCCAAGCATAATTGTTGGAGACTCGCGTACGGGCGTGACGTCCAGCTTCAAGATGATGTACTGGCCGCTGAAGATCTACGCGCGACGGCTATGGCGTACGGTGCCTGGCTATCCAGATGCGGTGCTGGACATCGTGCCCGTGGACTTTGTTGCAAACGCGGTGTCTCGACTTCTCTTCGATCAGGCAGCTCTGAATAGCACAGTGCATCTCTGTGCCGGACCGCGAGGCAGCGCAACCATCGACGAAGTCGCCCATCGCGCCATGGAGTTCTTCAACGGGCCCGAGCCGCGCTATGTCGATCCGAAGTTCTTCTTTGCAGTGATCCGGCCGCTTCTATTTCTCTCGCTCTGGGGACGTAAGCGCCGCGTGCTACGCGACGGGCGCGCCTATCGCGACTACTTCACCATGCGGATGCAATTCGACACCAGCAACGCCGAACGTCTGTTGCGACCCGCTGGTCTCAGCCCGCCGCCTGTCCTTGACTATCTCGACCGCCTCTTCCACTATTGCGTGGCCAGCGACTGGGGCCGCAGGCCGGTTCCTGCGCAATGAGCTTCATCCAGCGATATCGACTCGCGCGAGACTCCAGCATCACCGTCGCCAATCTCGTGGATGAGCTACTGCGGCGGAAAGAGAATTGCGAAGTCAGCCTGGAGGGCGGTGTTCCTTTCTCGTTGGCCGATTTGCACTCTGCAGTCTGCACAATCGACACCTTTCTGCGACGGACAATCGCCCTGCGCCCAGGCCAGCAGGTTGCGATCTATCGCACCAACGACCGGGGATGCTTTCACTGGTTTCTCGCGATTATCCGCGCCGGGGGTATCGCCGTTCCTCTGAACCCGCAGCTCTCGGTTGCCGAGGTGCGTCGAATTCTCGCAGACAGCGGAGCAGAGATTCTCGTGACTGACCGCGCGGTCTTTGAGCGAAACATCGGCGATCGCGGCGTTCTCAAGGTGCGTATCTGGATTCAGGCCGACGACGAAACGCAGACACTCGACGGATTCCTCCGGATCTCAGAAGGAGAGAAGGCATCGGCGCCTGTCGCCATCGATCCAACAGCAACGATCGCTATCTTTCATACCTCCGGGACCAGCGGATTTCCCAAGGGTGCCGCTCTTTCGAGCAACGCACTGTTGGGGGCGCGCGCATCCACGGTCCTTGCCGGGTTTCTTCTGGGGCCACGCGACCTTGCGTTGGTGGCGTTACCCTGGTCGCACATCATGGCGGTGAGTATTGCTCTCTACGGGCTCATGGCAGGGATACGCGGTTGCTTTCTTGACCGCTTTGAACTCGACGCGGCGCTCGATCTGATTGAGCGCTTCCGCATCACTGCGGTCGTGGGCGTGCCGGCCATGTTTGCCCGGCTGGTCAACAGCAGCCCTGAGCCGCGCCGCCTTGCGAGTGTACGCGTATGGCTCTCGGCAAGCGACCATCTTCCGTCCGAAGTGCGTGCACAACTGCGGCAGTTCGGCGCCTTGCTTCGCCTGCCCGTGGGACGGCGCGTCCCGCCCGTTCTGCTCAATGGCTATGGCATGGTAGAGTTGGGCGGCCTCGCCATGATGGGGATTGAGCTATCTTTTCTGCCTGGGAGCGGCGATCTATGTTTTCCGATGCCGCCTTTCCGTGTCCGTGTAGCCGATGAGAACGGAGAGACCGCGGCGCCAGGTGTAACTGGCGAGTGCCAGATTCGTCGCCCTGGTCTCACTCCCCATTATTGGAAAGACAAAGACTCTGGACTCCTTACTGAAGACGGCTGGTTGCGTACTGGCGATCTGGCAATTCGAAACCACGCTGGACTTATCAGGCTTGTAGGGCGGATGAAGGATGTGATCAAGTCGGGCGGATACTCCGTCTACGTACGGGAGTTGGAAGAAGCCTTGCTAGCCAATCCCGCGGTCACACGCGCTGTCGCATTTGGCCTGCCACACAAAGAGAAAGGAGAGGTTCCTGTGGCTGCGGTTGAATTGCAGACGGGCTCCATTGCGGGCGAGAGCGAGCTGCTGGATTGGTGCCGCAAAAATCTAGCGCCGTACAAAGCACCGCGGCGGATTTGGATTCTCGAACCCGGCGGATTGCCGCAGAATCACAACGGCAAGTTCCTTCGCCGGACCCTCCAGGAGCGTTTTTCCGAGTCGATGCACTAACGGTCAAAGGCCATCTTATACAGATTAGCGTTGCGGTTGGGTCACACTGTCGCTTGAAGCGCCGACGAGGTTGCCGCGAACACCATCTCGCGAATCGAATCGATGACCAGATCGGGCTCGTCGAGATGGATCCAATGTGCGCTCTCAGTCGCAATGACCTGCTGCACCCGGTCTCCGATTTTGTCGAGGCACTGGCTTGAGAGCGGCGTGGACTTCCCGGGCGTCAGCACCAGGACAGGGATCTCGTGAATCGGCACAGTGTTCTCCATCTCACGCACGGATTCAGGCACGGCTTCAACGTGGCGTCGCATCCCGGCATAGTATCCCGGCCGAGACCAGTGTGCGGCAACAACGGGCCAAACTTCTCTGGGCATTTTGCCCACTTCTTCTGTCACGCGCCGCAGAACATGACGGCCGCCGGTGCCGGTTGCGCCTGCCAGATGCCCCGAAAGGCTCCCTGACCGTCCTAGTAGAGAGGTCAAGGCCAGTCGCGCGAGTCCGAAGCGTGCAATCGGAATCGCGTAACGGGAGAGTCTCTTGCCGCGATCGATCATGTGTTGTTTGGCCGGGTTGAGTGGCGGCCACTCCTCACAGCGCATAGGATCGATCAGCACCACGCCGGCGACGTCCTCAGGATAGGTCACCGCGTAGCGGCGCATCACCAACCCTCCGAAGGAGTGCCCGACCAGGATGTACGGCGGCTTGATGCCTGCCAACTGCAGCATCGTATGGAGTTCGGCCGCAATGTTGCTCGGTGTGCGCGTCGTGCGGCATGGACTGCTCCAGCCGAGACCACTGCGATCGTACGCCGCCGTCGAGGTGAAACGAGAGACATTCTCCTGAATGTGATGCCAGTTGAGGGCGGTGGCAGCGATCCCGGCCTCGAACAACACCGCGGGAGCACCGGATCCCTTCTCAACCACATAGAGCTTTCGCTTTTGGCCAATGTCTATCCATCGGCCCGGCCCGGTATATCGCTTCCGATCGCGGCTAGCACCGTGGTCTTGATAGATGAATCCCGCGCCAAGCACCGTTGCGACGGCACACAGAATCACGAGTGGAAGGCTCATGGTCGATCCTCGAAGTGGCTGAGTTGCGCCGGATTGAAATCCTTGGCGCTAAGATTTGCTTTTGCGCTTCCGCGTTCAATCATGAGGAGACTCGAGCCGGCCCGGCCGCGAATCTTCGCTTCGATCTGGCTGGCCGACCAGACTCCGCTCGTTTGACGCAATCCAAGGTACGTGAATTCCTTCACGACTCCTTTTTCCTTCATCGTTTTCTCCGCGTACACGGGGTAGCCGATGGTGTGGTCGAGCCAGGTTTGCACTTCGCTATAGTGCGTTCGGTCCGAAGCCCCCGGCGTGCTCTTGAGAACATCGCAATTGCGGGCGCCAAACATGGCGTTTTTCAAGATCGTCTGGTTCTGCCAGTAGTACTGCGATTCGAGAAAATCCTCATAATTGAACGCGCCGTCGAACGGACTCTCGCTCCATTTCTCGAATGGCAAATTCGCCGGAGCGGCATCACCCGGATGAGCAATCCGGATGGTATTCTGCCCGTCTGGCCGCATCTCAAGCAGAATGCGAAGCCGGCCGTCGTGACTTGCATGTCCAGCCGCTTCTGACTGCGGAACAATCTCAACAAATGCCCGGAGAACGCCTGGGAACCAGTGTGCTTTGATCTTGAGGGCGTAGTTCGTTCGGTTTCCACTCGCATCGATTCTGACGAGCCTTCCTGTGGCGCGATAGTCCGCCGTCTCGATGCTCTGACGTGCGTGTGCGAGGATTGCTCGCGTGTCCGCTGCGTAAGCGGTCGTGCTTACCGATCCGGCGAATGCGCCAACGCCCATTCCAACCGCGCACAGAGTCAGGAACGCCCTGACATCTCTGCGTCCGAGATTCTTCCAGGCGAATCCTGCGAAGGAGAGTTGAGAGGCCATGTTTGCGAGTTGCACCGGCAAGCGTAAGTCGGGAAGTTGACTGCCAGTTTATCCGGCAGCTTCTCCTATGTCTATATCGCCCAAATCGGAATGGGAGCGGAAGGGCCGGTCGCGATTCACGGTCGACTTGGCGTTGTCTCGGTCATTCCAGGCCCGCGACAAACGCGCGGGGTTCACTCCTCCGAAAGCTTAGCGCCGAGTCTATCTGTCTTGCGGCGCACCATGAGGTAGACCAGTAGGCCTACCGCGATCCATACCGCGCCGAGAAGCTGGGCCATGTGCGCCAGATTGAGCCAGATAAACGCGCAGATAATGAGTCCAAGCAAAGGGATGAGTCCCGGCAGAATTACCCTCTCCGCCGATCGGAATCGATAGTGGAGTAGAGCCGCGAGATTGACGCCCATGAATGCGATGAAGGCGCCGAAGTTCAAGAGCTCCGCACCTCGGTCGAAGCTCAGCACAAAGCATCCGGCCAGCGTGATTGCGCCGAGCAACAGAACATTGTTCCGTGGAATCGCTGTCCGCCGGCTGGTGACACCGAAGAAGCGGCGGGGCAGTGCGTTCTCGCGCCCCATGCCGTAGAGCAATCGTGCCGCTCCGAATTGGGCGGCGATGCCCGAACCCATGTTGGCCACGATCAAGGTCCCATTCAGCAGCAAGAACAGGAATCTTCCGCCCACGCGTAACGCCACGTGGACATATGCGGTATCGAGAATCTCCGGCGCGAACGGAGAGTTGGCCGGCCACGCAAGCTGGGCAGCATAGGCCTCCACGGCCGAGAGCACTCCGATCGCGAGGCAAGTCAGAACTGTCCCCAGCATGATGTTGCGCCGCGGATTCTCCACCTCTTCCGACATCGTCGAGATCCCGTCGAAGCCGATGTACGTCAACACCGCGATCGAGGTGCCATGCAGCAGAGAACGTGTTGCGAATGTGTCCGGATCGTAGAAGGGGCGCAGCCAGGCTCCGCCAATGGGCTTCATCGCAGTGGCGATGTAATGAAACGCGTACGCGAGAAAGATGACCACAACAATGCTCATGCCCAGTGCGAGAAGAGCATTGACTCGCGCCGAGGCCTGCACGCCACAGAGGTTGAGTCCCGTGAAGACCAGCACAATTGCAAGCGCCCACGCCGCATAGGGGATCTCGGGGAAGATGTCGTGCAAAGCGACGCTGCACCAGATGGCGCAAATGATGGGATTCAGCATGTAGTCCATCAGCATGGACCAGCCCACCATGTACCCCCCGAGTGGATGAACTTCGCGGGCTACATAGGTGAACGCGGATCCGGCGCTGGGATAGACGCGCGCCATACGGCCATAGCTCACCGCCGTAAAGAGCATGGCAACCATGGCAATCAGAATGGTCGTGACTACGTGGCCGCCCGCCGCATTGCTGACCACGCCATAGATGCTCATCGGGGCCGTCGGCTGGATGATGATGATGCCGTAGAGGATCAGGTGCCAGAGCTTCAGCGAGCGGCGCAGGCCGGAGGGCTGTATCTGGGGCTCGGTCTTCGAGGACAAAGCGGATGTGTCCACCATCGACTCCTCCGAGCGGCACGCAGGTAGAAACTACAAATGATCCCAGACCTATTCGCTTGAGGGCAGTTCAAAAACTCGAATGAGGAGCTCGATTACCTTCTCTGGCTCTGGAGGGCTCGCTTCCTGTGCAGTTTCCCGCAGTTTCAGCGATCGTCAGCAGGACGGGAGCCGCTTGACATTGGCAGTCCATTCTTCTAGTCTTTCGATCATAATCATAACTAAACGAAATATCAAATGAAAGGAAATTGCGTGGGAAAGTTCCGAAAGGCTTGCACTCTTTCTCCTGTTCCGGTTCTTGCTGGTGTCCTGGGGCTGGCGTGCAGCCTTGCCGCTCAGCAGAAGCCGCTGACGGTCTCGATCGACCCGCAAGGTGCCTACGTTATTGGAGCGCCCGACAACCCCACCCTCGTTTCAGGTGTCGGTGCGAAGATCGACGGACAATGGGTGCGCTCGACTGACTACCCGAAACACGACGTCGAGAATTCGACCACAGACGGTTATGCTGGATCTGCCCGGCAATGGCGTGTGACCTTTTCCGGCCTTGCTGGTAAGCCGGATCTCACGTATCGGCTCCGCGCATACGCCACACAGTCTTTTGTCGACCTGCAGGTCACGGTGCGCAACAACACCTCGTCTCCGATCGCCGTCGAGAGCATTCGGGCGGTGGACGCCGACGGTACGACAGCGGTACAACTCGACGGTCAGGCTTCCGCCGATCGCGTCTTGTCCGACAGCTTCAGCGAAGACCGTCCGGGGATGAAGATTCACGATTTTGGCGATGCCGAGCACGGAATGCACCGCGCCGTCGGCAGCCAGCTGATCTATAACCGCGCATCGCACGAGTGCTTGTTCGTCGGAGCCCTCACATCCGATCGCTTCCTCACCATCCTGCGCCTGCACGTCGATGGAACCCGCATTGCGCGTTACGAAGTCGATTCCACCGGTACCACTGAGCTGGAGCTCGAAAACTCGCTTGAAGAATCGGCTCCGGTCGATCGCGTCGAGCTGAGTTTGCCCGTCGCGACCGGCAGCGAATTGTCGTCGGAGACCCTCGCGATCAGCGAAGGCAAGGACTATCACCATCAGCTGGAAACCTATGGCGCGCTCATCCGCCAGATTCATCATGCGCGCGTCTCCGCGCCGTCGTTGATGGGATGGTGGAGCTGGACTGCGTTCTACTTCGGGCTCAATGAAGGAGGCGCGCTCACCAACGCTGCATGGGAGGCGCAGCATCTGAAGTCCTTCGGCTACGACGTCTTTCATATCGACGAGGGTTATCAGTATGCCCGTGGAGAGTACACAACACCCGACGAGGTCCTCTTTCCGCACGGGCTCGCGCCGCTCGAAGACAAAGTGCGTGCGCTTGGCCTCACGCCTGGCATCTGGACCGCTCCCTTCGAAGCTTCCGAGCGGTCCTACGTCTATCAGCAGCATCCGGATTGGCTGGTGAAGAACGCGGAAGGAAGGCCGATCCATGCCGGCTTTGTCGTCGACGGCAAAGATCCGCTCTACATTCTCGATACCACCAACCCTGCGGCCCAGGACTATCTGCGCGCGACATACCGCAAACTGGTCCGCGAATGGGGAATTCGCTACATCAAGATGGACTTCATGGACGACAGTGCCATCGAGGGCTACTACTACAAGCCTCATACCACGGCGATGGAGGCGCAGAGAATCGGATTGCAGATCATTCGCGATGCCGTCGGCGAAGATGTGTATCTGGACAAAGACGGCAGCGTCATGCTGAATCCTGTCGGCTACGTCGACTTCGGCCGCATCTCGCAGGACACAGGCCATAACTTTGTCGAGAGCCGCGATGCGGCCCCGGGCATTGCTGCGCGCTACTACATGAACCGCAACTTCTTTGTGGCGGATCCCGATGCCCTCACAGTATCGAGCCAGTTCGTACGCGATCAGCCGTGGCCCGATGGCCAGGGCCAGCTCAGCTTGGACGAAGCGCGCGTGTCGATCGCGCTCGCTGCTGTCTCCGGAGGGATGCTGGAGATCGGAGACAATCTTCCTGCTCTCCAGGGCTCTCCGGAGCGTCTCGCTCTGCTTGAGAATCGCGACCTGATCGATATGGCGCGGCTCGGAAAAGCCTCAACCCCGATTGACCTGATGGACTATGAAGTATCGGATCAGCAGCCCAGCGTGTTCTATCTCCGCGAATCCGATCGCCAGAGTATGCTCACCGTCTTCAACTGGGCGGAGAAGCCGCTCTCCCGAACAATCCATCTCTCCGATCTTGGCCTTTCAGCGACCAGCCGGTACTCGATTACAGACGCACTCGATCAGAAGCCACTGAACGCATCCTCGGGCTCGCTCTCGCTCGATCAACCGCCTCATTCGGTCCGGGTCTTGAAAATCATCGACGAAAGCGTGAAGGCCCAGGCGCCGTCAATCGCCGCGAATTGTCGCGCATCCGCAAAAGCCGGAGAGAATGTGGGTTTCTCCGCCACAGCGAGCGACGCTGTGCCGGTCCTGTGGTGGCGATGGAGCTTTGGAGACGGTGTGCAGACAGAGGAATCGCACGCGACGCACGCGTGGACCGAACCGGGGGACTACGATGTGCGCGTGAAGGCCAAGGGGCTCGATGCAGTGTCCGGGGAAAAAGTGTGCCGTGTCCATGTGGCCGGCCATCTGCCCACAGTCTTCATGCCTGCGGCGAAGAAGCGTTACGAATTGAATTAGGAGCGCTGCTTCGCGTTTCCAACAAGGGCCAGCGCCCTACACGAGCACGACTTCGATGTTCTGCGCGCGCAGTGCTTCGGCCGTCTCGTTCGAAAGGCCGCGGTCGGTGATGACGCAGTGCACTGCCGAGGGCGGCACGATGCGCGAAAGACTGCGGCGATTGAACTTCGTCGAATCGCAGACCGCCACCACGCGCCGTGAAGCTTTCACCATGGCGCGGTTGACACGCGATTCAAGGAGGTTCGGCGTTGTTAGCCCCACTTCCGGATCGAACCCGTCCACGCCGAGGAAGAGAATGTCGGCGTGCATCTCTTCAAGTACGTCTTCGGCAAGCGGCCCAACCAGTGAGAAAGAATTCTTGCGCAGGCTCCCGCCTATCAGGATCACTTCCAGATTCGTGCTGGCTAGCTCGGCCGCAATGTTCACGGCGTTGGTGATCACCGTGAGCTGAGAGAAGCGCCGCAGCTCGTGCGCGATCGCCGTCGTGGTAGTGCCGGAGTCCAGCATCACACACTGGCTGTCTTCCACCATCTTCGCAGCGGCTTCCGCAATCCGTTGCTTTTCCTGCGAGTGCTGCTTCTGCTTCTCCTGCAGCGACGGGTCAAACAGGGCGCTCGACTGGATGCGCAGCGCTCCGCCATGCGTGCGCTGCACTAAGCCCTTCGACTGGAGGTACTCGAGGTCTTTGCGGATCGTGATCTGCGAGATGCCGAGGTTTCTCGACAGATCTCCCACCAGAACGCGGCCTTCGTTCTGAATCAGAGAGAGAATATGCTGCCGCCGTTCTTCAATCAGAAGCTGACCGGGTTCGACAGCCGCTGCCGCCTGGGTTCGCGCCATTCAGTTTCGCCTGCTTTCCGTTGGAAGGGTACACCAAACGCAGGGACAAGTCACGCAAGCTGCTCCATCTTGCAATAAGTCAAAGATTGTATTGATTTTATTAGCAAACGGAGGGGCTGTAGACTGCCCAAAAATCTGGCCACTTTTCAACATCTTTAGAAATGAAGGATAACCATACGGAAGTCTGATTCGATGGCCGAGAACCGAAAATTGTGCTCAAAAGCGCCTGCGTCCCTGATCCTCAGCCGTCCATCGATGTTGATTTACGAAATAGATCGTTTGCGGTGCTTTTATGTTTCGTTTCCTATAGAATTGGGGCCACAACTTGGGATCCCAAACATTCTGCGGCCTGGACTTTGCTCCGATCGAATGCGGGGAGTCGCGAGGGAAAGAGTCAGTGAAAAAGCGCTTCGATGTGACCATCGCCGGAGAGGCCAATCTGGACCTGATCCTCTACGGCTTTCCAGAGCAGATGCCCGTCGAGCGCGAGCTCCTGGCCAGCGATTTCCGCATGACCCTGGGCAGCTCTTCGGCGATCCTCGCCCACAATCTGGCGGCGCTGGGCAATTCAGTGGGTTTCATCACCCGTCTCGGCGACGACGCATTGGGGAAGCTGGCGCTTGAGCGGCTGTCGGAACGGGGCGTCGATCTCTCTCGCGTCAGGCAGATCAAGGGCGGAACCGCAACCGGCGTGACCGTCTTGCTCCATCACGGCGCGGAGCGCCACATCCTCACCTACCCGGGAACCATGTTCGAGATGAATGTTGCAGATCTCGATATGGACTACCTTGCGTCGGGCCGCCACTTTCATCTCTCCTCGCTCTTTCTTCACAAAGCGCTGCAGCCCGATCTGCCCGGCGTCTTTCGAAAGCTGAAGTCTTCGGGGCTGACGATCTCGCTCGATACGAACGACGATCCGGAAGATCGCTGGCAGGGTGGACTCGACGAATTACTGGGACTCGTGGACATCTTTCTGCCCAACGAGGACGAGGCCAGGCGCATCACCGGTGCGGCGGACGCGGAGAGTGCAGCCGCAGCCCTCGCGCAGCGCGTGCCTGTCGTTGTCGTGAAGTGCGGTAAGCGCGGGGCCCTTGTGCGTGCAGGCGATCAACGGTGGACGGTTCCTGCCGGACCCGTCGCTCCAGTCGATACGATCGGCGCCGGCGATAGCTTCAATTCGGGCTTCTTGTCGGCTTGGCTGCGCGGCGAATCGCTTCAGTCCAGTGCGGCCTTTGGAAACCGCACCGCAGCGCTCTCTACACTGCGTCCCGGCGGCACCGAATCCTTTCGCGATCCAACTCTCTTGGAGACTCTCTTCGCAGCGGGACACTGAGATTGGCCGTCGCGCATTTTCGGACAGAGAAGATTCTCAGAGAGCCTGTGCCTTGCAAGCCTCGGCGTATGTCTGCAGCACCTGCCGGATGCGATGCTTCACAAGCTCTTCGGCGTCGGGCTCCAGCGTCCCGGCGCGGACAGCACGATATTGGTCGGGCAGAAATGTACTCAGCAAGCTCTCCGGAATCCGCGTCTGGCGCAGATTGAAGATCAGCGTATCGACGGCGCCTTTCGCGTCAGGATCGTGCCAGTAATAGCGCACGCGGTCGCTGTAACTGTAGCGGCGCAGCAGCCGCTGTGTTGCCTCGTCGCCGGCGTAGTGATGCTCCCAGTTGCGGCGATCTTTCAGCATCACCTGCTCCATCACATCCATTAGCCCTGCGCGCTTTTCCGCAGGGAGCAGTTCAGACTCGATGAGCGACAGCGCTTCCAGCGCCTCGCGCATGGCAAAAGTCAGTGCCGGCCCAACCTTGAGAATCGCGAATCCATCGTGGACCAGCGCACGATACGCCTCGGGCTTCTGGTAATCCGTGGAATGTGCCTCGAAGACCAGCCCGCTCGTATCGTCCAGCAGTGCTGTCAGGCGCGAGGCGCGCTCCGGAACGTAATCCACAACCGTGTTGTGATTAAATTCGACGCCCGGCTGCACCACCAGTGCGATGACCCTCGGCCATGCCTCGGCTAGCCCGGCCTCTTCGAAGATGCGACGGTGTACCTCGAGAGTCTCAGCCGCGTCTTCGCGCCGTGTGGGGGTTAGGTCGGTCAGGCTTTCCGTTGCTCCGCCAGGAACCGGAACCTCCGTGCCGATCACGTATACGGGTTTTTTCGCGCCCGCAACCTTCTCCGCGGCGACGCACAATGCGGCCGCTCGCAGCGCCACAGTCTCGTTCGGCAATGGATGCGGATCGCCTGCGCAGGACATGCTGGCATCCAGGTGAATCTTCTCGAACTCGGCGCGCACATATGCCTGGACCATCTGCTCAGCTTCGGCCATGGCCTCTGTAGCGGGTTGCTTCTGCCACGGATTTGGCCCCAAATGGTCGCCACCCAGAATCACCCGCGCCGCATCGAGGCCCTTGCGTTTTGCAATCTTCAGCACCAGGCGCCGAAAGTCCTCCGGCTGCATCCCGGTATACCCACCGTGGTGGTTGACCTGGTTGGACGTGGCCTCGATCAGGATTTCCGAATCGTTGTCGATTGCCTGTTCGATTGCAGCTTCGAGCACCCAAGGATGGGCCGAACAGACCGAATAGATTCCCTTCGGTTTCTTCTGTTGCCGCGCAATGGCGAGCTGCTGAAGGGTGTTGGACACCTTGGCTGGGCTCCTCCGGATTCGTCAATCGGGCAGGAACCCCCGCTGAAGACGAACCTCTGCGAAACCTTTATTGTATATCATGTGAAATAAAACGAAATCTAACAAATGCGCATGATGGACCTCAATTTCTATCGCCGAGATGAGTCGTGGCACGAATCGCGTCGTCTGGTTATTTGAGTTTCCGAGGTGATTGCGGGCGTTAATGCCATAAATACAAGGTATTTGGTCAAAAGCTCACGCGTCTTCATGTCGGTCTGCCCGAACGCGTAAATCAGCATTTCTCTCTTGACATTTACTTCGCCAATGCGGAGAAATAGGAAAGCATTCGTTAGGCATAGAAACCGCGCCGAAGAAGCGGACGGGCGAAGCGGTGCTCCCTTCCGACAAAGCACTACCTCTCGGTCGGGCGCTTTCCGCAGACAGAGTATTTTGCCCGATCGACGAACAAACTCAGTGATGAGGTCGCCATGAGCGCCACAACCTCTGTTGATGAGACGATGCGGCATCCAGGCAGGGATCTAGCCCCGCCAGCCGCGATCCCCGAGAAACACATCGAGAAACCCCTGCAACGAAACTTAGCCGTTGACGCCTACCGCGGCCTGGTAATGCTGCTGATGATGGGCGAGGTCATGCGCTTCGCCGATGTCTATCGCGCCTATCCCGCCAGCCTGTTCTGGCGCGTGCTCGCCTACAACCAGACGCACGTCGAGTGGGCCGGCATGGGACTGCACGACATGATCCAGCCCTCATTTACCTTTCTCGTTGGCGTCGCTCTGCCTTACTCCATCGCGTCACGCGTGCGCAAAGGCCAAAGCTTCGCGCACCAGCTGGGCCATGCGCTCTGGCGCTCGCTGTTGCTGATCGTGCTGGGCATCTTTCTTCGCTCCATCGGCAAACCGATCACGTACTTCACATTCGAGGACACGCTGACGCAGATCGGGCTGGGTTACACCTTTGCGTTTCTTCTCTATTTCTGTCGTCCTCGGTGGCAGTGGATCGCCTTCGCTTCGATCCTCTTTGCCTACTGGCTGGCGTGGGCCGTCTATCCGGCTCCGGGTCCTACGTTTAACTATGCAGCGGTCGGTGTCCCGCCCGACTGGCATCACAACTTCACCGGCTTCGCCTCACACTGGAATAAGAACAGCAATCTGGGCCAGGCTTTCGATGTGTGGTTCCTCAACCTGTTTCCCCGCACCTCGCCCTTTATCGACAACGAAGGCGGCTATCTCACCTTGAGTTTCATCCCGACCCTGGGCACCATGCTCCTCGGCCTCTTCGCGGGCCGCTGGTATCGTGAGTCTCCCGGAGGGACCCCGCTCAAGAAGTTCATGGTCACGGGTGCCGGTCTCGTCGCCCTCGCGCTGCTGTTCCACTTCACTGGCATCTGCCCGATCGTCAAGCGCATCTGGACCCCGAGCTGGACGCTCTTCTCAGGCGGCATCTGCTTCTTCTTTCTCTCTGCCTTCGCGTGGATCGTCGACATCAAAGGATTCCGCCGCTGGGCCCTCCCGCTGGTGGTTGTTGGCCTCAACTCCATGGCCGCCTATCTCATCGCGCACCTGTGCGAGGACTTCATCATCGGCTCACTGCATACCAATCTCGGCTACGCGCCTTTCGCAATTCTCGGCCCCGGACTTGAACCGTTCCTGCTTGGCGTTGCGGTGATGCTGGTCTATTGGCTGATGCTCTTCTGGATGTACCGGAAGAAGATCTTTGTCAAGATCTGATCCCGCGAATTTGAGCCAAAAAGGAGCCTGCCGCACATCGTGGCAGGCTCATCTCGTCTTCATCCCTCGGTTGGAGCGCGACTACGCGAGCGTCGCAATCGCCGAAGCCGATCGCTTGCTCCAATCCCCACGCGTGAAATCCGGGAACTCAATCGGAGCGCTGCCGTTCTTGACAGATTGCTCGCTCAGCGGAGCGACGGAAGACCACGCAGCCGCGTCATAGACATCCATATCTGGTGGCAGGCCCTCGCGTACGCACTGGAGCAACCGGTAGATCATGATGTAGTCCATGCCGCCGTGCCCGCCATTTTTTCTCGCCGCTTCGCCTTCCTGGGTCCATAACGGATGCTCATACTGCTTCCACTTGCTCTCGCCCTCTTCGACCGGCTCCCACGATTCGTCCGCGTTCTGCCCATCGATGTAGATACGGGGTGGATAGTCCTCGAAGGTCCCCTTGGTCCCGGCGATCTGATTGATGCGGTCGTACGGATGCGGCGTCGAAACCGTGTGCTTCACTGTGATCGCTAATCCATTCGCCGTCCGGATTAGCGATGTATTCATGTCGCCGGTCAGGTAGCGCTCACGCATGCGCGGATCGGCAGGATCGAGATGGGCGCTGCGATAGACATCGAGACCGCGCTGCCTGGTGCTCATCGAAACAATGTAAGCGAAGCGGTCTCCACGCTGGATTCCCATGTAGTTCGCCACCGGGCCGAGTCCGTGCGTGGGATAGAGATTGCCGTTGTGCAGCGTGTGCTCGGTCCTGCGCCACAGTCCCTCGCCCTTGTTTGAGAAGAGCTCCTCGCGCAGATCGTGCAGATACGCTCCCTCGCCATAGAGAAGGTCGCCGAGAACCCCCGCGTGCGTCATGCGCAGTAGCAGTGTCTCGTTGTAGCCGTAACAGCAGTTCTCCAGCATCATGCAGTGCTTACCGGTCTGCTCCGATGTCTTCACAATGTTCCAGCAGTCATCGATCGTAGTGACCCCTGGAACTTCGACAGCGACATCCTTGCCGTGCTGCATGCCATAAAGGGCCATCGGAGCATGCCAGGTCCACGGCGTTGCCACGATCACAAGGTCGACATCGCTCCGGTCGAGCATCTTCTCATAGGCATGGTCGCCATCGGTATAGAGGTCGGGCTGCTTTTGCCCTTTCTTTACGACCATTTCTCCGGCTGCTTCTGCCTTGGAGCGTGCAATATCGCAGAGCGCGACGACCTGGCCGTCCGCTGCAAGAATCTCGCCCAGCAGAGACGTCCCGCGCCCGCCCGTGCCGATAATGGCAATGCGTGGTTCGCGCTTCTCGAACGCCACATTCATCATGGAGCGATGGGCCTTGCCGGTCTGCTCGTCGGCATGGGCGGCAGTGCTCGCTGCGATCGCGGCTCCGGCGCTGACCTGCATGAACCTGCGCCTGCTCCACAGCTCAGTATCGAGTTCTTTCATCGGTCCTCCATTCGTTTGCGCGGAAAGCAACCGTTCATCTCAACGGGCACCCTGCAGTAGCTTCAAGGCGTTTTCACGATACACCTTCCGCAAAACATCGTCGGGAAGAAAAATACCATAGATATTCCAGCGCCCCTGGCGTGAAGCGTGCGAGGGGTACTTGAAGTACTCATCGGCCGTCTCCAGGAAGCGGTAATAAAGCCGATACATCTCGACTTCGGGCAAGAGGTCCGTGCCGAACAGGATGCGGTCAGCGTATTCGAGAAAGAACGACCGGGCCGCGTAGGGCTGCCTTCCCAGTTCCGAAACGCGGGCGCTGATATCGACCATCAGGTTAGGCAGTGCATCCAATTGCTCCGCCAGATGCGCAAGATCCTCGCTGCTCTCTGCGCAATGCGCCCCCACAAAAGTCGTCGCAGGATGGCGCGCGATGACGCGATTGCGCTGCTCGAGAAGTGTTCGTTTGGAGACTCCTGACGATGCGAAGCTCCAGTCGGGATGCGCGGCGAGCTCTTCGTACCGTTCGTTGGTCGCATCCAGAGGTTCGAAGAATGCGCTTGGATCGGCAGTGTGAAACATCACCGGAAGACCCAACCTGCCGCACTCATCGAAGATCGGCGCAAAGCGCTCGTCGTCGATGCGCAGAAGTCTGCCGTCGGCGCCGCGCACAGTGAGCCCGAAATCCTTCCAGAACTTGATCCCGCAGATGCCGTGTTCTACCAGGCGATGAATGCGATCTAGTGTGACCTGAATAAAATCCTTCCGCTCGACACCGCTCCAATCCATCCAGCCGATCGAAGAGAAACGATCGGGTAGATCGTGATAGCGATCGATGATGTCGAGCGCCGCCTGGCCCACCTTCATCGTGATGTTCACCACGCGTTCGATGCCGCACTGGTTCATCACGGCCAGAACATCCACGGGACGCATTGAGTCCAAGTGATTGTGATAGTCGATGACTGGGAAGCGCGGCTCCTCGATCCGATGTACGGGTGTTCTCAGTGCGGAACGAGGATGGAAATCGCTCAGGTGAAGATCGACTTCAGCAGTCGCGCTCACCAGGTCGACAAACTTGTCGGTGGCTCCCGAGTTACCCCTCGCGCTCATTCGGATCTTCCCACCCTTGTTGTTGTCTGGACTGCTTGCGGTAATTCAGAGCTTGATCGGATGGATTGCGAACAACCTGCAGCGAAAGGCTACGAGTAGATCTTTACCCCGCTCACTACGCGATTGATGATGCCGTCCGGGCTGGGATTGTCGGGATTCAGTCCGATGCGCAGGCTCAGGTGATATCCGAGCAATTGCGGCCCGATAATCTCATAGGGCGTGCGCAGTGCATCGTCTTCGTGCGGTGCGATCGACGGGATCTTCTCGTCGAACAGTTGATCTGATTCATCGGGATCGGCGATGCCAACCAGATACCCAATCTTCTTTGTGCGAAGCTCATCGATGAGATCGATCTCATAGGAACGGCGCAGAGGATCGCTCGAGAGCAGACACAGAACGACTGTATCCGGCGTGACAAAAGACATCGGTCCATGCCGTAAGGCCAGGAACGTCTCGGTCACAATAGCAAAATGGCCGGAAGTCATCTCCAATATCTTCAGTCCCGCTTCGCGCGCCCATCCAAGCAAAGGAGAGGACGACAAAACAACAACTCGATCGCGAATTCGACCTGCCAAGTGCTGGCAGGCGACATTGATCTCTGGCAACAATGCCGCACCGCGCGCGCTGTGCGCGGCTACTCCCGCAGTCACTGCGTCGGGCCGCGCCAGTACGAGGCCCGCAAGAACGAGACTTGAAAACGAACTCGTCATGACCAGGCTGCGATCATTGGTCCGCGGGTCCAGGGCGATCAGCTCGTCCATGTTTGCGCGCGCCAGAGAGCTGTCGGAGTTGCAGACGATTGCCAGCTGCAGAATCTCGGGATGCAGGTTCCGTATCCGTTCCACCACGGCCGCGCTCTCAGGGCTTTCGCCCGAGCGCGCAAGAGAGAGAACGGCATCCACGTTGTCGAGATAGCGTTCCGTATCTAGAATGAGATCGGTTGTCGGGATAGCAATTGCTCCGGGCCACGCAGCTGCTACGGCAGCGGCGGCATACGCGGAACTCCCCGCGCCGGTGATCAGTATTTTCTTGCCGCGCAGGTCCCGATCGCTGCGCAGCCGGCCGGCAACCGACTGAATATCACTGGCCACGACAGGCCAAAGCTCTGGTTGGTGTGCGATCTCCTGCAAGGTGAAGTGGCCCACGGCCTCGACTTCCGTTGGTGCAGAGCCACTCGATTTCTGTCGCATGCAAGCTCCCGTGCATTCTGACCGCGAGAAACGCCCACGGCGAAGGACCATGATTCGCAGATTAGAAACTAATCGTAAGTATACATAGGCACTTCGTAACCGTCAATCGGGCAGTCCTCGATCTGTTTCCAGACGGCGAAGCCACTACTCGAAAGAATTGGGATGAGTGATTAAATGCAAATAAATACATATAGTTAGTTCAATTGTCCACTGCGTTCTTATCCTCTTCCCATAAAAATGGATTGACAATTTGGTTAATGTTCGTAATAGTACGAAGAAAAACAACGCTTTCCTTTTGTTTCTTTGTATTGCTTTGATTTTCTCCGCTGTTTGACCTTTGCGGAAACAGGTGAGCCGGGATTTGGACTTCGCACTGTCCTTTGACCGGCCCGACACAAAGTACATTCAGGAGGCTCTGCAGATGTCCCTCGTTCTCGGTATGCGTCGATTCGCCTGTCTGGCGCTGCTTGCGGCGTCAGCTTCTTGTTCTCTCTTCGCGCAACGCGACGCCGCCTCCCTGGAAGGACGCGTCGTTGACGCCTCGGGCGCGGTCATCGCCAATGCCTCCGTTGCCGCCGTCAACACCGCAACCAACTTCACTTACCGTGCCCAGAGCGATGAGTCAGGCTCCTGGAGCATCAGCCCGGTGCGCATCGGCACTTACACGCTCACCATCTCCGCGCCAGGTTTCAAGCAGTCGGTCGTCGGTCCCATCACTCTCGACGTCCAACAGCGCCAACGCGCCGATATGACCCTCCAATTGGGCGCGGTAAGCGAAAAAGTTGTCGTGGAGGGAGCCGCTCCCCTGCTCGAAACAGATTCTTCTGAAACCGGCCAGGTCATCGACAGTGTTTCGATGGTCGGCTTTCCGCTGAATGGCCGCAATCCTGTCCAGCTCGCTCAGCTGAGCGTTGGCGTCACCACCAGCGAACCGGGAGCCCGCGACTCCGGTGGATTCGGCTTTAGCGCCAGCGGCTCACGCTCTCTCGACAACAACTTCCTGCTCGATGGCGTCGACAACAACTCCAATTTGCCCGACCTGCTGAACGAAGCCAACTATGTCGTGATGCCTCCTCCCGATGCTCTCCAGGAGTTCAAGGTCGAAACAGGCAACTACGATGCCGAGTTCGGACGCTCGACCGGCGCGATCGTCAATGCCACAACCAAAGGCGGAGCGAACGACTTCCATGGCGCCCTCTATGAGTTCCTGCGCAACCAGAACATGGACGCGATGAACTACTTCGATACCGCGCGCCAGCCCTATCACCAGAATCAGTTCGGCGCCAGCATTGGCGGCAGAATCATTCGCGACAAACTGCTCTTCTTTGCCGACTATCAGGGGCTGCGCCAGAGCCAGGCGCAGACAACCACATCGGTCGTGCCCACCGCTGCGCAGAGGGCGGGTGATTTTTCAGACCAACTCGACCTCACCTCCCCAACCGGCGTGCTCGATTGCAACGGTGTGCCAACCTATCAAGGTGAGCTCTTTGATACCACCCAGACACAGGCGACAAGCAGCGGCTTCTGCGGAGTTCCGTTTGGCTACTCCAACGGCAATCCAACCAATGTTATTCCGTCTTCCAAAATCGATTCGCTCGGCAGCGCGCTCATCAATCTCTTTCCCAGTTCCAATGCCTCAGGAAACGGCTTTAACTACCTGTCCGATCCCGTGACGACCCAAACCTCCAATCAGGGCGACGCGCGCATCGATCAGGTTTGGTCGCAGCATGACACGGCATTCTATCGGTTCAGCATGAGCAACACCCCCGAGAACATCGCGTCTCCATTTCCGGGCATCGCCGACGGCGGCGGATTCTTCGACGGCATCCAGCAGATTACCGCGTACGCCGGCGCAGCCAATGAAGTACACGTTTTCTCGGCTCACAGGGTGAACGAGGCCCGCCTTGGTTTCAACTGGATCAAGACCAGCCGCTACCAGGAAAATTACGGTGAGAACGTCTCCGCTCAAGTTGGATTTCCTGGCGTGCCCTATGTAGCCGGAACGAGCAACGGCGGTCTGCCGCAACTTACATTCAGCGATGCCTCCACTCTGGGCAGCCCAACTTTTCTTCCGGCCATCGAAAGGCAAACCACCTACCAGATATCCGATACGTTCACTCTGATCGCCGGTCGCCATACCTGGAAGCTCGGCGGAGAAGTCCGTCCCGAGCGGTTCTCGATCTATGAGCCCGCTGATCCGCGCGGCACCATGAGCTTCACCCACGTATACACCGACAATGCAGGCGATCCCGGCACAGGCGGCAACAGCCTCGCCACACTGCTCACCGGCCAGCCCAGCGGCGGCAATATCAACAACCTGAATAACATCGACTATTACCGTCATACGTATGCACTGTTCGCGCAGGACGACTGGCGCGTCCTCCCGAAACTCACCGTGAATCTCGGGCTGCGCTACGAGTTCTTTTCTCCCGTGTATTCCAAGGACGATGCGCAGGCAAACTTCAATCCCGTCA
Source organism: uncultured Occallatibacter sp. (assembly GCA_964585715.1). Lineage (GTDB taxonomy): Bacteria > Acidobacteriota > Terriglobia > Terriglobales > Acidobacteriaceae > Telmatobacter. The sequence continues at coordinate 95,310 of CAZPEZ010000003.1, forward strand.
CCGGCAACCTCGACATTCCGCACGACAGCGATGTCAGCCTCACCCCCACACTCGCTGCGACCCTGCCGGTCAATCACAATGCGTCGAGTGCCTTAATCTCGACCGACTATAAAGACTTCGGTCCACGCGTTGGTTTGGCCTATAACGCGACCAAGCGTCTTGCCATCCAAAGTGCCTTCGGCGTCTTCTTCAACGGAGATGAAGCCGGCCCCTACAGCAATCCGAGTCCTGGCTTCAATCCGCCCTACTTCATCAGTCAGACCTTTGCGGCTCCCTGCGGTCTGCCCTCGTATGCGGCGGCAGCAGAGGATTGTTCGGTGCCTGGCATAAGCGTGCTCTCTCAGGGATTCCCCACGAACTCCCTCACCGATCCCAATACGCCTACTCTCTTTGCTCTTCAAACAGACCTGCGCATGCCCTATGTGCTGCAGTGGCACCTGAGCACGCAATATGAGCTGACCGGCAAGACGATGTTCGAAGTCGCCTATGTCGGATCCAAGGCCGACCGCTCCTATATCTACCTCAACGGGAATCAGGCACAGCCTACGGCCGATCCTTCGGCTCCAACTGCCCCACGGCGTCCGTTCCCCTACGTGGATGCCGCGATCGGCTATCTGCGATCATCGGGATCGTCGAACTATGACGGCTTGCAGACTTCGTTCCAGCAGCGCCTCGCACAGGGACTCGAGTTCATCGTCAACTACACCTACAGCAAGTCACTAGGGAACGCCAGCAGCGCCGACCTTGGATCGCAGAACAACGACGGTTTCCGCAACAGTCTGTACCCCAATCGGGAATACGGCCCACTTGATTTCGATGTGCGAAATCGCTTCGTGGCCAGCTACCTCTATGATCTGCCCTTCGGCACGGGTCACCGCCTCGCGACGCGCAACTCGATCGTTGACCATATCATCGGCGACTGGAACTGGTCGGGAATCGTGACTCTGTCGTCAGGAACGTGGTTCACGGTTACCGATGGCAACGCGGATTTTGCCAACTCCGATGGCCAGCAGCGTCCTGACTTCGTTCCCGGCGTGAAAGCGACCTCCAAGCCTTGTGTTGCAGGCACCTTCTTCAACACCTGCGCATTTCAAAATCCGGCTCTCGGTTCCACGGGCGACGTCAGCATGAACAGCCTCGAAGGACCGAACGAAAAGAATGTTGACTTCGCCCTGCTGAAGAAGATCCCTCTCGGAGAACAGCGCCACATCGAGTTGCGCGCCGAAACATTCAACGCATTTAATCACCCAAACTTCCAATTCGCCGCACCCGGCCCCCAGAATTCGATCAACTCAACGATCATGGGCACCCCGACCTTTGGAGATCTCACCGGGGCGCTCGCTCCGAGACTGCTGCAGCTTGCTGTCAAGATCTACTACTGATCCTGCGAGGAGGGCCCGGCTGTCTTGCACCGGGTCTTCTCAGTGCCCACCGTCGTTGACCAACTGATTCAGAAGAGACGTGCGCGTCGGCGCGCCATCCGATCGCAGTGACCATGCGCGGCACAAGATCAGCGCATGGTAGCCGCTCGCATATCGCGCTAAGGCGCCGCATCAGCCGATGTTCGCTGGGGTGAGCGCCCGCGAAATTGATTGGAAGGATTCGGAAGCTCGAACTCTCTGCGCAGGCTATTGATTGTCGATACTTTATGGCGGAGGGAGCATGAAAATCGGAAGCATCACGAGTACAGTCTTCGTGCTACCGAGTGTCATGATTTCAGCCATCAATCAATATACGCAGGATCGGCGTTTATGGATTTGCGCGCGATCGGGCATAAGCGCGCCCTTCTGTGGGGTAGAGTGTCGATGACATGCGCCGGGACGATCATCGCCAGACGCCCATGTTGTACGCCCGTTAGTCGGGTGCGCCGGTCGGCAGAATGCTCGACTTGGGCAGATTTCATCAAGACCAGAATTCTCGTTAAATATTAAACCGCAAGTGCAATCCAAGGCTGCGGCTCAGCCGTTCTCTATGCAAACGAGTGGCGAGTCCTGAGCCTCTCCCCTGTCTACCGACGCCTGGTTCAGGTCGGCCCATTCCTCAATGAAACCAAGTGAACTAGGAGAGCACCATGTCAAAACTGAGGTCTGCAATCGGACTCTCATTGAGTCTGTTGATTGCGTTTCAGCCAGGCGCATTCGCCTCGAGTCACCGGGAAGCGCCGATCACCGCCCTGGATCACGCTGCTGACATCACCGACTTTTACGCGTTTGTCAGCTACGATCATCCAGATCGAGTCACATTCATCATGAATGTTGACCCATTCCTGCAGCCAAGCAATGGACCGAACTACTTTCCGTTCGACCCGTCGATCGTCTATCAGATCAAGATCGACAACGATCAAGATGCACGGGCCGACGTCACCTTCCAGTTCAGGTTCCAGACCACCATCCGCGCTCCTCAGGTCTTCACTGGATTCGTAGGTGCAGGCAGCGGAATCAACGCACCCTCCAACTCTCCCGCACCCGTCGCACCCGGCACGCCGATCGTTCCACCCGCAATTACGTCTCTGAGCGGTCCCGGGGCCGCAGGCCTGAGCCTGCAACAGACCTTCACCGTGAATATGATCAAGGGCTCTCGCACTATCGCGCTTACGAATACAGCGGGTAGCCCACTCATCGCAGTCCCCAGCAACGTAGGTCCACGCACCATGCCGGACTACGACTCCCTGGCCGCGGAGGGAATCTACAGCCTCGAAGGCCATGATGGCGCCTCTGACATTAGGGTTTTCGCGGGCACCGTCGCAGATCCGTTTTTTATCGACCTGGGCGCAGCCTTCGACAGCTTTAACTTCCGTACCAGCGCCGGCGGCGGTGTTCTTTCGGCATCGCACGATAAGGACAACTATCTCAACCTGGCTCCCAACGCCGTTGCTGGATTCAACGTCAATACCATCGCGATCGAGGTGCCCATCTGGTTGCTGACCTGCGATGGAGCTATTCATTCAGCCACCGATCCGAAGGGCACTATCGGCGCCTGGGCGACTACCTCCAGGGCTGAAGTCACGATTCGTCCGTCTCCGAAGCCGGCACAAAACTTTGGCAATCTGGCTCAGATTCAGCGCTTGGGTAATCCGTTGGTCAATGAACTGATCATCGGGACCGGCAGCAAAGACTACTGGAGCATGTCCGATCCAGTGAACGATAGTCAGTTTGCCTCTTTCGATCTTGATCCACTCCTCGCGAGAGTGTTCAACGCTGTTTACGGGATCAAGATTCCCACTCCGCCGCGCACGGATCTTCTGCCGCTGGTGACGTATGCAGCTCCGATTGCCCCGGCGGGCACAAAAGCCGGGCCCATCGCCGACCTTTTGCGGCTCAACACGGGTGTTCATCCCACAGCGATTCCCAACCGAAGCCGTCTCGGACTGATTGGAGGCGATCCTGCCGGCTTCCCTAATGGCCGCCGTTTGACCGATGATGTGGTCGATATCGCAGCTCGAGTTGTAGGCGGTGGCATTCTCAGCCACGGGTTCGACATTGCCCCCAACAACCTGATCGGCGATGGTGTCAACGCACCCGACGTCCCCCCGCAAGAAACTTTCCCCTATGTCCACTATGCATACAGTGGACGGGACAGTCGTCATATCAGCGCAGGAGATTCCACTGGCTGCGGAGATCAGCCGGGTCCCTCCAGCGCGCAGAACTCGGATGCGCCGCCGGCAAACCAGGGCGGTTCTGAGGCGTGCCCAGTGAACTGATATGCAGACACCGGCCGCTGCCTCAAACCTACCCAACACGGCCATCTGAACAAAGCCGATTCTCTGCGCGGATTCGATCTCCGCGCAGAGAATCACTGAACCTTCACATATTGAAACAATGGGGTTCCGCATGAAGCCTTTGCCGCCGAAACTTTTCATTCTTTGTGTCCTGCTCTCTGGAACGGGAGTGGCCCAACAGACCCCACTCCCTTTAACAAAACAGCAGAGCCTGTCTAGCCAGACGATCGTTCGCGAATCCACTCCAGCACAACAGAGAATCGTTGCGGCGAAGCAACAAATCGAGGCAGATCCAAAGAAGGTCCAAGCCTATAACGAGTTGGCCCTCGCCTTTCTGCGTCGGTCTCGCGAGACCGCTGATCTCAGATACTTGAGCGACGCGGATGCAGCTCTCAAACAGGGTATGAAACTAGACCCGGCGGACTTTCAGTTACGGAAAACGCAAGTCGTTCTCATGTTAGGTCGTCATCAGTTCAGTGAGGCCGCAGAGCAGGCTGCCACACTCCATCTCCGTATGCCGGACGACGTGATGACCTACGGTCTGCTCGCAGAGGCAGACATCGCGCTCGGCAAGTATTCAGAAGCCGACACGAATGCGCAGTGGATGATGAATATGCGGCCCAACAACACGCCGGCACTTCTGATAGGGGCCAAGCTGCGGATGCTCTTCGGCGATGCTCGCGGCGCAATCGAGTTTCTCAACCAGGCGTACTCGCAGACATCGCCTGCCGAGGTGGAAGAGCTGGCGTGGATTGCCAATCAGATCGCATCAATTTACATTGACTCCGGCCAGAATGACGAAGCGGCACAAACGCTGGAACAGGCTGAACAACTGTTTCCTGATTATCCTTCCACGATGGAGAATCTGGCGCGCGTTCGAGAGGGCCAGAATCGAGTCAACGAGGCGATTCAACTTTGGACGAAGGCATCCACCCTCGATCCCGATCCTCACGTCCTCTATGAGTTGGCAAGGGCGCAAGAAGCGGCAGGAAGTACCGGCGAAGCTCGTGCCACTTACACACGGTTCGAGAAGCAGGCGAACGCACCGGACTTGGCTACGGATAGCTCGAAATTGGACCTGATCCGGATGTATGCCGGAATCCCTTCCACTGCGCCGAATGCTCTGACATTAGCTCAGCATGAGGCGGATGTACGGCAGGATGTTTGGACGCTGGATGCCTACGCCTGGGCGCTTTACGTCAATGGCAAACTCCAGGAAGCGGATCAAACGATCCAGAGGGCTCTCGCGGTGGGAATCCAAAGTGCTCGGATCTTCGATCACGCCGGCCGCATCGCGCAAAAGGTGAACAACAGTGCTGAGGCCGCCATGTACTTCGAGCGTTCCGCACAGGTCGATCCGTCATCGGATTTCGCGGCTGATGCGCGCAAAGCGCTCGGCTTCCCCGCCGCCACAGATAGCTCTCAAGACAGAGTATCCAAGATCGAATCTGCGTCGCCGGCTTCGAACGCGGTTGCATCTCGTCAATCTGCGGTTCCAGAGGATCGGCGCATTGGAGCGGAAGCGCCCGCGAGAACCGAAAAGACAGCAATATCCCCGGTCTTTGTTTCGGTCTCCGTGGATCTGCTGACACCTCGACCAACTGCCACCAACCACCTCATCCACACAGCGCAGGTGAGTGTGGCTCGCAACGGGAATGACGCTGCAGGATATGCAGGACTGGGAGCCGCCTATCTCCAGCGCGCCAGAGAGACAGGCGACGTGAGCGATTATCAACTCGCTGAAGAGTCGCTGAAGAAGTCGCTGGATCTGGATTCCTCGGATTTTTCAGCCGACACCGCGTTGGGAACGATGGCGGAAATATGCATGGGGGAGCATCGGTTCGCGGATGCTCTTGGCTTTGCGCAGAAGGCGTTGTCCCTAGGAACTGGCGATCTCTCGCCCTTCGCCATTGTGGGGGATGGCTACGCCGATATGGGTGACTACGACAAGGCCGCCGTTGCCTACAGCAAGTTAACTCCTCGCGATATGACCCTCTCTCCCCGAGCAGCGTATGCGCGCGACAGCCGCCTCGCCTATCTCAAGTTCATCGCCGGCGACACCGAGGGTGCCATTCGTCTGATGAAGACTGCGGTGACGGAGGGGATTGAGGCCCAGCTCCAGAGTGAGAATCTTGCCTGGCTCTACTACGAGTTGGGAGAGTTTTCTACGCAAGCTGGAGACGCTGCTTCCGCCGATGCGGCCTATCTTGCCGCACTCAACACGCATCCCGGGGACTATCGCGCTTTGGCTGCTTTGGCTAGGCTTAGAGCAAACAATGGGAGATATGCGGAAGCAATTATGTTGTACCAAGAGGCCATTGCCGTCGTGCCGATGCCCATCTTTATTGCGGAGCTAGGCGACCTCTACGCAAAGTCGGGGAACCGGACAGAAGCTCAAAAACAGTATGCGCTTGTCGAATACATCGGACTCCTTGGGCACATCAATCAAGTGCTTCACAATCGCGATTTGGCTCTATTCTATGCCGATCATGATACGAAACTCGCCGAGGCCCTCGATCTTGCGCAGAAAGAACTTGAAGTGCGCCGCGACGTTTACACGTGGGATGCGCTGGCATGGGCTCTCTACAAGAACGGCAAGTTGGAAGAGGCCGCCAAAGCAAGCGAGAAGGCGATGCACTTCGGAACGCGGGATGCGCTCTTGTTATTTCACGCCGGAATGATCGCGGACGGGCTCGGACATCGAGAACAAGCTCGCAACGAGTTGGAGAAGGCACTTCAGATCAATCGGCATTTCCATCTGATCTACGCAGACATCGCCGAGAAAAGACTCATGATGCTGGTAGCGCGGGCCGGACTAAACGGAGGCTCGAATGACGATGCTCGCTAGCAAGCTTCGCGGATTCGCGTTCCTGTTCCTCATGCTCGCCGTCTTTCGTCTGGCCTCGGCGCATCCTATGGGCAATTTCAGCGTGAATCACTACTCCAGGATCACCCTCGAGAGCGACCATATTCGCGTCCAGTACTTCATCGATCTGGCAGAGATTCCCACTTATCAGGAATTACAACAGGCGAATATTCCAGCCAACACAATCGACCCCGATTCCCCTGCAGTGACCAACTACGTGGTTGCTCGAGGCGCAGAGCTCGGCAATTGTCTCATTCTTGATGTGGACGGGAGACCAATTCCCCTTCGCCTGGTCTCCAGTGGAGTCATCTTCCCTCCCGGTGCAGGTGGTCTCCCCACGATGAAGATGGGCTTTGTGTACGACGCGGTTTACCCATCGACCCTCGACCGCCAGCATGTCGGCATTCACTATGTAGACAACAACTACCCCGGCCACACTGGATGGAAGGAAATCACGGCTCTTGCTCCTGGGGGTTCTTTGCTGCGCAGCTCGGTTCCTGCAGCCGATCGAAGCGGCGAGTTGAGCAATTATCCAACCGATCTCCTGACAAGCCCTCCCCAGGATCTCGAAGCCTCGCTGGTCGCAGCACTGCCCCCATTACCGGCAGAAACTAGGGCTGCGCTGCCTCTGACCTTGTCCCGGGCGGGCGCGGAAACGGCCAGAAACATTCACGAACCGGATCAGGTGACGAGCGAGCATGGAACTGGGCTGGACAACCAAGGGCCGAAACAGGCCGCGGTTCCTCGTGCAGCGCAGGTCCATGCAGGGTTACGGTCTTCGTCGGCGGCATCCACGACCCTCCATCTCCAGGCCAATCGACAGCAGACGCCGCGCAGCAGATTCACTGAACTGATCCAAGCACAAAACTTGAGTGCATGGTTCTTGTTCACCGCGGCCCTCATCGCCATCGGTCTTGGCGGGCTTCACGCTTTGGAGCCTGGCCACGGGAAGACCATCGTCGCCGCATATCTCGTCGGCTCCAGGGGAACCGCGCGTCATGCTTTTCTACTTGGTCTCATCGTGACGGTGTCGCACACAGCCGGCGTGTTCGCTCTCGGGGCAATTACCTTATACGCCTCGCGTAACATCGTTCCCGAGCAACTCTATCCCTGGCTCGGCGCACTCTCCGGCGTCACAATTGCAGTGCTCGGCTGCTATATGCTCCTGCGCCGCCTGACGGGAACGGCCACGGATCACTCTCATGCCCCTGGTGCGTCCCATGCTCATTGGGCATTCTGGAGGCGCGCGATAGAAAGTAGCCCGGTTCAACGCGATGCGAGCCCGACAAAATCTGTGAGCTTGACTCAACTTTTCACCTTGGGCGTCACCGGGGGAATCGTCCCTTGCCCAGCCGCACTGATCGTGCTTTTGAGCGCATTCGCGTTGCACAGAATCGGCTTGGGCTTCTTCCTGATCCTGGCCTTCAGCATTGGGCTTGCCGCGGTGCTGATCGGGTTTGGAATGCTGATGGTCTACGCGCGCCGCTTTATGACTTGTCTTCAGGTCGATGGACCACTGACCAGGCGTTGGCTTCCAGTTGCATCCTGCGCATTCATCACCGTTCTTGGCTTTGTACTGGCGATTCAAGCCCTCTCATCGGTCCACTTGGATGGGCGCGTGCTATCCAAAGAGAGACTAGGCCCAATCTTATTCGTTACTGGGCTGGGCCTGATTCTCGGCATGCGCCATTCGACCGATGCTGATCATGTGGTGGCCATTTCAACCATCGTTAGCAAACAGCGAAGCATTCGCAATGCCGCAGTTATCGGTTCAATCTGGGGATTGGGTCACACGATCACAATCTTCATTGTTGGTTCCTTGATCATCCTTTTTGGAGTCGAGATTCCGCCCCGCCTTGGGTTATCGATGGAGTTCAGTGTCGCTGTCATGCTCATTCTGCTTGGCGCTCTGAACCTAACCGGCGTGATGCAGAAGATCACAACATCCTTCACTCCGGCAATCGCCGGCACTACAAACAGGCCGGGACCGCGAATGATGAAGGCAACCAAAACGAAGAGCTTCTTTGACGATTCGGTTGGTCGGCTTGGTCTCTACCAATGCTTGAGACCTCTGGCGATCGGTCTTGTTCATGGCCTTGCTGGATCCGCGGCCGTGGCGTTGCTCGTCCTCTCGACAATCCATAACCCTATCTGGGCATCCGTGTATCTGCTGATCTTCGGAGCAGGAACCATGATCGGGATGATGTGCATGACTGCTACAATCGCCGTTCCGCTTTCGTTCGGCGGAGATCGCTTTACCAAATTGGGTAAGTATCTCGGAGCCGCTTCCGGGATGGCGAGTCTTTGTTTCGGCTCCTTCCTGGTCTACCAGCTTGGATTTCTCGGAGGGCTCTTTACCAGCCATCCTCAGTGGACACCTCGATAGTGTGAAGGTCTAGAGTCTTCAGCGAGCAGCTCAAGACTGCGGGCCAAACGGGTGCAAAACCTCATTCCGAGTGGATCACCCTGCATCCAGACGTTGCACGATGTTTGGTAAGGTCCGGTTGGCCCGCAACCTTCGCGGAACTCCCAATTCGCATTCATTTCACGGCTGGAAGAGTGACTCGGGGCGTTCTCGTCAACTGACAATTCAGCTGCTACTTGCCGCGGGTCTCCGAAGCGGAGGGCCGACACTCTCTTCTGCGCGAAAATGTCCCATTGCATGACAATATTCCCACAGTTCGCGCGGCACGCAAAGTCCGCGATCGAGCAGAGTCACGCCGCCTTGGCTCTCGATTCGAGCGACCAACAGGCTATCGACCACTTGATCGTGGCGCTTCGTAAATCGGATCAGAAGAGCGAGATTCCAGCGCTCTTGACCCGACTCCTCGATCTTCGTGCTAGTGCCAAGACTGACAAAAGAGCCGCTAAGCGGTTCCGTCTATACGAGATTCAACCCTCAACCGACCCGATCCCATCTCGAAGACCCTGAATCAACGCAGGTGCAAGACGCATCCTCCGCTTGTGGCTCTGGACAGCGTCCTCAAAACCAACTCAACCTACGGAGAATCCCTGGAGAATAAGCGTGACGCCGCACAGAAGTGTCCGGTTTGATTAATAGTCAGTCGTAGAGGCGGTGGGAAAGTGCGAATCCCGCATAGTTTGCGGGATTTGCAAGTTGAGAGGGAAAGTCTGGATGAGCGTAAGCATCCAGCGTTCCCCACTGGCAAGGAGTGATGACTGAGCACACCACTTTCGGCAGAACTACGCGCGCGCGCGGGGCTCTTATGGTCACCTCGGGATCGGTTACGGACGTGGCAAGCGTCGCGGGTGACAAACTACCGTTTTGGGGCATGGCGTCTCGCGATCAAAGCCGCCTAGAATCGACCATCCCTCAGAATCCAACTCTGAAGAGGCGGTCAGCTAGATGTGTCCCAAGTGCGAGTCCGAAGCCGTGGCTCTTGTCCCCGCAGAGGTCCGACTCTTCCAGAATGTTCCAAGAACCTTAAGTCATCCTCCAATGAGCCCCGCTCCAGACGTACGGGTGTGTCTGGATTGTGGGTGGTCGGAGTTCTCAATACCGGAAACCTGGCTGTCGGCCGGCTGGTTGCGTCCACTTCGGCAAAGGATTGAGCCGATTCGTCACAGGGCCTCTGTCAACCCCCAAAGAGGGGATCGGTTCTTGCTTTGAGTCCTTAACTACCATCCTGTTTGGGGTCGAATGGTAGCTAGAGTGCCGTGCCCAGATCGCTCGAAAGAACATTGAAGGCAGTCTGGATTTCAGTGGATAGGCCCTTCATTGAGGCGACGGCGCCAAATGCGATCAACGCCACTACCAGAGCGTATTCCACCAGGTCTTGGCCGTCTTCGCGGGCGAAATAGTTCTGCAAGACTAAGACAAACTCCGTGAGTCGAAGGACGCGCATTCTTCTTCTCCTATGGTCGGTGATTTCGGAGCCCGTGTGCAGGCGATTGCACGCCACGAGCGTTAACCACGTTCATAGGATAGTGACGAAGCTCGCAGGAGCGTTACAGAAAGGAGCGATGAGCGTCGGATCGTTGTTCTGCACATTGCCCACTCTCGGGCCAACCCGCCAGGCCTTTATCTCGTTAGTTTGAAAAGGACGCAGCAGATCAACCGGCAGATGCGAAGGCTCGCCCGGTGTCAGCCACCGATTCGTAGTCCTGGCGTTTCAAAATGACGGGCACTTGCCCACAAACCACCAGCGACGATTCGAGCGTTCAGATCATAATGGGAATATGACAGACGAAGAAGCCAGGAACGTAGCTACCGTTCGCAAGTAGTTGGCTGCCCTTCAGCGCGGGGAAGCAGGAGATAAACTGCGTGAGTTCTTTACTGAGGATGTTCGCCAGGTCGAGATGCCGAATCAGCTCAACAGCCGCGCGTTGGTCGAGGACAACTGCGTCGAGGGGCGAATCCTACTCATAGAGTTCCACCGGTGGACGGTGAACGAACCACTGGCGCGGCGATTCTACTGTTGCAGTGCACCGCATACCTGAGGGCTGCATTTGATGTCGGGCCGATGCTACGTCCGCTTACTACTACCGCGGCGTCAGCCACGCCCCGATTCCGACTAGGGCAGTTACTAACGCAGAAAGCACCATCGCAGGCGGGCCGAAATACAGGAGCGCCATCGCAACGCCTACAACCTGAACCATAAAGAAAGCCCAGCCAAGGACCCCAATCGCATGCGGAGTGGTCCGCGCCATCTCCCCGAGATGCCAGGAGAGAATTGCCCAGAACAGCATCGAGACGGTGATCGAAAGACCAAAGCCGCGATACCACTCACCGTAGCTGCAGGTGCGGCCACCGGCCTGGAAATGTACTCGATTCATTGATTCCAGAACCGCCTGTCCTTCCGCCGAAGAAGGGCGAAAGCTCAGAAAGCCAAACGTGTGACCAAAGGTGAAGAGGACGAATAGAACTGCTGCAATCCTATAGAACAAAGTGGCGTTCATTGACGATCCTTGGCTGGGAAATCGAAGTCCCACGCTACTCGGGCCAGCTCACATCAGGACTGTGCATGATCGTTCTGATTGGCAATAGAGGGCTTTCTCAGAGTTCAATGTCCAACTCGCGACCAGCCCAACCGGTTCTGATTGGCAATAGAGGGCTTTCTCAGAGTTCAATGTCCAACTCGCGACCAGCCCAACCGGTAGTTTCATCTTTTATAACAGCTCGGCCCGTTTGTTGCTTAACTAGCTATTTCTGGTTGGCGGGTCACCCGCTCGGAGCGCAGGCGAGATCCTGGAAATCAGTCGAGATCCCGTTCTTTTGAGGGCTTGTCCGACTTCACCGAACCATGCGCCAAATCCTGCTAGAATCCACGCCGGAGAAGGTCCCTCCAAATGCCTACTCACGAAGTTGCGCCCTTAGTTCCGTTCCCGGACAATTCCCTCTCTCAGATCAAGGAGCGCGCAGCGGCGGGGTGCATTCCGTGGATGGGACCGCTGCTGATGGTCTCGGCGCGGTCAGTGCTGCTGATGTTGTCGCAGGGAATGGTAGCGCTTATTCTGCTTGCCTTGCATCGCTCCTCGCCTTGGCGCGCGGCGGGGGACTGGTGGGACGTTTACGGCACGCTGGTGGATATCGGCTGTCTCATCGGACTCAGATATTTCACACGACGGGAAGGCATCCGCCTGCGCGACCTGGTCGGGCCGGTAAACATGCGATTCGGGCATGACGTCTGGCTCGGCCTGGGGTATTTCCTGCTCATCTTCCCTTTTTTTCTGGGCGGCAGCTATGTGGCCCGGATGCTGCTCTACGGGGCGACCGACAAGACCCTGACCAGCTATCTGCTGCACGTGCACGCTTTGCCCATCTGGGCCACGGTCTACAGTGTGACGCTTTGGTGGATGATCTGGTCGCCGACCGAGGAAGCCACTTACCAGGCCTACGCGATGCCGCGGCTGCAGGCGCTCACAGGCCGCACTTGGCTGGCATACTGCATCGTCGGATTCTTGTGGGCGGCGCAGCACTGCGCGGTGCCCTTCGTTCCCGATTGGAAGTACCTGGCCTTCCGGTTCCTGGCGTTTCTTCCGGGCTGCCTAGTGATGATGGCCTTCTATCTGCGCACACGTCGCCTGGCGCCTCTCATCGTTGCGCACTGGCCCATGGATATTACCGCTTCGATCATGACTGCGATTTACTGACAGAGAGTCGGCGTATGGTCGAGTTGTTCTTGTGGCCGATTGGGAAGTAGCTGTGAGCTGGCGCACTTCCTATTCCGGGTTGAGGGTGACACAATCTCGACTCTACCCGTTTCGTGAGCAGACCATTTGGATGTGCCGCGTTGGGACAATCGTATCGAGGAAGAGGGAAATCAAGCGCTGAAGGAAAGACAACGATGATATGCATCTTCCCAAATCTCGGATACAAGAGATAGGCAAAGCTGCAGAACCCCTCATAAACGGCGCTCAAAACGCCCCACAACGCCAGAACCCGCGGAATGTACCGCGATTGAAACAGCACCCAGGCAAACAGCGCCGATCCCAGCCCGTTGAACACCAGGCCAATGTAATAGGCATCCCGGCCCG